>NZ_SSMG01000237.1 GCF_009873615.1 Photobacterium lucens
TTATAGCTGGTTTTTCATAATTTTATCGGTTTTTTACTATTTATGGAAAGATTGATTTTATTTTTAATTTCAAAAATAGTTGCAAATTTTGAGTTTGCAAGGTTAAACTAAATTTGAATTTTCGATAGCGAGATAAAGAATCATGACAAAAGTAATTACTTCTCAATCAGCTCCTGATGCCATTGGTCCATATTCACATGGCAACGCATTTGGCGATTTAATTTTTACATCAGGTCAGCTGCCTGTATGTAAAGAGCAAGGCGGTATTGTTGAAGGTGGTATTAGCGCTCAGTCTCGCCAATCACTAGAAAATCTTCGCTCAGTGATTGAAGCTGGCGGTGGTGAGATGGAAACAGTTTTAAAAACAACTTGTTACCTAGCTAATATTGAAGACTTTGCTGCATTTAATGCGGTATATGCAGAGTTCTTTAAAACAGATTGTCCTGCACGTAGCTGCTTTGCTGTGAAAGATCTTCCTATGGGTGCATTGGTTGAAATTGAAGCGATTGCACACCGTAAATAATAAAGACAGCAATAAATAATAAGAAATTAGTAGGGGAACCACTCATGAATACACAATGGCAGCAATACAAGAACATCATTAATGCAGTAGTTAAACCTGCGTTTGGTTGTACTGAGCCAATTTCAGCCGCTTATGCATCAGCTGTTGCCGCTGAATTGTTGGGTCAAATGCCAGAAGAATTAGATGTTAAGGTCTCTGATAATCTTTTCAAAAATTCAATGGGTGTATTCGTACCTGGCACAGGACGTATTGGTTTAGCCATTGCGTCAGCGGCGGGTGCTGTGGGTGGTAACCCTAATGGTGGCTTGGAAGTACTGGTTGATATTAAACCTGAGCACGTAGAACTAGCCCAACAACTGATTGATGCTGGCAAAGTGAGTGCTGGGCGTAAAGATGTTGAAGAGTTTATTTACTGTGAAGTGACGGCAAAAGCAGGCAATGATGTCGCTATTGTTGAAATTAGCGGTGGTCATACTCAAGTGATCAAGAAAACGCACAATGGCAAGATTGTGTTTGATGCAAGCTCTGATCTCAATACAGATAAGAAGCCAGCATCAACGGCATCAGTGTGTGAAGGCGTAGATATCTCGATTAAAGGGATTTATGACTATGCCACAAACGTTGATTTTGACGAGATCAAATTTATTCTTGATGCGCGTAATCTAAATAGTGCGTTATCGGATGAAGGATTAAAAAATGCGTATGGTTTGGAAGTCGGTCGTACCATTCAAAAAAGCATGGCCAATGGTTTGTTTGGTGAAGGCTTAATTAATAAAGTAGTGATGCGAACGGCTGCAGCATCTGATGCACGTATGGGCGGCGCAACACTACCAGCAATGAGTAACTTTGGTAGTGGCAACCAAGGTATTGCAGCTACCATGCCTGTAGTCGAAACCGCACTGCATTTTGGTTCTTCAGAAGAGCAATTAGCACGTGCCTTGATCATGAGCCATCTTGGTGCGATTTACATGAAATCGTTTTACCCACCATTGTCACCTTTCTGTGGTAATGCGGTAACCAGCTCTGCTGCTGCGATGGGGATGGTGTATTTAGCGGGTGGTTCGTTTGAACAAATGTGTTTTGCTATTCAAAATACCTTAAGTGATACCACGGGTATGTATTGTGATGGAGCAAAATCAACTTGTGCAATGAAAGTGAAAAGCTCAACTAGCTCTGCAGTAATGAGCTTCTTGATGGCGATTGATAATAACGAAGCTCGCTCTCAAGGTATTGTGGCTGAAGATGTAGAAAAAACGATCAGAAATATTGGTAAAATGGTAAGTGTCGGTATGTCGAACACAGATGCAACCATTATCGATATCATGTCAGCATAGCACTTCTAATGAACACAAAACCATTGCTTTTATTCTTCGTATTGAAGAGTGGCAATGGTTTTTTTGTATATGTTGTCGTCAATTTTTGATTTAGCACCACTAGCTCTTCAAATCGTCTTCTTGTCTATAAACCAAGGTATTCTCACTGAACCTAGTATCTTGAGGTGATTTGGTGATAAATCATAGATTGATTGTATCAATGGCGTTGGCGAGGGTATTTTCAGGTTAGATAGTCGTTACCTATGATTAACATTTGATATGCGGTAGCTTTTGGGGATGTTGCAAATCTATACAATTGTCCCGATTACGCTTTATTAATTGTATAAATACTGTATTTTACCTTGCATAAAACCGTTCATTGTTATTCTAGGAACGTTACTTTTAGTAGAATATACTCAAGGCATTCTCACTAGATTAAGCGCCTTTTAGTTAGTTGGGTATAGCATCAAATATTGCAGCACTGCGTTCCAAGTGGAGGTGAAAAGTGCATGAATTAACAGAAAGTGATTACGATATCCTTCACGCTATGGAGAATATTGTTGATGGTATTGCTGCGATGTGGGGAGAGCACACAGAAGTTCTCTTACATTGTTTAGATGCAAAAAATCCATCAATAATGAAAATTGCAAATGGTCACATCACTGGAAGAGAAGTGGGTGCACCTATCACCAATATTGCGTTGGTAAAGCTAAATGAAGGTAAAGATGTCTCTGATGCCTACATTACCAAAAGTCCTGATGGAAAAACGCTACGTTCAATTACGACGATTATTCGCAATAAGCAGCACCAGGCGATTGGTATGTTATGTGTTAACTCAAACTTAGACGCACCATTTCAATCAATGATGCAGAGTTTGCTGCCAAATATGTATTCTCATGTTGATCATAGTGTGACAGCAGAAACGTTTGCTCGAAATAATGATGAAATGATGCATAGCTCGATTGAGAATGTGCGCGAGCAGGTCGTGAATGATACAACGATCCCACCATCGAAAAAGAGCCGTGAAATTGTGACGCGTTTGCATGATCTTGGAATATTTGACTTAAAAGACAGCGCACAAATTGCGGCTAAAGGGTTAGATATTTCGATTCATACGATTTATCGTTATTTACGTGAAATTCGCGCTCACGAGGCCTAAAAAGTGTATATCGCATATTTGTGGGGAATAAAAAAAATAAGAACTAAATAACGACGCAAAATAAAAATAAAGTCTTAAACACTTTAAAGTAAGTTGAGTAATTGACTTATTTTAAAGTGTTTTTTTTTGGCTTAACACTTGCACTAGCTATATGTCTTTTATTTTTATTATGGTGATAGACTGTGAATATGAAAATAAGAACAGGGATTCTTCTTTTAATATCGCTTGTCATAACGAGTGTATTATTTGCATATTTATTGCTGACATTAAATAAAAGTGAACCACAGAAATTAACGGTGGTTGATAGTCAACTCGCTGATAAGTCTTATTTTCAAGAATACGGTATACCTATTGTTGAATTTAATAGTATTCACAACCTCGCACTAAAAATACAAGAGAATAAAAATATCCATGTTCTTGATATATTCTCTCATGGTGAAGATGGGAAGATATTTTTAGGAAAAGAATCTCTCACTCTTGCCAACATAGATGCTTATCAAGAGATCCTCCAGCAAATCGGTCATCACCTTGGTGCAGAAGGCCACATTAATGTTTTAGGCTGTGATGTTGCGCAATCTGAACAAGGCAAACAACTGATCGAAAAAATCGCTGAATATACTGGCGTGTCTGTTGCGGCTTCTACAGACTTAACGGGTAATGTACAAAAAGGCGGAGATTGGGATTTAGAGTATCAAAGTTCTAAAAAAGTCATGTCTGCTCAGAACACAGATCTTTATTCCTTTAATACGTATTTAAATTACCCACAAGTATTAGCTTGTTCTACTGCATTAAGAGCAACGACGGGCGCTGATATTAAATCACTACCAGGATATAACGAAGATCCTGCCGATGGATTTCCAGCAGGAAAAGTAACCATTGTTGGTGATGAATTATTTTCGAGCGCATTGAAAGCAGGGGGAGGAAATGAAAAGCGTTTTGAAATTGAAATTCTAGCACCAGGTGATTCTGCAACAGCAACATTTCCAATGATAGTGAAATATACATTTCGTATTCGTTGTGAAGATAGTGGTGATTGTGATGCGTTGTTTGGTTTAACTGATCATATTGATGTGAATGCAGGGGCATTTGGTGATAACCCATTTATTTGGGCTGCATTGGATGGTCAATGGAATGGTACAAATACGGAAATATTAGGTGCTGCAGATTGGTCTGGATACAGTAGTACCGTTGTTGGATCATCGACTACACCAAGAGACTTTACACTTGAATACACCGTTCAAAGTGACGGCTCAATGACATCTGTTCTGTCTGTACATGAAATAGATGGTACTGAACTTCATGTAACACCAGTACAAACAGAGCCGAATGTTTTGGATTTATCTCAAGGGCTCTATTTTGTTCATTTTACGCACTCGAATGATCCTGGCGGTCAAAATTATGTTTTTATGGGGTTTGAGTCTGTCGCAGTGACAGAGCATTGTGATTATGGTGATCATAATGTCCGTTACTTAGATGCAGCACATGATACTTCGTCAGACTCAACATTATATATGGGAGCTGCTATAGCTGATATTGAGCAGCTTAGCCAGAATACAGCAAATGGCGGCACGGATGTGACTGGTGATGATAGCGATGCTAATGGTGATGATGAAGATGGTGTTTACGTCGGCTCTATTGCTAACAATATCGCTATTCAGGGACAAGTTTTTAATGTTGGGGATATCGTTAGTTTAAATATCCCAACAAATGGTACCGGTGTGCTTAATGCGTGGGTTGATTGGAATGATGATGGTGATTTTGATGATGTAGATGAACAAATTGCGACAAATCTCAGTCCTGCGGCCAATGTGATATCACTCTCTTTACCTATATCGCTAAATTCGATTGTTGGCACTGTTAATAGTCGCTTTCGTTATGGCTCAGAATCAAATATAGATTGGTATGGTGAAGCCGCTGATGGTGAGGTCGAGGATCATAGTTTTATTGTTAATGGTGATCTTGATTATGGTGATGCGCCTGATACGGGCATAGGGACGGGTGCTGATAATTTTGAAACCTTAGCCAGTAATGGCGGTCCTTATCAAACTATTAATAGTAATTTATATATCGGTGATAGCGCCCCTGACTTGGATTCGGGAAATTTACAAAATGCAACCGCTACTGCTGATGATACGAATAATAATCCTGATGAAAGCGATCTCAATCTACCACCGATCCAATCTTCTTCAACAGATTATAAAATATATATTCCCGTGACTAATAATGTTGGTTCGACAGCAACTTTAGTGGGTTGGATTGATTTTAATCGTAATGGTCAATTTGAAGAAAGCGAAGGACAAATTGTTCAAATTCCAAATGGTGTAACGCAAGTAAATACAGAACTTGAATGGAACAATATCACGCCCAGTAATACCAGTGCGCTTTTTTTACGCTTACGATTGATTAGCCGTGCTGTTACAAATATTACCGAAGTCTCTTCGCTTGGAGGGGATGGAAGTGGTGAGATTGAAGATCACCGCATTGTGATGAGTAATATTGATTTGGGTGATGCCCCGAGCAGTTATGGCATAGATCCCTCTTTGGGGGGGGCGTACCATCTCATTACAAACACGGCGAATCTGTATTTAGGGAACAGCACCATTGATACTGATTTACCCTCACAAACATCGAGTGATGCTTTAGGGGACGATACATCAGGCAGCGACGATGAAAATGGCGTGATGTCAACTTTAATGCCCATTCCTATTGGCAGCATGTTTTATCCTGTGGAACTCACCGTACGTAATACCACTGGCAGTGATGCTTATTTAGTTGGTTGGATTGATAGCAACCGTAATGGCGTGTTTGATGCGATTGAAGGGCAGGTTGTGACCATTGCCAATGGACAAAATGGGGCTTATACCTTCACCTTTAATGCCACACAATTACAGTATTTAACCTCAGGTAGCAGTTATATTCGTTTTCGTTTATCAACGGATCCTCTCACTACTTCGGATGCGAATGGTGCCGCCAGTGATGGTGAAGTTGAAGATCACGCCATCTTATTAGGCGGTGGTGATTTTGGTGATTTACCTGATACTACAGCCTCGACAACAACAGGGGATTATCAAACCAATTATCTTAATAATGGTCCTTACCACAATGTAGATGCACTACCTTCTTTGTATTTAGGCTCCCAAGCACCAGATGCAGATATCACTGATTTAGCCTCATCCGATGGCACTGGTGATGATACCAATGTTACCGATGATGAAGATAGTCTATTAACCGATATCTTACCTGTAATAAGCAATGGTGCGGGCTATCAAGCCGATATCTCTGTTACTAATAATTCCGGACTTAATGCATATCTTTATGCATGGATTGATTGGGATCGAGATGGCAGTTTTGAATCCGATGAACTTATTCAGCAAGCGGTAACACAACCTTTTGGTGTCCAGCTTATTCCGGCAGGCAGTGGTACGCAAACTTATACCTTAAGTTGGATAAATGATGTTGCTACATCTAATAATATTGCTTACGGAATGCGTTTGCGTCTGACAACTGAAATTCTTAGTGACGATAGCGGCACTGTAAATAGTGATGAACGCTCACTAGGGCTGGCAGTTAATGGGGAGGTGGAAGATTATTATTTAGTTGCTTCTAATACGATTGATTTAGGTGATGCGCCTGATACTTATAAAACTACGATTGCCAGTGATGGCCCTGCGCATGATTATGTCAGCTCACTGTATTTGGGCAGCAATAATATAGATTCAGAATACAACGTGACATCAAGTAGTGACGCATTAACTGATGATAATACTGGCACGGATGATGAAACAGGGATTGTGCAGCCTCTTCCTTTTTATTCGTCTACGACGAATAGCTACAGCGTAGACATTGCTGCGTATAACGGCACTGGCGCAACAGCAACATTAGCTGCTTGGCTCGATATTAATGGAGATGGGCAGTTTAGCACGAATGAAATAGTAGATGAATTGCATGTTGCAGCCAATGGTACACCGTTCTCTAATGCTGTATTTAGTGCTGATAATTATCCGACGGGTAGCAATAACCTATCGAATAAAATTACACTGACTTGGAATAATATTACTTCCCTTACGTCAGGGCCTGTGGCGTTACGGGTACGTCTTTCAACTACGTCATTAACAGCCAATGATTGGTTTGGTTATACCCAAGGCGGTGAGGTTGAAGATTATATGGTGCAAGTTCTGGGCGCTGATTATGGTGATGCACCTGCGAGTTTTGGAACTGCTTCCCATATGGCCAGTGGTAACGATATTAAATTAGGCACTGTATTGGATTTAGATATCGGCTCTTGGGGAGATGGTATCGATAACAGTACTACTGCGAGTGATGATGATACTGTTGATGATCCTACGGGAGGAGTGGATGATGAAGACAGTATAGTGGTGATCCCAAGTTTAGAAGCGAACGATACTAGCTTCAGTGTTGACGTCTCTGTAACGAATAACCATACCTCGCTAGCGAATCTTTATGTGTGGTTTGATAGTGATGGCAGCGGTACGTTTGATGTTGATGAGCTTGAAACGGCAGTTATTGCGGCTGGCTCTGGCACAAATAATGAGACGATCACTTGGAATGGGATAGTTCCTAAATTTGGTCAACGTTATCTTCGCGCTCGTATTACATCTGATAACTTAACAACAACGGCCACAGGCTCAGATCCTGATCCCCGCGCCACAGTTCAAGCCTCCGATGGGGAAGTAGAAGACTATGGGGTGCCTGTAACTTATATACCACCTAGTATCTCTAACCCATCAGGCACAGATACTGATAACGATGGTGTTAATGATGATATCGATGTTGATGATGATAACGACGGTATCTTAGATGTTGATGAAATTGATTATGCACCTACGGATTTATTTGTTGATTGGTTCGAGCCTGCCTCTGGTACTGCGCCAAGCCACTGTCCAACAGTACTTCATACTGCTGATGGAGAATATAACCCACTAGTTCATGCAGGTAATGCTGCTTGTGGATTACCTGGCGAGACATCAAATAATCAACGTAACAGTGTATGGGGTAGCTATGGTGGTGATAAGTGTGGTGCTAGCGAAAACCCTTATGGGCGTGGTTGGGGATATTTAACACGATGTTCTGAAGGTGATACAGGTAATAATTGTAATGGAACGACCGACCATCGAGGTAATTGGTACATATTACAATCGCAATTCTTTCCAACTGGAAATGTATTTGAAGCAGGAGAAACCTACACTTTACGCATGCATGTTAATGTTTGGCATAGTCCAAGCTCGGTATTTAGAGCCATCATTAATGGGCAAACGATTACGCCTAATGAAACATTAACGAACGCTGGGGATCAGGTATTAACATTCACATACACTGCACCAACCACAGGACCATTAACACAATTAACATTGCGGAATGAACATTTTGGTGCCAGTGGTTCTGGTAATGATTGGGGATTTTGTGGGTTACAATTACAAACAGCGTTACAAGAAGTCTTAGTCGATACAGATCTCGACGGTATTCCTGATCATTTGGATTTAGATAGCGATAATGACGGTATTCCAGATAATGTTGGGGCGCAAACTACCGCAGGTTATATCCCACCGAATAATGACTCGTTAGCTACTTATGCAGCAAATAACGGTTTAAATACCGCTTATATTGCTACCAATTATGGTCAAGATGGGATCACACCGAACAATAATGATGGTGCGGATGAGCCTGACTGGCGTGATTTGGATTCGGATAATTCTGAAACTAATGACACCGATGAAGCTGGACTAACAAACGTTTTATCTGGTGTTGATAGTAATCTAGATGGGATTGATGATGCGATTTTACCGCCACCATCTCCATTAGCGATTTGGCAGTCAGGGATCGTTAATTCAACCACGGGTACCGCTATTACTTCAGGGGCTAACTCTCTGGCTTATTATCCATCTGCTAATGGAACAGAGGTTGATTGGCGTGCCATTGCTATGTTTGACTTTGGTGATGCACCCACTAGCTATGGTAGTGCTTCCCATCAGCAGAGTACAGAGACAGTACTGCTTGGTGCGATAATCGATTACGATCAATCAGATTGGGGGGATGGCATTGATGATAACGGCAATGCTACCGATGATGATACCGTTGACGATCCTACCGGTGGTGTTGATGATGAAGACGCTATCGCTTCAGTGCCGACATTAAATACTTTCTTAGATACCTCCTATTCACTATCGATTGACGTTAATAACTCGCACCCAAGTGATCCGGCAACGTTACATGTGTGGTTAGACAGTGATAATAGTGGGACTTTTGATGTCGATGAGTATCAAACAGCGAATATCGCTGCCGCAACAGGCGCTTCAACACAGAGTATCACTTGGTCTGGCTTATCTGGGTTAAACCCAGGGACCCACTTTGTGCGTGTGCGTTTAACAACGGATAGTTTGACGACAACCGCAGCAGGGAGTGAGCCTGATACCAGAGCAACGGTGTCTGCTTCAGATGGTGAAGTCGAAGATTATGTCGTTGAGTTTATTTTTGATAATACTCAGCCTCTTACGCAGTGTAATACTATCAACATCGGTAGTTTCGGCGTTTATGCTTTGCGTACTGATTTCATGGGAACGCAAGTCCTTGACCCAACCAATTATGGCGCTACAGGTACTTATAGCCGTACTAATAATTTGACTATTACTCATACTAATAGTACGACGATCAATATGACTGCGGCTGAGTTGCTAGAGCAATACCAAGTTGTAACTGTAGCCGATGATGGTGGGGCGAATACAGATCTGCTCAAAGCGTATGTCGATTTAGGTGGTGTCATCATGTATGACTACCATCAGCAGGGCTGGGCAACACTACAAGCCTTTGGTGTCACTGTTGATGAAATTCCAATGATAAGTGATAACACACAAAGAACGATCGATGTGAAAAATTCACCGATTAATAATCGTGTGTTTGGCAACATGATCGGTCAACCCAATATTCTCAATACACGGCCGAATGCTGTTCTCAAAGGTACGCTTCCTGCTGGCAGTAATCTTTTTGCTACGTTTATAGATAGTTCTGCTATTGAACGTCCCGCTTTATTTACCGTGGGAGATGGCAATCGTGCCATTATGATGTTTGATGAAATGTTCATTGAAGGTCCAGGGCAAATTTGGGAATACACAGGCGCGATTGATAGCAACCAAGAACGTTTCATGCATAACGTTTTAGCGTACGCCTTAGATCAAGCTCAATGTGCTGCTGCACCTGACTCAAAAGACTATGGGGATGCGCCAACCAGTTATGGTAGTGCATCACACGGTCAAGGAAGTGAGATTGTCCGTTTAGGTACAAACATTGATTATGACACTGGCGATTGGGGGGATGGTGTTGATGCAAATGGTGATGCAACCGATGACGATACGCCAAATGATCCTGCTGGTGGTGTAGATGATGAAGATGGGGTTGCATTTTTGCCTGATCTTAATATTGCCATCACTACATCGTATGGCATCACCGTTGATGTTAATAATTCGCATCCTACCAAAGATGCGACGCTTCACGCTTGGTTAGATAGTGATAATAACGGCACATTTGATGTTGATGAATATCAAACCACGACAATAGCGGCAGGGAGTAGTAGTACGACCGCAAATATTAATTGGAGTGGATTGTCTGGACTGGCTTTAGGGTCGCGCCTTATTCGAGTTCGTGTAACGACAGACACACTATTTACGACAGCGACTGGAAGTAATCCTGATACTCGTGCCAATGGGTTAGCCAGTAATGGTGAAGTTGAAGATTATTCGATGGAAGTGATTTATTTTAATCCAGCGGCGACAACAACTTGCAGCACCGTCAACATCGGTAGTTTCGGCGTTTATGCTTTACGTACTGACTTTATGGGGACGCAAGTCCTTGATCCTACTAATTATGGTACAGCTGGTACTTATAATAGTGTTGATACCATAAACATAACCCACACCAACACGACTTTGATCAGTCAAAGCGCCGCAGAGCTGATTGCTCAATATCAAATTGTGACAGTCGCCGATGATGGTGGAGCGAATGCTGATCTGCTCAAAGAGTATGTCGATTTAGGTGGCGTCATCATGTACGACTATCATCAAAACGGCTGGGCAACGCTACAAGCTTTTGGTGTTACTGTTAATGAAATTCCAATGCTAAGCGATAACACACAAAGAACCATCGATGTACAAAACTTCCCTATTAATAATGGGGTGTTTGGCAACATGATTGGTCAACCCAATATTCTTAATACACGGCCGAATGCTGTTCTTAAAGGGACACTCCCTGCAGGTAGTACACTTTTTGCAACCTTTATTGATGGTGATGCTATTGAACGTCCTGCTTTATTTACTGTTGGGGCGGGTAATCGCGCCATTATGATGTTTGATGAAATGTTTATTGAAGGCCCTGGACAGATCTGGGAATACACAGGTGCTATCGATACTAATCAAGAACGTTTTATGCATAACGTGATGGCATATGCCTTAGATCAAACCACGTGTTATGCCAGCGCACTTGATTATGGTGATGCACCTGATATTGACGGTAGTACAGCGGCTGGAAATTACATGACGGTTGATGCAAATAATGGTCCTCGTCATTTTAATACTGGCGATGTATATCTCGGTACCGCACCGACTTTTGAAGCTGACGCTCTACAAACCGTTGATGCTGATGGCGATCTCGATGATGGGGTTGCATTGCCACCGGCATACGATGGTGAGACAAGTTATACCATTACCGTAAATGCCACCAATAACAAAATAACAGATGCTTATTTAGTGGCGTGGTTTGACTTTAACCGCAATGGTCAGTTCGAGGCATCTGAAGGCGTAACGCAAGTAGTGCCTGCCAATACCACAGATCAGAATTATACATTGAGTTTTAACCTAGCAGGGGCAATAGCCAATGGTACGACTTATTATGCTCGTGTCAGGATCACAACAGATTTCATTAATACGAATGATGAATTGGGTGTTGCAAGTGATGGTGAAGTAGAAGATTACAAAATCGTTGGGGCACAAAGCGGTATTTTTGATGGAGGGGATGCGCCTGATACATACTTAACTACTTATCTTTCTGGTGGTCCTTACCATGAACTCAGTGCCACGCTCTATTTAGGGGATCAAGTGGCTGACAGTGAAGCTGATGCAGTGCCGGACTTATTAGCACTTAGTGACGATACCAACACTTCCCCTGATGATGAAGATGGCATCAATATTCTTCTTCCTATCCCGCTTGATGCCACAGAATACAGCACTATCGTTGAAGCGACGAATACTACTGGCTCGCCTGCTACGTTGTGGGCGTGGATCGACTTTAATCAAGACGGTGAGTTTGACGCTTCAGAAGCTCAATCGATTGCGGTACCAGATGGCACCAATCAGGGACAATTTACCTTAACGTGGACAGGATTAGATAGCATTGGCTTAACCTTTGGAATGAGCTATTTGCGAACCCGTCTCACCACAGATACGTTGACAGCTAATGACTGGGGCGGTAGCGCCAGTGATGGTGAAGTCGAAGATTATTTATTGGCGATTGGCTTAGGGGATTTAGGCGATGCGCCAGATACTTATGGCACCGACAGAGTGGATGTGAGTGGTGAAGGTTCAGGGGCGATGCACATCGTTGAAGACACGCCATTAGTGTATCTCGGTGCAATTGCGCCAGATAAAGAAGCGGATGGTTTTGTTGATGGTATTGATAATACCGGTAATGCGACCGACGATGATGTTATTGGGGCTGATGAAGATGGCATTACAATTCCTGTAATAGTTAATGCGCAACCGATAGTGCCAGTACAATTTACGACACGTGTACATACCGATGCAAATGCAACGTTATACGGTTGGCTGGATTTTGACCGAGATGGTGTATTTGATGTAGCAACAGAAGCAGCAACGCCAATAACATTAACCGCAGCAGATGAAGATACAGATCAAACGCTGAGCTTTAATGTACCGAGCGATGTGTTAACAGGTATTAGTTACTTACGTGTTCGTATCTGTCGTGATACCACCGACTGTTCAACACCACATGGCCTAGCTGATGATGGTGAAGTGGAAGATTATCAAATCACACTGGATGTTGAATATGATTACGGTGATGCGCCAGAAAGTGCGGGCTTCAATACGTTAGAATCGAGTATGGGTACACGTCATGCTACAGGTAGTCCATATATCTACTTAGGTACTGTCCCTGGTGATGCTGATACCGATGGCTTTGGTGATGGTATCGATGATAATGGTAATGCCACTGATGATGATCTGGATGGTGTACCTGATGATGAAGATGCATTTGCTGTGTTGCCAACTTACTTACGCGGTTCGGGTTCGTTAGCGCTGACGGTTGTTTGTAATGATCATGATGGTACTAGTGACTTAGGTGCCATGGTTTATGGTTGGATTGACTTTAATGTGAATGGCAATTTGTCAGACACAGGAGAATTTGCTCAAGCGCCATGTAATGATGCTGATGCGATATCTGATGGCTCTGCGACATTAAACTTCACGGTTGCAGATGATAGTGGGCTCGACATTATTTATCTCCGCTTACGAACAACAGCCGATATCTTAACCCAAGCTGATATTGATTTGTCTGCTGGTGATGGTGAAGTGGAAGATTATGAATTATCAACCCGTGATTATGGTGATTCCCCTGCTTCATATATTACTGGTGGTGTAGCAAGTCACCATGTTGGTAGCAATTATATTGGTACCGGTGTGGATGTCGATACTGGACATTATGCCGTTGCTGATGGGGATAACCTTCCTGCAGGGGCTACAGGTAATGGTGATGACGAAACGGGCACCACTATTGTGCTTTATAACACCATTGCTAATACTGGCGTCAAGATGGCGGGCTCCTATATTGAAGTAGATGCAACTAATGATGGCTTTATTTCAGTATGGGTAGATTGGGATAACAGTGGTGACTGGGGACAAGCTGGCGAGCAATCGATCAATGATATGGCTGTCACTGCGGGTAATAATATTCTGCCTATACCAACAGCGGCATCATTTACCGGAACACAATTCTGGACTCGCGTGCGTTACTGTTCAACGGCGGGTAACTGTAACACCATAACGGGCATTTCAAATGATGGTGAAGTAGAAGATCACTTTGTGACCTTAACTGACGTGAGCTGTCTGTCTTTAGGCTCACAATTTACCATGGTTTCAGGTGCAAATTCATTTGTTGATAACAGCACGAATGAAATCATTATTACACCTAATGCAGGTAATCAACGTGGAGCATTCTGGACCACAGATAAGTTTAATTTAGAAGAACCATTTAGATTACGCTTTGGTATTTATCTTGGTAATAACGATGCGGGTGCGGATGGTGTGACTTTCACCTTACAAAATACCGCCGCTGGTAACCAAGCGATTGGTTTATCTGGTGGTGGCTTAGGTTCTCAGGGGCTAGATCCTGCGATTACAATTGATTTTGATACCTACGCAAATGGAGCTAGTTTTCTTGATATAGCTAATGATCACACTGCTATTTATGATCCTGCATCTGTGCCATTTACGCTAATTGGTGCTGAGATCCATGACCTAGGAAACATTGAAGATAATCAATACCATGAAGTCGTGTTTGATTGGGATCCAACGACTACAACCTTTGATTACTACTTTGATGGTTTACTGAAAGAGTCATTAGTCCGTGACTTTATTGCCGATGATTTCAATGGTAATAACAACCTGCATTACGGTTTTACAGGGGCAACAGGTGGGGCTATGAACTTACAGAAGGTCTGTATCATAGAACAAACGATTAGCTTTACTGAGTATGATTTTGGTGATGCTCCTGATACCTCTGCAGGCACTGCGAATGTTGATTACACCACCACTAAACCGAATAATGGTGCGATGCATGTGCTCTACGATTTTGATGCAGATGATCAGAACGATATTGTTCTCGGTAGTGAAATCGATGCTGATGATGGCGCATTACAAAACTTGTCTGCAACCGCTGATGATGTGACTAATACGCCTGATGATGAAGATGGTGTGGTATATAGCACAACCATGAGACCGGGTGCTCCTGAAACACTTCAAATCACGACCTTAGTCGATCCGGACACCGATTTAACGGGGCTGGAAGTGTATGCATGGATTGACTGGAACCGTAATGGTGATTGGTCAGATGCTGGAGAGCAAGTAGTAGCCGATAACGCTGCTATTGCGAATGCACAAACACCGTACAATATCACAGTACCTGCGAATGCTAGCCTCGGTTATACCTATATGCGAGTACGTATATGTTCGGACTCTGGCTGTAATAGCCCAGTAGGTGCCGCCAGTGATGGTGAGGTGGAAGATTATCGGATCTTCATTTCCAACCTTAATCTAGTGAATACTTGTGATCAGCTCTATGTGACAGAGTCGACGACGGAAGGCGGGAACTACAGCTATTCTGCTGTAACGCCAGTGCAACCACTCACCTTTGAGTTTAATAACATTGTGACGGGTGTTAACTACAACTTATTGAACTCATTAGCTTTTGACCGTGATAGCGGATTAATGTACTCCACCTTTAATAACCAAGCGGGTAATACATCGGGTAATATTGAGTTAGTGGTGACAGATACTTCGGGTACTAGCTTTATATCGCTTGGTGAAATCATCTCTGATGGTACTTATACTATCAATGATCTTGCTGGTGGTGGTGTAACGGTAAATGCTGGGGATCCACTGCCGTCCAATATTGGTGGTAAATATCCTGCCAATATGGGGACCATTTCACGAGATAATCAATTCTATTACATCACTAATAATCGTTGGGATAGTTTGATCACGATTAATCTGTTCGAAATGACATACAGTGCGAAACCTATTCCAGCCGCATTAATCAATAACAATGCACTCCGGATTGGCTCTGATTGGGCGGTATCAGAAGTGGATGGTTTAATCTATGGTGTTGATTTAACAGGCAATGGATTCCAAGCCAGTGGTACGGAAACGGAGCCAACGACACCAACCTTATATGCTTATGATCCGGTCGCAAATACCGTAACAAGTCAGCCGCTTAACTTTAATGGTGCGAAGGCTCCAAATTATTGGACTGGTGCGGTAGCGACGGATGATTTGAATCATTTGTATGCCATCACGCTAACAGGGGATCATGATACTGATGGCGATGGTAGCTACGACTTAAATGATCGTGTTGCAATGTACCGTATTAACACCATTAATGGTGATGCTTCTTACATTATCCCAAGTAGCTATTCAGGTGTTGGTTTCCATGACATGGCAGGTTGTATAGCCAGTATTGATAAGGGTGATGCGCCGCAAAGCTATGGTGAAGCGGGTCACCGCAATGTCGATGTTGATATTTCAGGTACACCAGATCTGATCTTAGGTAGTGTGTGGGATCCTGACTTATATGACTTCTACAGTGCAGATGCCACGGGTGATAATACAACAGGTGAAGATGATGAAGAGGGGGTTGTCATGCCAGCCGATATCATTGTTTCAACCTTAACCACTTTACCTATCACCGTGTTTGAGAAAGACGGTAACAGTTCATATCTCAATATCTTCGTTGACTTAAATGGTGATGGTGACTTTACCGATACCGGTGAAGCTGTACTGTCCGATTACACCGTGAGTAGTGGACTTAATAATGTTCCAGTCACATTAGATGCAGCTTACACATCAGGGTATAACGGTGACACTTTCATCCGATTCCGTGTGTGTGATGCGCCATCGCTGTGTGATTCACCGCTAGGTACGGTTGATAACGGTGAAGTTGAAGATTACATGTTCAACTTGATCAACCAAATTGTACTAGAAGGTACTGTATTTGAAGATAACGGTGTCGGTGGCGTGACTGCACATAATGGTATTCAAGAAGGTACTGAGCGTGGCATTGCTAACTTTGAAGTAATAGCGATTTATAACGATGTGGCTATTCCTGGTTATGTAGCAGGACAAGAAATAGTTCGCACAATCACGGCAGCCGATGGTAGCTATACTCTGGTGATCCCAGTTGAGTTTGCAGATAAAGATATTATTGTTGAAGTGGTGTCACAAGCAGCGTGGATAGACATTTCAGAAGCGGATGTGACAGATCCAGCCTTAGGTTTAGTGGGTAAGGTGACGAATAGCTCCTTGACTGATAGCCTAATGATTGTCAATGCCAGTGCGGGTGATTATTTAGCCAATATCGATTTTGGTAAAGTGACGATGCCAACGCTAGAGCCTGATAACTACACCGAAACTGAGCCGGGCGTTCCTGTATTCTTTAGTCATAAATACAATGTGAATACTGCAGGTGATGTGAGTTTTACTATTGCTAATCAACAAGCCGCACCAAGTGGTTATAGCTGGGGTGAAGTATTGTACTTTGATGCTAACTGTAACGGTGAATTGGATGCCGGTGTGGATGGTGTGGTTACCAACCCTACGGCAGTCAATGCCGATACCACTTCACAAGTGTGCCTCATTGTGAAAGTCAATGTGCCAGCCAATGTGCCACTGCATGGCGTATATAACTATCAACTCATTGCGGATATTGATTTTGCTAATACCACAGAAACGAACCAAGTTAGTGATGTTGACACCGTTAGGGTCAGTTTCAGTGGTGCGGGTGAATTGGAAATAGAGAAGACAGTGAAAAATATCACCCAAAATGATGTAGAAAGCCGTATTAATCAAGCCAGACCCGGAGATGTACTGGAGTACACCATTTACTTCACTAATAACGGTGGTGGTGATATTGATACTATTAAATTATTTGATAGTGTGCCTGAATTTACCGAGTTAACGGAAATGGTGAGTTGTACTGCTCCTGCAACATCACTACCAGCGAGTATCGTGTCATGTAATGTGCTTACTGCTGATGGAACGAATGATGCAGGTTACGAAGGCGGCATTGAATGGCAACTTGGCGGTATCTTAGCACCTGCTGAACGAGGATATGTGATATACCGAGTTACTGTAAAATAATAATAAATAGTGATGTTGAGAATGTGACCATTATTCTAATAGATAAGAGAAAATTACATAAATTGATATTTAATGTCTTATAAATAATTACTAACGTATATTATTTCATTTTACACATCTTAAAAATTCATACTGTATTAATATGTCTGAATGAAGTGATGTGATACATAGCTAAATATAAGTCCATTTAAACGAAGTGCTGATAATGTAAATG
>NZ_SSMG01000238.1 GCF_009873615.1 Photobacterium lucens
GCCTTAGACTTACAAACCAAAAACATATCATCTACATAACGTTGATATAGATATATTTCACCTGATAGATATAAATTTTTGAGTATTGAATCTAATTCAATTAAATATAGCTCTGCTAGGTATCTAGCATATGCTGGTCCTTGAGGAAGGCCGGAATTCCTATCTTGTATACTTTTAGAAACTGTTAATAAGCAATTTATTAAAGATTTATAGCAATTCAAGTTGTCTATATCTAATGATTTTAGCTTATTATTAATTTCTTCATTTCCGTCACCTAATACTATTCTCTGAAGCCTATCATGAGAAATAGATTCATAAAATGAAGATATGTCGGCTTTGATTACATAGTAATCCTCAAACAAAGGTTCGTATATAGCT
>NZ_SSMG01000239.1 GCF_009873615.1 Photobacterium lucens
TAAACATTGATGATAACAATGCAATTTATGCAAATTTATCGATTTTGTTTTTCTTAAGCGCGGTACTGCAAAATATTGTTATTGGAGTACTGTTCTTATTTTTACTCAATTACATGTATTCACAGTTGAAAAAATACAAATTCCAAAAGAATCACTTTCAGCTTGAAGCTTTTACAGATTCGTTAACCGGGTTATTTAATCGTCGTATTATGGAGAAGATCCTGCCTAAATTAATTAGGGAATATCAAGATAAAACCACGCCAATCTCAATTATTGCTATTGATGCTAATGACTTTAAAATCATTAATGATACTTATGGCCATGAAACTGGTGATAAAGCACTGATGCATATAGCCAATAACATCTCACATTTAAGCCGTAAGTCTGACATTGGTTTACGATTAGGTGGTGATGAATTCTGTATTGTACTGCCCGATTGTCCATTAGATAAAGCGACTAAAATGGCCCATCGGTTATCCATTGCTATCAATCAAAGCCGTTTTTGCGAGCATAATGTACACACTGGTATCACTACAGGTTGTATTGAAATCACTAAAAATGAAAGCTTGAAGGAAGCTTTAAAGCGCGCTGATAATATTCTATATCAAAATAAGAAAAACAAAAAAATCACTGAGCAGTTTAAAAAATATCAATAAAAAAACGGCTTCTAGGATCCCTAGAAGCCGTTTTTACAACTTACCTCAACTTACGCTACATGCAAGCATGACACCGCATGAACATCATTACCTTTCAACTGTGGCTTTTGCTCTGCACACAATGATGTAGCATTCGGACAGCGGGTTCTAAATACACAGCCTGATGGTGGATTCATTGGTGACGGCAAATCACCTTCAAGCAATTCGATATGCTTGTTACGTTCCAATTCGGGATCTGGGATCGGCACAGCTGACATCAATGCTTTGGTATAAGGGTGCTGAGGCTCAGCAAACAATACGTCACTTTCACCCATTTCTACTGCGTTACCTAGGTACATCACCAAGACGCGATCTGAAATATGCTTAACCACAGACAAATCATGAGCAATGAAGATCAGGCTTAAGCCCATCTCTTTTTGAAGTGATTTCAGTAGGTTGACTACCTGAGCCTGAATCGATACATCCAATGCAGATACTGGCTCATCACAGATGATCATTTTAGGTTTTAAGATCAGCGCACGGGCAATACCAATACGCTGACACTGACCACCAGAAAACTCATGAGGATAACGGTTGATCACATTCGGTAATAAACCTACTTTTGCCATCATGGCTTGTACTTGCTGTTTCACTTCATCTGCTGGCAAATTCGGGTAAAACGCTTTTAATGGCTCTGCAATGATTTCACCGACCGTCATACGAGGGTTCAACGATGCCAATGGATCTTGGAAAATCATCTGAATTTCTTTACGTTTTTCACGTAACGCTTCATGTTTGAGCTTAGTTAGATCTTGTCCTAGCCATACCACTTGTCCGTCAGTGGCTTCAACTAAACCGATAATGGCACGGGCAAAGGTAGATTTACCACAACCAGACTCACCCACTACGCCTAAGGTTTCGCCTTCGTAGATACGGATGTTAACCCCATCAACTGCTTTTAATTTGATAGGTGGCGTCCAAGGCCAAGCAGATTTTGCTGCAATGTTGAAATGCACTTTTAAGTCATTTACATCTAACAATAATTTCTTTTCTGCACTCATGACAACGCCCCCATTTCAGAAAAACATGCACGTAAACGACCGTCGGCAAATGGCGTTAAAATTGGTGATTCTTGCTTACAACGATCAATCACACGATGGCAGCGATCTTGATAAGGACAGCCTGTTGGTAAGCGCAATAAGTTAGGTGGATTACCCGGAATGGTTGGCAGATCTTCACCCGTGGTATCTAAACGTGGAATTGCACGCAGTAGACCTTCCGTGTATGGGTGACTTGGTTGGTAGAAGATCTCATTGATCTTACCGTACTCCATGGTACGCCCCGCATACATCACCAAGACTTTGTCACAGCTACCCGCTACAACACCTAAGTCATGAGTGATCATGATAATCGAGGTATTAAAGTCTTTTTTCAGATCGTTTAATAATTCCATGATCTGGGCTTGCACTGTCACATCTAGCGCTGTTGTCGGCTCATCAGCAATCAACAATTTAGGGCGACATAACAATGCCATTGCGATCATCACACGTTGACGCATACCACCAGAAAACTCATGGGGATACATGGTAATACGCTTGCGAGCTTCAGGAATTTTTACTGCATCAAGCATACGAACCGATTCTTCAAACGCTTCGGATTTACTCATGTTTTTATGCAGCATTAACACTTCCATCAGCTGATCGCTAACTTTCATGTAAGGGTTTAGCGATGTCATCGGATCTTGGAAAATCATCGCAATTTGTTCAGCTCGAATGTGATTAAGTGCTTTTTCTGGCAAATTTAAGATCTCTTTACCTTCAAACTTAGCACTACCACTGATCTTACCGTTCTTCGCCAGTAAGCCCATAATGGCAAACACAGTTTGGCTTTTACCTGAACCTGATTCGCCCACAATACCCAAGGTTTCACCTTGATTAAGCGAGAAATTAAGATCGTTAACCGCAGTAACAATACCGTCAGGCGTGGTGAATTCGACACGCAGATCTTTTACATCTAATAAGCTCATATTACGTCCTTATAATGAAGCAAGCTGATCAACTTTATTGTTCTATCAGCATGTGTTGCCAACCTGCTTCATCCTGTTATCTATCTTTTGGATCCAATGCGTCACGTAGACCATCACCTACGTAGTTAAAACAGAACAAGGTCACGACCATGAAAGCAGCTGGGAATAATAGCTGCCATATGGCGACTTCCATTGTTTGTGAACCTTCTTGTAATAATGCGCCCCAACTTGTCATTGGCTCCTGTACCCCTAAGCCTAGGAAGCTTAAGAAAGACTCGGTCAGGATCATCGATGGCACCAGTAAGGTTGAGTAAACCGCCACAATACCCAATACGTTAGGTACGATATGGCGAGTGATAATACGCCAGCGACTAACACCACACACATGTGCCGCTTCAATGAACTCTTTACTGCGCAGTGACAAGGTTTGACCACGAACAATACGTGCCATATCGAGCCATGAAATCGCACCAATCGCAATGAAGATTAGCATGATATTACGACCGAAGAAGGTCACTAGCACGATCACGAAGAACATGAATGGGATAGAGTATAAAATCTCTAAAATACGCATCATCACACGGTCAGTTCGACCACCAATAAAGCCTGATGCTGCGCCATATAGCGTACCAATCACTACTGCAACTAATGCGCCTAAGATACCCACCATCAGCGAGATTCGACCACCAATTAAGGTACGGGTATAAAGATCGCGTCCTAAACTATCAGTACCAAAGAAGTGACCGTCAGCACCAAAGGAAGGTGCTGCGTGCAAGGCATACCAGTCGGTATCATCAAAAGCATATTGGCTGAACATTGGGCCAAAAATCACGGCTAAAGTGATCATCAACAAAATGGCAAGCGAGATCATTGCCGCTTTATTTCGCATAAAACGCGAGCGAGCATCTTGCCATAAACTACGGCCTTCAATTTCCAAGTTATCTGAAAATTTCTCTAAGGCTTCTACATTATCTTTTTTCATTAACATCATAACTTTCAGCCTCTTAGTAACGGATCTTCGGATCAATTGTCGCAAGAACAATATCCACAATGGCGTTAAAGATGATGGTTAATGAACCAATCAGAATCGTGATACCAAGTACCAATGAGTAATCACGGTTAAAAGCAGCATTCACGAATAACTTACCAATTCCCGGCAGACCGAAAATAGTTTCGATAACCACTGAGCCCGTAATAATGCCGACAAACGCAGGTCCCATGTATGACACGACCGGTAATAATGCAGGTTTTAAGGCATGTTTGATCACAATGTAAGGGTAACTTAAGCCTTTCGCACGAGCGGTACGAATGAAGTTACTATTTAGCGTTTCAATCATGCTACCACGAGTAATACGGGCGAACGTCGCCACATATAACAACGCCATACCAAACATTGGCAATAAGATGAATTGAGTAGAACCGTCTTGCCAGCCACCAGCAGGTAACCACTGAAGTTTAATTGAGAAGATATAAATCAATACAGGCGCAAGAATAAAGGATGGCATCACCACCCCCGCCATGGCGGTGGACATAATGGTATAATCGAGCCAAGTATTCTGTTTAAGTGCCGCAATAGTACCAACCGTTACCCCCATCACAAGGGCGAAAATAAAGGCAAAGAAACCAATTTTTGCTGATACCGGCAGTGCTTTTGCTACCAATTCATTAACGGTGAAATCTTTGTATTTAAAGGATGGGCCAAAATCACCTTGTACAATATTGCCAAGGTAAGTGGTGTACTGCTCAAACACAGGTTTATCTAACCCGTATTTCGCTTCGATGTTAGCCATAACTTCTGGAGGAAGAGGACGATCACTTGAGAATGGGTTGCCAGGAGCAAAGCGCATTAAGAAGAAAGAAATCGTGATCAATACCAATAACGTCGGTATGGCTTCTAAAATCCGTTTAGCAATGAATTTAAACATAAACTCTACCGTAATTGCTGTGAGTGCAAAAGGCAGCCTTCTATCCCGAAGGCTGCGTATTATTATTTTTATTTAATGCGAATTACTTCGCGATGAAGTACATATCTTTCGAGTAGATATTATCTTCTGGGTTTTCCATTGGGTAACCACCCAATTGCGGGTTCACTAAACGTGCGTTCACGTAGTGGTAGATAGGCATGATAGGCATGTCTTCTGCCAGTTTCGCTTCTGCTTCTTTATAATCTGCTGCACGATCGGCATCAGTTTTAGCTAGTACCGCATCATCAATCGCTTTGTCGTATGCTGCGCTTGAGTATTTAGGGTAGTTTTGTGAGTGATCACTGCGCATGATCGCTAGGAATGTTGAGGCTTCATTGTAGTCACCACACCAGCCCGCACGAGAAACATCAAAGTTACCCTGACGTTTTGCATCTAGGTAGCTCTTCCACTCTTGGTTTTCAAGTACTGCTGTTACACCCAAGCCTTTTTTCCACATTGAAGAGATCGCCACAGCAATTTTCTTGTGGTTTTCAGATGTGTTGTAAAGCAGGTTAAATTTAAGTGGGTTGTTTTGATCGTAACCCGCCGCTTTCAACAACTCTTTCGCTTTCGCTAGACGTTGCTTCTGATCAAGCGTCGAGTACTCAGGCATTTCAACATCCAGACCGTTCGTTGCAAGCGGTGTGAAGTTGTAAGCTGGTGTCTCACCTTTACCAACAATGAATTTCGCCAATACCTCACGATCAATAGCGTATGACAACGCTTTACGCACGTTCGCATCATCAAACGGCTTACGTGTCATATTGAATTCGTAGTAATACGAACATAGGTAAGGGGTCACTTTTACATCTTGTGGGTATTCTTTTTGTAGACGTTTGAAGTGCTCATTTGGCATTTCATACGTCATATCAAGCTCACCCGCCAAGAAGCGGTTCATTGCTGCTACTTGGTTTTCAATTGGTAGGAAAGTAACTTGGTTAATAACAGTATTTTTGTTATCCCAGTAGTTTTCATTACGAACAAGAACAATACGCTCGTTCACAACCCAAGTATCTAATTTGAAAGCACCGTTAGAAACGTAGTTGCCCACTTTCGTCCAGTCATCACCAAACTTCTCAACCACTTTCTGATTAACTGGCTTCATTGAAGTATGTACTAGCATTGAAGCAAAGTAAGAAACAGGTTTATCTAGCGTCACTTTTAGTGTCTTGCTATCTACCGCTTCAACACCCAATGTTTCAGGTGCTTTTTTACCTGCGATAATATCTTCTGCATTCGCCATTGTGGTCATTTGAATGTATGACGCATAAGGAGATGCTGTTTTTGGATCGGCAAGACGACGCCAAGTGTAAACAAAATCTTCTGCTATAACAGGATCGCCATTTGACCATTTCGCATCATCACGAATATGGAAGGTCCATGTTTTATAATCTTCGGTTTCCCAAGACTTCGCTGCACCCGGTACTAGGTTACCTTTACTATCTTGGTTCACTAACCCTTCAAGCAAATCACGAATAACGTTTGATTCTGGAACACCAGAGACTTTTTGCGGATCAAGAGATTCAGGCTCAGTACCATTACCGCGCACTAACTCTTGTTTATCAGCCAGTTTTGTATCTGCAGGAACCTGCGCCGCAAAAGAGGAAAAAGAAGTGGCGGCAACAGCAAAACCCAGACTCATCATGAGTGCTTGAGTGATTTTATTCTTATACATGCATTACTCCAATACATTTGATTATTACATCCATGACGTTCTTCATTTGGTCATAAGGATGACTGCACTGGTTGTTTTTTATCCTAAAAGCAACCAATCAAACCGAAGAATTATTCAAAACGTTATCAG
>NZ_SSMG01000240.1 GCF_009873615.1 Photobacterium lucens
AGTATTTTTAAATGAATGTGAAAATTATGCTTGTTTTTAGGGTGTTAAATCTCTATAGATGGAACAAGAATTAAATTACAACAGGGAGTGTCGTAGAAATGATGAAAGTAGGTTTAGTTGGTTGGCGTGGCATGGTCGGCTCTGTACTGATGCAACGTATGATTGAAGAAGGTGATTTTAAGCTGATTGATCCTGTCTTCTATTCAACTTCTCAAGTAGGCATTCCAGCGCCAAATTTTGGTAAAGATGCAGGAATGCTGCAAGATGCTTTCGATTTAGAGAGTTTAAAACAGCTTGATGCAATCATTACCTGTCAAGGTGGTGGTTACACTGAAAAAGTTTATCCGGCATTGCGCCAAGCCGGTTGGAAAGGTTACTGGATTGATGCAGCGTCTACACTGCGTATGAAGCCTGATTCAATCATCACACTGGATCCAGTTAACTTCGATCAAATCCAGCAAGGTATCCACAAGGGTACAAATACCTACGTAGGCGGTAACTGTACTGTAAGCTTAATGCTTATGGCTGTTGGTGGCCTATATAAAGCAGGGCTTGTTGAGTGGATGACATCGCAAACGTATCAAGCAGCCTCTGGTGCGGGTGCGAAAAACATGCGTGAATTGATCAGCCAAATGGGCGTGATTAATGACACAGTGAGCAGCGAGCTGGCAAACCCAGCGACCTCTATTTTAGATATTGACCGTAAGGTTGCAGATACACTGCGCTCTAGTGATTTCCCGGCTCAAGAATTTGGTGCGCCGTTAGCGGGTTCATTGATCCCTTGGATTGATGTGAAGCGCGAAAATGGCCAAAGCAAAGAAGAGTGGAAAGCGTCAGTTGAAACGAACAAGATCCTTGGTTTAGAAGACTCACCAATTCCTATTGATGGTACATGTGTACGTATTGGTGCAATGCGCTGTCACAGCCAAGCATTAACGTTAAAGCTGAAGAAGAATGTACCACTAGACGAAATTGAAGAAATTATCGCATCACACAATGATTGGGTGAAAGTGATCCCGAATGATCGTGATGTAACAGTACAAGAGCTAAGCCCTGCAAAAGTAACAGGCACGTTATCAGTACCTGTTGGTCGTCTACGTAAACTGGCTATGGGTGATGATTTCCTTAATGCCTTTACTGTGGGTGATCAGTTGCTATGGGGTGCTGCAGAGCCACTTCGTCGTACTCTACGTATTATTCTTTCTGAGAAAGCGTAATCACAATTACAAGATAATAAAAAACGCCTACAGTGATGTAGGCGTTTTTGTTTGTGTAAATCTTATTTAGTGTTGATTTCGCTGGCGGAAACCACGACCACTTAATAAGGTTTTTAGCGCATCTTTTTCTCTTAACTTACTCATCCCGACATAAGCAACTGGCACTAGAAATAGTGAAAAGAATGTCCCCGCGGTTAACCCTCCGACTAAGACTAAGCCAATATTTATACGACCTAATGAGCCCGGACCTGATGCAAATGCTAACGGTAAAGCACCTAAAATCATGGTCAGTGATGTCATTAAAATTGGGCGTAAACGGGAACGAGCACTGTGAATCGCCGCTTCAATGGCTGTTTTGCCGTGCTTACGTTGCTCGTTGGCAAATTCAACCAGTAAAATCCCGTGTTTAGTAACTAACCCGACTAAGGTCAACAGTCCTATTTGTGAGTAAATATTGAGGCTTTGCCCAAAGACCCACAGGGTCAGTACTGCGCCTACAATACATAGGGGAACGGTAAGCAAAATGATTAATGGATCAACAAAGCTCTCAAACTGTGCGGCTAAGATCAAATAGATGAAAATAAGCGCCATCAAAAACAGTGTTTGGGTACCATCTTGTGAGTCCATTAACTCTTTCACGACACCGTCATAGGCATAGCTTTGTGAGTCACCAAGCAGTTCTGGTATGTTTTCATCAACATAATTGCGTATATCACCAGCGGTATAGCCCGGCATTAAAGTGGCAGTAATTTCAGCACTGTTTTGCCCCATATAAGTCTTAAAGTTAGACTCGGAGGTTACCGCTTTAATCGAGACGAATTCAGACAAAGGAATGTTTTGCCCTGATTCTGACGCCACATAAAGCTTATCGATAATATCGAAGTTGCCGAGATCTTTGCGGTTAACTTGAACGCGAATAGGGTAGGTATAACCATCATCGGCCTGTAAATTTGCCGCCTTCAATGAACCAAGGAAAGTAGATAAGGCATTGGTTACATCGGTATAAGCTACACCTGATAAGATAATTGCATTGCGATCAATGCGTAAGTCATAGCGTAGTTGATCACGCAGCAACGAGCTTTTAACACGCGTTAATCCTTCATATTCACTTAGCTTTTTAACGACACGGTTCGCTGTATCATTGAGCTTTGTATTATCTCGATTAACGGTTTTTAGTTGTAGCTTCAAATTGGTCGCAGCATTAAGACCATCAGCCGAACGTACACTAAATGACATGCTATAGGCAGGCAACGTTTTCGCTGCTTTATCGGTAAGCTCTGCCACTATATCATCAGCAGGTTTAGTACGCTTACCCCAAGGTTCAAGTAAAATATGGTTTGATGGTGTTCCTTCGATGTAGGATAAATTGGCTGCGATGTCTTTATTATCTTCCATAACACTGTTTAATTCAGAGTTATGTTTGATGTGATAACGACGACCTACCCCTGTTGGTGCTTCAGCACTGCCATCAATAAAACCCGTATCTTCGGTTGGTAACAATACTTGTGGCATCGACCACACCGCCACTCCTGATAGTGCGATTAACGTAAGTGCCATGCCACCCATCAGTGCCTTACGATCAAACCATTTTGCGAGTTGTTTGCTGTAGCTATCTGATAACCTATGTAGTTGTTTATCAATGGCTGCAAACCATTTAGGCTGCTGTGATACTGGCTTAATTAAATAAGCACTCATCATAGGTGAGAGGGTTAGTGCCACAAGACCTGAGATAATCACTGATGCTGCAAGGGTAAAGGCAAACTGGCGGAATAGATCAGCCGTCATGCCTGACATCAAGCCAATAGGCAAGTAAACCGCTGCAAGGGTCATGGTCATGGCTATTACCGGGAAGATAATTTCGTTACTGCCTTTGATTGCTGCGTTGAGTGGGGTTTCACCTTCTTCAATATAGCGATAACAGTTTTCGACCACCACAATGGCGTCATCAACCACCAGACCAATCGCTAGAATAATGGCTAAGATAGTTAGTACGTTAATGCTGAAACCGAGAAATGACATCACTGCAAATACACCAATAATACATACTGGAATGGTAATAATTGGGATCGATGCAATACGCAGTGAGCCAAGGAAAAGCACGACGATAACGGAAACTAAAACCACCGCCTCTAACAGGGTATGAAAGCCTTGATCAATGGATTCCTGAATAAAGTCGGCTTGGTTATATACCATCTTCATTTCAAGACCGTCAGGTAAATGTTGCTGCATGTTTTCGATTTCAGCTTTTACTCGTGCTGCCACATCAACAGGGTTTTCACTCTTTAGCGGTAACACCTGGAGCGACATAGCCGTTTCACCATTCACTTTAAGTTTGCTTGGCGTTAGGCTGTTTTCACCCATTTTGACATCAGCAATGTCTTTGATGCGAATAATGTTGCCATCATCCACGCGGATCACAAGATTCTGAATATCTTTGACACTCGTGACTTGGGTTACTGGGTTAATTTGAAAGTTACGCGCTTCACCGACAATTTGACCGACAGTAAATGATGAACTGTATGCGCTCAGTGTTGTAACTACATCTGCTGCTTTAACATTTAATGCCATCATGCGGTTTGGGTTTAGCCATACACGTACGGCTTTGGCTGCACCACCATAAGGGCCATAAACGGCACCGACACCAGAAATATGTCGAAATTGTGGTTTGATTTGTTGACCAATATAGTCATACATTTCTTGCGAACTCATCGTTCCTTTATTAACAAAGGTGATGATGTTACTGGCTGAGCTTTTATCTGCTGAATCGTCAGTTACGGTAGGTTTATCAACCATACTCGGTGGAAAATCGGCAATAGCTTCAATACTACTACGTAGTTTGTTCATTAAATTCGCGTATTCAACATCGGAAACACCATCGTCAAATTTTACATTTAATGTGCATCTACCTTGAGTACAGTCAGTCGTCATAATATCGACGCTTTCTAATCCCGTTGCTGCATTGATTAAATGCGTAGCAACGTTGCGTGACATAAAGTCAGCACTGGCACCATCAATACTGGCTGTGACTGTCGCTTTAGGTGTGTTGTGCTCAGGGAAATATTGAATCGCTAGTTTTTGGAATGAAAATAGACCAATAAGAATAATCGCGATACTTAGCACTGAAGCGAAAACGGGATGTTTAATACAGACTTCAGGTAGCTTCATGATTTGGCTCCGTTACAGTCTTTTTCTCTGTTTTACCCGCAGTAGCAGGATCAGTCGTTTTCTTTTTTGGCGCTTGTGCTGGCGCATCTGATGTTGGTGTTTGGGTTTTGATGATATTAACCAGTGTTTCATCATCAATTTTTTGATGCCCAGTAACAACAACCTTATCATCCACTTTTAAGCCTTTTTCAACAATCACATAACCATTGTTGAGGTTGTCGCCTAATGTTAGATAGCGTTTAGTTGCAATGTTGTTTTTATCTACGACCCATACATAACGATCTTCATTGTGGGCAAGAATGGCATTTTGAGGTGCCACAATATGTTCAGTGCGACCGTTTACCATTTGGCTTACTTGGGCAAACATGCCCGGAGCTAAAATATGGTTCGGGTTTTCGATACGCGCATGAATTGCTACGCGCCCTGTGTTTTTGTTCACCGCCGGTGCAACGTAATCAACAACACCGTTAAAGGTCATATCTTTATAAGCTTCAACCGTTACCGTGATGGGTTGGCCTTTTACCGCTTTGCCGAGATCGTTCTGACTAATGGTGTATGACACTTCAACCGGATCAAGGTTATAAATGCTCACCAATGGCGTTATAGCATCAATCATGCTGCCTTTTGACTTGGTGAAATTCGTGAGTTCACCATCGAAAGGAGCAGTAATAATGTAGTCTTTTAAAATCGCTTGTTGCTGGCGGTAATCAGCCGCAGCAAGGGTAGCGGCATCTTGCAGTTCTTCAAAATCTTGTTTTGATAACGCGCCAGGTTGTTTTTTGTTGAGCTCAATCACTCGTTTAACTTTGTTTCTTGCAGTGGTGAGCGAACTTGCCGCTTTATCGAGATCGGCTTTTGCCTTGCTACTGTCGAGCTTGGCAATAGTTTGGCCTTTTTTCACCACGTCGCCATCTTTGAAATTAATCGAAACCAGTTTGCCAGGGGTACTAAATGTGAGCTCTGCAAAATCAATCGCATTGATTTTTCCGACTTCATTTAATGTAGCTACAAACTCTTTAGTGGAAATGGGTTCAACGGTAACAGGAACAGCTTGAGGTTGTTCATCATCACTGGCTTGAACATAGCTTGTTGCTGTGAATGCCATGATGGTAAACAGAAGTGGGGATAGTTTTTTATAGTGCACGTCGTTTAACTCTTATTGGAGGGATAAGGGTGTCGATGTGTGAGAAAGATATAGAAAAAGTCGATCTATAATGTCAGTGAATGGTTAGGTTGCTATTGGTATTGTTAGGTTTATGTTTGTTTTTCTTATTTTGTTATCTTCTCCCCAAAGAGCCTAGATATAAAAAAACCGTGAATATCATATATATTCACGGTTTATTATTAGGCTTTACGCTTTAATGGGTTATTAAGCTGCTAGGTTTTTAGCAACGAAATCCCAGTTAACTAGTGCCCAGAAACCATCCATGTAGCTTGGACGTAGGTTGCGGTAGTCGATGTAGTAAGCGTGTTCCCAAAGGTCAACAGTTAGTAGTGGTGTAACGCCTTCTTCTGTGATTGGGCAACCAGCGTTAGAAGTGTTAACGATCGCTAGAGAGCCGTCAGCGTTCTTCACTAACCAAGTCCAAGAAGAACCGAAGTTGTTGATTGCTGAATCTGTGAATTTAGCTTTGAACTCAGCGAAAGAACCGAATGCTTTTTCGATTGCTGCTGCTACTTCGCCAGTTGGTTCACCGCCAGCGTTAGGTGCTAGACAGTTCCAGTAGAAAGTGTGGTTCCAAACTTGAGCTGCATTGTTAAATACGCCGCCAGTTGAAGTTTTTACGATTTCTTCAAGTGACTTTTCAGCAAGCTCAGTACCTTCAACAAGACCGTTAAGCTTAACAACGTAAGTGTTGTGGTGCTTACCGTAGTGGTATTCAAGAGTTTCTTGAGAAATGTGTGGCTCAAGAGCGTTCATTGCGAAAGGTAGAGCTGGTAATTCAAATGCCATTGCTCAATTCTCCATATTGGTTTGGTGGCGTTTGCCACGACATTATTGCTTCCAGTAAGCATCGAGGCTTACTTAATTTATTTTTGAATCTGACCGTTTTATTTTAGCAAGTTTTTTCTTTATTAAAAGACTTGGCTATAAAAAAATACCCTATACCTCGTTCAGGTGAACGTCAATAACCTTTTAATTAGCAAGGTTAAATAGTGCTCTGCTTAAGGATTGAATTAAAAGCCGTCGGTTAGGAGCGGGAAAGTATTTTTATTGGTGACGATAACCAAGTAGAATGGTAGGGTTTAGGTTATTACTATTAAAGTTGTACGAGGAAGCTATGGAAACTATCGACAAGATCAAGCAGCAGATCGCTGAAAACCCAATCCTACTTTACATGAAAGGTTCACCTAAGCTACCAAGCTGTGGTTTCTCATCTCAAGCGTCTCAAGCGCTAATGGGCTGTGGCGAAAAGTTTGCTTTCGTTGATATTCTGCAAAACCCTGATATCCGTGCTGAACTTCCAATTTACGCACAGTGGCCAACATTCCCACAATTATGGATTGAAGGTGAGCTGATCGGTGGTTGTGACATCATTCTTGAGATGTTCCAAAAAGGTGAGCTTCAGCCACTAATTAAAGAAGCAGCAGCACGTCGCGACGCAGCTTCAGCAGAGTAATTCTTCTGTAACGTCATTTGTTTAAGGTGATATGATTTTTAAGTCTTTCACTTTTAAGCAATAAAAAAACCGCCAAACTCGGCGGTTTTTTTGTATCTAAGAAAAGGCCTACAGCACCATAGATGCTAGCCAACCAAAACCAATTAACGGTAAGTTGTAGTGAATGAACGTTGGTACAACTGAATCCCAAATGTGATCGTGCTGACCATCCGCATTCAAACCTGATGTTGGACCTAACGTTGAATCTGACGCTGGTGAACCAGCATCACCTAATGCTGCTGCGGTACCAACAATTGCAATGGTTGCCATTGGTGAGAAACCAAAAGACAGACAAAGTGGCACGTAAATCGTGGCAAGGATCGGAATGGTTGAGAACGATGAACCGATACCCATAGTAACGAGCAGACCAACAACTAGCATCAATAGTGACGCTAATGGTTTGTTATTACCAATTGCTGCCTCTAGTGAGTTAACCAGTGTTTCAACGCCACCGGTTGCTTTCATTACCGCAGCAAAACCTGCTGCTGCAATCATAATAAATCCGATCATCGCCATCATATGTACACCTTTCGTGAACACATCATGGGTTTCTTTCCATTTAATTACACCCGTGAAAGTAAAGACCATAAAGCCCATTAAGCCACCGATGATCATTGAGCCACTGTAAAGCTGTGCACCTAGCGCAGCAAAAATTGCCACGATAGCGACATAGACATGGCGCATATCGATTTCTTTTTTCTCTGGCTCACTCGCTAAGATTTTCTCCACCGAATATTCACGTGGTTTACGGTAGCTAATGAAGATCGATACTAATAAACCGAACACCATGCCACAAGCCGGTAGGATCATTGCAACAGGCACTTGGCTTGCTAATACGTCTAAGCCGTTATCGTGTAGGTTTTTCAGTAGGATGTTATTTAAGAAAATACCACCGAAGCCAATTGGCAGTACCATGTATGGCGTAACTAGACCAAATGTCAGTACACAAGCAATAAGACGACGGTCTAACTTTAGCTTCGCAAATACATGAAGTAGTGGCGGAATAACGATAGGGATAAAAGCAATATGAACAGGGATGGCGTTCTGAGAAGAGATTGCCAATAAAAGTAAAATGATCAGAACGCTGTATTTGACGCCAGTCGCTGCGGCTGCATTATCATGACCACTGATTTTCTTAATCACTTTTTGTGCTAAGACATCAGTAATACCAGAGCGTGAGATTGCAACTGCAAACGTACCTAACATGGCATAACTAAGTGCTGTGGTAGCACCGCCACCAAGACCACCTTCGAAGGCCGATACCGCATCAGTGAGAGACATCCCACCAATAAGGCCGCCAACAATGGCACTAAAGGTTAGCGCGACCACAACGTTAACTCGCAATAGGGCGAGTAACAGCATGATACATACCGCTATAACTACAGGGTTCATAAAGCTTCGATCCGTCCGTATAAATTAGGAAATTGTGAACTACATTATTTTACGTATTTCAAAGTGTGTGAATAATCACAGAATCATTAGGGTGAAATAACACCGTTTTTACCAGTTTGCTTAATTTTTTGCACATGTCGAGGACAAAATGTGTTTTGAACCACATTTTATTGAGGTTGTATGATTTTAAACCAGTAAAAATAGGATATTGAGGGAATGATTTGGTAATGAAAAAGGCTAGCACAGCGCTAGCCGCTAGCCTTTGGTGATTATGATGTGATTTATAATTTACGGCTCTGAAGTTAACACTGTTGTATCTGTGATGGTTAATGTTTTGCCATCGCCATTAACGAAAGAGTGCATTTGCGATTGCATTTCACCGGTGACTGCCGCATTTGCTGTTGGGTCGAGTAATGATGAATGACTGCCAGCGTTAAATAACACGGCATTTCTCACTAATGTGCCATTAATAGATGCCGTTGTTGGTGCCAGTTGCATCGTTTTAATTAATGGTAATGTGCCCGTAAATGGTGAGTATGGAACTGGAATGTCAGTGCCAGCAACCGTTGCTCCAAGTGGCGTATTATTGGGAATGGTTTCATCATTTTTTACTTGGGTTAAGTAAACCGATGCTGTACTTGGTACTAATAACGAATGATTAATGGGATCAACACTATCAAGTACGGTTTGTGCGGCATAAGCAAACTGGGTAAACGAGTTATAGATACTACCGAGTGTTGCTAATGCGCTTTCACTTCCTTCATTGATAAGTGTCGCTTCATAACCTTGATAGCAATCGGCAATTGGGTTGTTACCGCATTGTGCTTTAAAGTCAGCATTAGCACTGGCTAAGATACTGCCTTTGATCAGGTTACCAAAACTCCCAGAGTTCAGCAGTAGATAAGGAATTTCAGCCCCAGGGTTAGCAAATGCAAATTGGTTAACTGCAAATAGCTGATCGGCGGTGGCATTACCAGTAGGACGATTAGCGACACTAGCGACATTAATACCTGTCATCGCACCTAATGAGTGACCTGCGAAGTTAACCTCAGCGGTTGGATCTAGTCTTGCTAAAGCACCTAAGCTTGCTAGTTGCTCTGGTGCTGTTTGTGCAAGCGTACCGATTTGTACAAATAGACGTGTGATCGCCGCTTTTAGGTTAATCACGTCAATGGTGCTTTGGCGTAAATTATCACGGGCAACGGTTAATGCAGCTAGGTTTAAGAACACTGAAGGATTATCTGCTGCCGTAACACCGCCCACACCACGATCACCATGTAATGGTAGATTAATCGCAAAGATGGCACGACAGTCATCACCAATTATACTGTCAGCTAACCCAGTAGCTGTCAGGGTATCCTTACTACTTGTTACGCCATGTTGGTAAATGGTAACGCTGTTTGAAGGACAATTAGTACTATCTGACGGTAATACTAAGGTGTACTCCATTGAGGCAATCGAGCGCAGTTTAGGCACAGGGCTGTAACGGGTGATCAGCCTTGCTTCATCTAACTGTTTACCATCAGGCAAAATAATTTCAGAACCGAGTAGTGCCGCTAATACTCGCTGTTGTGCTGCAGGATCGGTGGCGATATTGGCAAAGTCGGTTGGATCGATATTTAGCTCAGCAATTTTTGTCTGAACGGCAAGTTTTTCAGCATCTGTACCATTGGTTAAAACGTATTGAATTCTTGCAATACTTGGTAGGCCGCTTTGCCAAGGTGTAGTTAAGAATTTGTCAGGCTCGGTGCTTAAGAAGTAAGGCAGATGAATGGTACCTGTGAAAATTTCCCCTTTACCTAATAGTGTCGGAGTACTTGGAGTGGTTGGTGGCTCAAGATTAAATAAAGTGGCATCTAAAATCGCTGTATCAATATTGCTATCGATTGCAGTGCCTTTCCAAATATCGGAAGGCTTACTATTTATCTCTAATGCTAATGCAGTGGTGGATTTGGCAGCAAAAAGCACATCACCGACAGAAGCTGTCGTAAACCATGAAGAGAAAATAATACTGTTTTTATCAACGCCCACTTGTGCAAAAGCGGCTTCTGTTGCTTGAGTAATAGCTTGGGCTGGTAATAGGGCATCTGACGGTGGCGTTGCCGTGGATTTTAAGGTGGCGTAAGAGCCACTTGTGCCGACAGGATTGTTTTGATCATCTTTTAGTGCATTGGTTACTGCAAACATATAATTACTGGCAGGATCCAAGGGTTTCAGTAATAACGCTGTTAATGTATCACCAGCCGCTTGTACCACGTAATCTTGCCCTTCAACCAGCTTTATAGGTGCTGTGGTATCTAAAGAATCAGTCGGATCGCCGGATTTAATTAAGTAGAAACTTCCTGTTGCACTATCAGGGTTTAATGGATTGCCTTTAAAGTTGACAAGGATCGGCTGGCTAGTACTCCAACCATCGGTTGCACCCATAGCAACGACAGGGTTTGAAATATCATTAGGATCGTCTGCACTACTTTCTACGCTTAATGTACCATCCTCTTGATCCATTGCTAAATAAGTGGGCATCACAATAGTTGGCGACGTTGGATTTGAAACAATATCAAAATTGACTGTAGTTGCAGCATTTAGGCTATTGGCGGTATCTGGATCAATCGTTGGTGCGCCTGTAGTTTTACTATCGCCACCACATCCTGTTAGTCCCAAGCTAGCAGCAACGATGATGGATAAAATATGCTTGTTCATATTATTCCTTATTTCTCAATATTCAGTTTATGTCTTGGGGCTAAAAGGTGTAGTTCATCTGTGCTGCGCCTATGTAGGCATCACTGGTCGCAGTGAAACTGTCACCAGATTCTATAAAGGTGCCTTTTTTGCCATAGACATAGCTAAAACCAAGATCAAAACTTAATTGATCACTGTATTGGTAACTTGCACCTGCTGAATACCAGAAGCGATCGGTATCTGGGATACTGAGTGTCGGTTTACCGCCTTGTTCATCGTAAGCAAAACCTGCACGGAGCGTGACTTGTGGGTTGAGGTTATAGGTTCCACCAATCGCCCAGCGGAATGCATCGTCATACTCTTCTTCTTTCAGCAAACATACGCCCGGTAACTGACCTCCGAAATTACATTGCTCGCTGGTCGCTTTTAACTCGGTGAACTTGCTCCATTGGGTCCAGAAAATACTGTAGTGGATCGCTAATTGAGTATTGAGTTGATGGAAGCCTGAAAACTCTGCGGTCGCAGGAAGAGGAGCAGAAAGGTTAGCATCAATAGTGTCACCTCGACGGGTAGCCCCAAGGACTTGTCCTGAGTAATCGGTAAATTCACCATCAAAATCGAGATCGACTTGTGAGCGATAGGCTAAACCGAAGCGATGGTTTTCATTAAGTTCAAATAGTGCACCGATATTCCAGCCAAATGCCCATGTTTCCCCTTCCATATTAATGGTTTTATCGCTGGGTTTGATAGCAGGGTAGAAGGGTAATGCGTTTTGACCGTAATGGCGAAATAACTCAGCTTTGGCATAAACAGCACTGATGCCAAAACCAAGGCTCCATTGGTCGTTGAGTTTGTAAGCGACACTCGGGTTTAGGTTAATCGTAATGAGTGAGGTTTTACCTGCGGATGTTCCGTCATAAAAATCATCAGGATAGTCAGTGGTCACACCATAATTAGAAAACAGTGACATACCCCAAGAAAGGCGATCATTGAGCGGTTGAACGAAATAGGTTGAAGGGACAAAGGCGAGAGGGGCAACATCCTCTGCGGTTTGTTCACCGTTAGGTGCATCATGAGCGGTCACATCAATGTCAGGTAAGACAAGACTTCCTTGTGCTGAGATCGCCATTTTATCGAATTTTGTCATGCTGGCAGTGTTACGTGCGAGTACGCCAGGATTATCAGCAATGGCTGCTTCACCAGCAAAAGCACGACCAAGACCGGTGGCTGATTGCTCTGAAACTTGGAAACCTGCCGAGTAAGCCTGCGTTGAAAGTACTGCAGCGGCAATGGCAACGGTGAGATAACGTTTTTTTATGGACATTATACTGCCTCTCTATGCTTTGTTATTTAGCTTCTTATTCATCCCTGAAAGGAAAAACAAAATATTAAGTACAAGAGTGAGTATAAGACTGGATACGTTAAATGTTAATAAAATGTAACTTAAAAATTAATGTAACAATCATGTATTTAACATGTTTTTGTAATAACTGTTTAAAACGTTTAATTGAAAAATGATTTAATAAAATTAAAGTAAAAAAAAGCTCATAAAAAATATGAGCTTATGATTCTTTAACCTTGTAACTTTCTTAGAAGAAATTACAGATTTTCGTTTTCATCCGTTTGAGGTGCCATTAGTGGCCAACCTCCTAACTTCTTCCATTTGTTAACTATTTCACAAAATAGCTCAGCAGTACGCTCGGTATCGTAAAGGGCTGAGTGTGCTTCACGATTATCAAATGGGATATTTGCCGTTTGGCAAGCTTTCGCTAAAACCGTCTGTCCAAAAGCAAGGCCACTCAGTGCTGCAGTATCAAAAGTTGCAAATGGGTGGAATGGGTTACGTTTTAGTTTAGCGCGTTCAGAGGCCGCCATTACAAAGCTATGATCAAAGGTGGCATTATGAGCAACCATGATTGCGCGTGAGCAATCCGAAGCTTTCTGCTCTTTACGGATTTGCTTATAGATCTCTTTTAATGCGTGCTCTTCCGATACTGCGCCACGTAGTGGGCTGAACGGGTCACGAATACCATTAAATTCGAGCGCTTCTTTATTTAAAATCGCCCCTTCAAAAGGCGTTACATGGAAGTGGATAGTCGTCGCTGGTTTTAACCAACCGTCTTCATCCATTTGCAATGTGACGGCACAGATCTCTAGTAATGCGTCAGTTTTAGCGTTAAATCCAGCCGTTTCGACATCGATGACGACGGGAAAGTAGCCGCGAAAGCGACTTTTTAAGGTATTGAATTCGTTATCTTGGCTCATAACACTGCTGTCAAAATAAATGAATAGGCTATTATGTCAGATTCGCCCCTTGATACCAATTCGATCTGATGTTTAAAAATAAAACCGTGAAGCGTTGTTGCTTAATGTGAAACGGATGCAGAATCGTTAAAGCAATGGGTGATATGGTCGATATAACATAATGATAATTGATGTTTTAAAGTGCTCTTCATAGAACACTTGCCTTATAGCTACTGAATTTTGGATAAAGCGTTATCACAATGACTTTTATTTCGTTTAAATCATGGTCTAGGCCATTGTATCTGTGTGTTTTGTTGTTTTCGCTGCCAAGTTGGGCAGTGAAGCAATATATCGCAACACCTAATCAATCCCACTGGAACGTGATCGTTGATACGCCATTAGAATGCCGTTTGTCTCATAATATTCCCGGTTATGGTGATGGGGAGTTTGTCGCTCGTGCCAGTAAAAAGCAGTCGGTAGCATTTGAGTTGAAGATGTATCGCCCAATGGGGGAAACACGCAATGTCCGCCTTACCTCTATGCCTGCACGTTGGATGCCAGGAGAGGCCGCAAATAACATTACACGATTAAAATTTTTCAAACAGTTTGATGGCTATATTCAAGGGAAAACAGTTTGGAACATGTTAGCTGAGCTGGAAGATGGACGTAATCCTACTTTTAGTTATCAAGATTGGCAGCGTCAGAATCGAGCTCTGGAAGTTGGGTTATCAGCGGTATCTTTTCAAAAAGGCTATCAGGACTTTAGCCAATGTTTAAATAAGCTATTGCCATACGGTTTTGAAGACATTGCATTTTCAGTTCTGCACTATGATGAGAATAGCGATACATTGAATAAAATCTCACAGCAACGCTTGGCGAAAATCGCAGATTTTGTCCGTTATTCTGATGATGTCGATTTGGTGCTGGTGGCCTCTTTTAATGACTCCTTGGCTGGGACAACAGAGAGCCAAGATATGTCAGAGCATCGGGCAGAGAATTTACGCAACTACTTTAAATCATTGGGGTTACCTGAAGATCGGGTACAAATAGAGGCTTATGGTAAGCGTCGTCCTATTGCTGATAACTCAACACCTATTGGACGAAGTTTAAATAGACGTGTTGTGATTTCATTAGGCCAAACACCAATGTATTAACTGATATTGCGAATACACAATTGGAGCTCGAACTCTTATTCATGAGGGTTCGAGCTTTTTTATTAGTCTAATTTGAAAGTTGCAATGCGCTCGCAATTAGAATAATGCGGTATTGCTTTAATTTGTTTGGCAATTAGAGGATTAGGGTGCCTTTTTAAGAAGGCGATCAGTGCTGACTTACAGCAACCTAATGACTCAATATAACTATGACAATGTGTTTGTTTGCATTGTGGGATCAAAGAGAGAACTTGTTCAGATGCGAGCTGTAGATACTTTAATTCGTAGTCGCTATCACCGTGCTGACGCCAAAAGTTAGCCAAGTTATGACAAGAGATCACCTTGATAGTAAGTAGTTCGTTTAGTTGTTCTTCATTCGGCATATCAAGCGTCATTTCATCGGCGATAGAAAATGCCAGCTGATAATGAACGATCGACATCACAGGGTTATTATTAGTGTGTGCTTGATCGGCAAGTAATGTGTGTTGCTCCCATGATCTAGTATCCATCTCTTCCCCCTGTTCAGCATTAATGCGCGAATTTAGTACTGTTACATTATTTGTATGATATTAAATCGTACGTATATTAATTGATAATGATTATCAATATCAAGTTTAAAAGAGCGAATAACTGAATATAGAATGAATTTGATGATTAATTGACATGGTATATATTTGTAAAGGTTATGATTTATTGTTGTTTAGATAAGGATATTCGTTATGAATAAAATTGTAGCTATCGTGGTAGTCGTATTACTCGCAGCGGGTATTGGCGTATTTAGTGTGAGTAAATTTACTGAAAAAGCAGCGAATGAAACAACTAAGAAAGTATTAAAAGAAGTAGTAAGTGCTGATTTAGCGCCAGTATCAAAAGCGATTGGTAAATTAGAAGCCTGTGAATCAGGAGCAACAGCAGAGCTTGAAGCTTTAGGCCATACAGCAACACCATTAGGCCGTAGCTTGGCTTATATTGCGTTAGCACAAAACAGTTACTTGATGGGCGATCAAGATGCAGCCCGTGTGCAATTACAGCAAGCGATTGATGCAAGTGCAGATAAACCGTCAGCAGAAGAACGTAATGAGATGTTTGCCAAGTTGGGTGAAGGCGCCAAACAAATGGCTGAAAAACGTAAAGCATACGGTTTTAAAGTCAACTGTGAACCGCTTTAATCGTTAATGATTAAACATGAAAAAAGGAGCGTTCTGCTCCTTTTTTATTAGTTTAAATCTTTTATTAATCAGATATCTACCTTATCTTTGAACTCGCAAAGGTCTTCTATGATGCAGCTGCCACAACGAGGTTTACGAGCAATACAGGTATAACGACCATGTAAGATCAACCAGTGGTGAACATCGACTTTAAATTCCTTTGGAACCACTTTAAGTAGCTTTTCTTCTACCTGATCAACATTCTTACCCATTGCAAATTTTGTACGGTTACACACACGGAAAATATGGGTATCAACGGCAATGGTAGGCCAGCCAAATGCGGTATTTAGCACAACGTTAGCGGTTTTACGCCCAACACCAGGCAGAGCTTCAAGTGCTTCACGGTTTTCAGGGATTTCGCCGTTATGCTTATCTAATAAAATACGGCACGTTTTAATCACGTTTTCTGCTTTTGAATTAAATAGGCCGATTGTTTTTATGTATTCTTTTACGCCATCAACACCTAGGTCATAAATTGCTTGAGGTGTATTAGCAACAGGGTAGAGTTTGTCGGTCGCTTTGTTCACGCTAACATCGGTTGCTTGTGCTGAAAGTAATACTGCAATTAGTAATTCAAAAGGGGTGCTCCAGTTAAGCTCGGTTTCTGGATGCGGGTTTTCTGCGCGTAAACGTTCAAGAATTTGGACGCGTTTTTGATTATTCATTTTCTATTCCAAATAAGGCTTATTGCAATATTAGTAGGGGGTAACAGGGTGAGCGCCTGTTGTGCAATTAAGCGTTTTACTTTTCTATTATTTTGTCGCGATATGGATTAAAAAGAAACCCAATAAGCACCACACTTATTGGGTTTTTTATTTAGTCTACAGAAGTGACGCGAGCACGTTCTACTGTTGGTTTTGACTCTTCTTTTGGTAGTTTTTGCTGACGACGTTTATCAATCACATTCTTGGCTGCAATCATTAAACCGACACCGATGAAGGCACCCGGCGGTAGCATTGCAAGCAAGAATCCAGAATCAAAGTGGAATACCTGAATTCGTAATACCGATGCCCAACTACCTAATAGACGATCAGCACCGTCAAATAACGTACCTTTACTCAATAATTCGCGCATTGCGCCAAGAACGAACAGCGCAGATGTCATACCTAAGCCCATCCATAAACCATCCAATACCGCTGGTAATGGTTTATTTTTAGAGGCAAAGGCTTCAGCACGACCAATGATGATACAGTTGGTCACGATCAGAGCGATAAAGATACCTAATGATTTATATAGACCAAAAGTAAACGCATTCATCAATAACTGCACGCAAGTTACGAGTGAGGCAATGATCATCACAAATACTGGAATACGAATTTCAGACGGTACCCAATGGCGAATTAAAGACACAATGAGGTTTGAACCCATTAGCACCAAGGTGGTTGCTAAACCGAGACCGAGAGCATTGGTCACTGTTGATGAAACGGCGAGTAAAGGACACAGACCAAGCAGTTGAACAACTGCTGGGTTGTTTGACCACAGGCCATTTGTCATCAATTCTTTATTGGTTGTCATATCACTCACCTGCACAATTTAGTGGTTGGTTGATGATCTTATGCTGGTTTTGATCCCAGTATAATGAAACATTTTTCACGGCTTTAACTACCGCACGTGGGGTAATCGTAGCACCCGTAAATTGATCAAACTCACCGCCATCTTTACGTACCTTAAAGGCGGGATCGTTATCACCGTTTACGCGCTTACCATTAAAGCTGTAAATCCAGTTACTGACTGTGGTTTCAATTTTATCACCCAATCCAGGCGTTTCGTTTTGCTGTAATACACGAACGCCAGTGATCACGCCCTTCATATCAAGGCCAACGATGATTTTAATTGCACCGCTATAGCCGTCTGGTGCAATACCTTCGATTGCCACACCAACAGGTTTACCGTCTTTGCGTGCAATATATGCCGGCATCGCATCGGTAGTACCGAGACGCTTATGATCTTTGACCATAGTACAGCTTTTATAAAGCAAGTTATCGTGGCTTGTTGCTGGGATCACTTGATTTAGCGTATCTAATAGCTGAAGTCGTTGCTGCTCTGCAATACGATCTTCAGTTAAGTAGTTGGTTAGGGCGACTAGCGCTGTAGCTAAACACGCAAAGATTGCGAGAATAGCCCCGTTTTTTTTCATTGCATTAAACATGGCTGCTCTCTTAATTAGTGCCCGTAAGTACGAGGACGGGTGTAGTAATCAATGAGTGGTACACACAAGTTACCAAGAAGAACGGCAAAAGCCACACCATCAGGGAAACCACCCCAAGTACGGATCAAGTAAATCATTATACCGATAAAGGCACCAAAAATTAGGCGACCTTTTACTGTTGTCGATGCCGTTACAGGATCGGTAGCAATGAAGAATGCACCTAACATGGTTGCACCAGAGAATAGATGGAACAGTGGTGAACCTGTTGTATCAGGATGCACTAGGTATACAAGGCTGCTGATCACAAACAGTGACGTTAGCATTGCAACTGGGATATGCCATTGAATAACACGTAGTTTCAGTAGGATTAAGCCACCAAGCAGGAAGCCCATGTTTACCCATTCCCAACCAATACCCGCAATCGCACCATAAACAGGTTTTGCCATTGTCTCAGCAGTGGTGAAGCCAGTATGTAAAGACGTTTTTAAAGTGTCTAATGGGGTCGCCATGGTGTAACCATCAACTGACATTTTTAGTTGAGGTACGCTAAAACCATCTTGGGTAAAGCCTGTGAAAATCGCAGAAATGCTATCCATGAAGTTTGCAGGCTGTGCGCTTAATGATGCTGGTGGTAACCAGGTAGTCATTTGTACTGGAAATGAAATTAGCAGTACAACGTAAGCAATCATCGCGGGGTTAAAGAGGTTTTGACCGATACCGCCATAAAGATGTTTTGCAATAACGATCGCAAAGAACACACCAATAACAGTTAGCCACCAAGGGGCGAGTGGTGGAATGGACAAACCAATTAAAACACCGGTTAACAGCGCAGTGTTATCACGCAAGTAAGGCACAATTGGACGTTTACGCAGTTTTAAAACAAGCACTTCAAAAATGATTGCTGAAATAGATGCTAGCAAGATCTGGATCAGAGTACCGAAACCAAAGAAGTAGCATTGAGCAATAACGCCAAATACCGAGCACAAAATAACGGTGCGCATAATAGCACTGGTGCTACGGCGGTTATGGTCATGGGGTGAACTGGCAATGTTAAACGCCACGATTAATCTTCCTCAATGTTTTGTTGTTCTTTAGCGGCCTGTTGTGCTGCTTTTCTTGCTTTCGCACGAGCAACGGCAGCTGCGACAGCGGCTTTCTTCGGATCGACTGCTTCAGTTTCAGTGGCAGGCTCAGATGTCACTTCTGATTGCGCTTCAGCCTGTAGTGCTGCTTTTCTCGCTTTAGCGCGCGCAACGGCTGCGGCAACAGCTGCTTTCTTCGGATCGACAGTCTCAGTTTCAGCAACAGGCTCAGATGTTGATTCTGATTGTACTTCAGCCTGTAGTGCTGCTTTTCTTGCTTTAGCGCGAGCAACGGCAGCGGCAGCGGCAACTGCGGCTTTTTTCGGATCGACCGTCTCAGTTTCCGCAACAGGTTCTGGTGTCGGTTCTGATTGCGCTTCAACCTGTTGCGCCGCTTTTCTAGCTTTCGCGCGAGCAACGGCTGCAGCAACTGCGGCTTTCTTCGGATCGACTGCTTCAGTTTCAGCGGCAGGTTCTGGTGTCGGTTCTGATTGCGCTTCAGTTTGTTGTGCTGCTTTTCTAGCTTTAGCGCGAGCAACGGCTGCGGCAACAGCAGCTTTCTTCGGATCGACTGCTTTAGTTTCAGCTGCAGGCTCAGACGTTACTTCTGATTGCGCTTCAGCTTGTTGTGCTGCTTTTCTAGCTTTAGCGCGAGCAACGGCAGCAGCAACAGCGGCTTTCTTCGGATCGACTGCTTCAGTTTCAGCAACTGGTTCAGGTGTCGTTTCTGATTGTGCTTGTTGCGCTTCTTTTTTAGCTTTCGCACGAGCGACAGCGGCAGCAATCGCAGCTTTCTTAGGATCAACCTCTGCATTTTCAACAACGGTTTGATCTACAGAAGCTGTTTGCTCATTAGCTTGTTGTGCCTTTTTCGCTTTAGCTCGGGCAATAGCCGCAGCAACAGCATCTTTTTTGCTGTCATTGCTTGAAGCGGAAGCTGTGGTTTCTAATGCTTCTTTTTCAGCCTTACGCTCACGAGCTTGGCGTTTACGCTCTTCACGTAATTTCGCCATTTCACTGTTATCTGGCAGAGTTTCTGATGTTGCACCTTGTGCTGAAGCGGCTTGTTTGGCTTTGGCTGCTGCAATCGCTGCGGCAACAGCAGGTTTCACTTCAGGCTTATCGCTTTGAGCTGCGGCTTGTTTTGCTTTTACACGTGCAATGGCAGCGGCAACAGCATCATCACCACCTGTTTTTGCCATTTCTTCACGACGAGTTTCTGCTGCTTTTTTAAAGCGGTTTTCACGTTCCGCTTTATCACGCTCCATACGTGCTTGTTTAGCTTCAAAGCGTTGACGAGCACGTTCTGCATTGATTTCATCTTGGCTACGAGCCCAGATCTCTGCTTTGGCTTGGCGGTAATATTGCACCAGTGGAATTTCACTTGGGCAAACATACGCACACGCACCACACTCAATACAGTCCTGTAGGTTGTACTCTTCGCACTTTTCGTAGTTCTGATCTTTGGCGTACCACTGAAGCTGTTGTGGTAGTAGTGATGATGGGCAAACATCAGCACAAGCAGAGCAACGAATACATGCCATTTCGTAAGTGTGCAGCGGTAACTCTTTACGTTTTGGCGCCAAAATACAGTTGGTCATTTTGGTGATAGGCACATTGGAATGGGGCAGGGTAAATCCCATTAATGAGCCACCTACGATCACACGAGGATGTTTCTTATCAGCTTTGTAACCGAATTTATCCAATAGATAAGCAATTGGTGTCCCAAGCATGGCAAAAACATTACCACGCTCTTTGAATGCTTCACCTGTCAGCGTAACTACACGTTCAATTAATGGTTCACCATCAATGATTGCACGCTTAATGGCAAACGCAGTACCAACGTTTTGCATGATCACGCCAACGGAGGTTGAACGAGACTGACTTGGTACTTCTCGACCAGTTAAGATCTTCACAAGTTGCTTAGAGCTACCAGAAGGGTATTTCGTTGGTACTACACGGATCAGAATGTTGTCGTCTTCTTTTACGTGTTGCTCTAGTGCTTGAATGGCTTCTGGTTTGTTGTCTTCAATACCAATGATGGTCAGTTTTGGTGAAATGATGTGGCGAAGAATACGCACACCTTCAACCACTTCTTCTGCGTAATCACGCATTAAGCGATCATCTGCCGTGATGTAAGGCTCACACTCGGCAGCGTTAATAATTAAAATATCAACGTTACCCAAACCACCTTGCAGCTTACGTGCAGTAGGGAAGCCCGCACCGCCTAAGCCAGCAATGCCACTTAAACGGATCGCATCGATCAACTCGGCTGGATCACGATCTTCATAATCTGCGTATGTAGTTTTATCGCACCATGTATCTTGTTGATCTGGGGCGATCACAATACATAAGTCGCTTAATGCTGATGGGTGAGCAGTAGTTCGCTGCTCAATTGCAGTGATCGTGCCAGATGTTGGCGCATGTACAGGAACACACATGGCAATATCGCCTTGTGTTAAAGGTTGTCCTTTTTGTACGGTGTCACCAACTGCAACGATAATGTCGCCTTTTGAGCCAATGTGCTGTTTTAGCGGTAAAACAAGTTCTTGTGGGATGCCAGCATTAACGATAGGTGATTTATTCGATAAATCTTTATTTTCGGCTGGGTGGATACCACCGTGGAAATCCCACAATTTACCTTGTTTAATTTGTTCAATGATAGATAGCATGACTACGACTCTACCTTTTTTGTGTTCGGTGTTGCACTGACATTAACGACAGGAATGCGGTTTAGTTGCCATTTCCAGTTATCAGGGGTTTCTTCTACTGGAATCATCTCTATACAGTCAGTAGGGCAGGGAGAGACGCAAAGATCACAACCTGTACATTCGTCTTTGATAACGGTGTGCATGGATTTGGTGCCACCGACAATTGCATCGACGGGACATGCTTGAATACATTTAGTACAACCAATACACATGTCTTCGTGAATGAAGGCGACTTTCTTTACGCTTTTCTCTGCATCGGGAGCAGAATCTGGAACATCAACCCCCATTAAGTCAGCAAGTTTTTCAATTGTAACTTGGCCGCCTGGTGGGCACTTGTTGATCACATCGCCATTGGCTATCGCTTCAGCATAAGGGCGACACCCAGGGTAACCACATTGACCACATTGGGTTTGTGGCAAAATAGCATCGATTTGTTCAACGATAGGATCGGCTTCCACTTTAAATTTAACGGAAGCAAAACCTAGAATAATACCGAAGATTGCAGCAAGAATAGCAACGGCAATGACTGCGATAAGGATCCCGCTCATTACAATTTCACCAATCCAGTAAAGCCCATAAAGGCAAGTGACATGAGACCTGCGGTGATCATTGCAATCGATGCACCTTTAAATGGCTCTGGCACATCGGCAGCGGCAATGCGTTCACGCATAGAAGCAAATAAAACAAGCACAAGCGAGAAACCAACCGCTGCACCAAAACCGTAAATGACAGATTCGATGAAGTTATGGCGCTCATTGATATTGAGTAAGGCAACACCAAGCACTGCACAGTTTGTGGTGATCAGTGGTAGGAAAATACCTAATAAGCGATAAAGCGTTGGGCTTGTTTTATGTACGACCATTTCAGTGAATTGCACCACAACGGCAATAACCAGAATAAAGCTAAGTGTGCGTAAGTACTGAATCCCAAGCGGATCCAAGATGTAAGTTTCAACAAGGTAGGCGCACACAGAAGCAAGCGTTAACACAAAGGTTGTCGCTAAGCCCATTCCGATAGCAGTTTCTAACTTTTTAGATACGCCCATAAAAGGACATAAGCCTAAAAATTTAACCAGTACAAAGTTGTTAACTAACACTGTACCGATGAGTAGTAGGAGGTATTCAGTCATACCGGCTTCATTATTGTTGCAAGAGATCTCGACATTATCTGATTTTGTCGCCGTTATAACAACTCCTGTGGTGTAGGGTTTTAGCGATAATTGCTTTTTTCGTAAACTTCGCAGGTGAAATATAAGTTTTAATTATATTTATTATCTTAATATCACGTTTTTGTTCAGATGTTACCCATTTTACTGTTACCTGTTTGATCTTGGTATGTTTCTATCTTGTGGTGATGTTGTTTTTATACGGTGTGTTTTTATAAGTTATTGAGTTGATTGTTTACGGGTAGAGTTAAGATTTCGGAAAATGTGATTGATTAGCTTGTAAAGGAAGCCTAAACCTCGTTTTATATCCGGGCACTGCTGAGCATCATTTTGATGTAGGCCTAACCGAATAAAATAGGATGTAGATGATGGATATTTTATTGCTGAGTAATGGCAAAATCGCTGGCAACACAGATGTTATGGAATTTGCAGGCGATGCAATTGTTGAACAAGTAAAACGTACAGGCGCTAAGCATTTTTTGGTTATTCCATACGCTGTTATTCGCTCTAATCATGATGATCGTGTTGCTATGGTACAAGCAACCTTTGATCGTTTAGGGCTTGATTGTGTTGCGACAGGGATCCATCAGGCTGCAGATCCGGTCAAAGCGATTGAACAAGCTGAAGGTATTATTGTTAGTGGTGGTAATACTTGGGTTCTTAATAAGAAATTACACGATTTAGGTTTGGTTGGACCATTAAGAAAAGCAGTGTTAGCGGAAGGTGTGCCTTATATTGGTTGGAGCGCAGGTACAAACATTGCGTGCCCAACAATCAGAACGACGAATGATATGCCGATTGTGACAAGTGCTGTGTTAACGTCATTGAACTTTGTGCCGTTCCAAATAAACCCACATTATCTAGAAGCGTCTGTTGAAGGTCATATGGGTGAAACCCGTGATGAACGTATTCAAGAGTTTTTAGAAGTAAACCAACACGAACCCGTGATGGGGATCCCTGAAGGGACATGGCTACAACTTCTTGATGGACAATTAAGTTACCATACCGCGAATGGTAAGCCATTAAAGTTATTCCGTTACGGTGAAACGCCTGTTTATTTTGAGGCTGAGCAAGATATCCAATTTATGATGGAAATTAGTTGTTAATCCCCCCACTAATTCTTTTTGCCGAAAGCCAGCATGATGTTGGCTTTTTGTTGGCTGTAAGTAAGGAGTAGGATCTCAAAATTAGGAATAAACTTAGCCAACACACACTCTGTTGCATATTAAATAATTGTTGATTTTTACAATCCTAGTAAACACGTGATGTTAGCTTAGTTATCCACAAAAACTGTGGATAACTGTGTTGATTTAAGTTTGTAAACTTTATAGTGCGAGATATATGTATAAGAAACTTGATTCATCAATTAATCAAGTTAGGAATAAAAGTGCACTAATATCAATAATTATTATTGAGTTAAATAATATTTATACAGGGA
>NZ_SSMG01000241.1 GCF_009873615.1 Photobacterium lucens
TTGGTGCCTTCGGGAACTCTGAGACAGGTGCTGCATGGCTGTCGTCAGCTCGTGTTGTGAAATGTTGGGTTAAGTCCCGCAACGAGCGCAACCCTTATCCTTGTTTGCCAGCACTTCGGGTGGGAACTCCAGGGAGACTGCCGGTGATAAACCGGAGGAAGGTGGGGACGACGTCAAGTCATCATGGCCCTTACGAGTAGGGCTACACACGTGCTACAATGGCGTATACAGAGGGCTGCCAACTCGCGAGAGTGAGCGAATCCCATAAAGTACGTCGTAGTCCGGATTGGAGTCTGCAACTCGACTCCATGAAGTCGGAATCGCTAGTAATCGTGGATCAGAATGCCACGGTGAATACGTTCCCGGGCCTTGTACACACCGCCCGTCACACCATGGGAGTGGGCTGCACCAGAAGTAGATAGCTTAACCTTCGGGAGGGCGTTTACCACGGTGTGGTTCATGACTGGGGTGAAGTCGTAACAAGGTAGCCCTAGGGGAACCTGGGGCTGGATCACCTCCTTACCTAAAGACTTA
>NZ_SSMG01000242.1 GCF_009873615.1 Photobacterium lucens
TAAGAGTCAGACACTATTTTGTTAATAATTTTCTTGTGTCACTGACTATCGACCCTTATCATTGCGGAGATAATCTTTTTTGTACATTGTTTTTAGGTGTTATGTTTTTAACCTTTTTTCGTTTTCTAATTTTAAGTATTTGTTTAGGGGCTACCTCATTAGCTTCGGCATCTACGCATGTAGAAACTCTCGGGTTAATTAATTCAGCACCAACAATGCATACAATTAGCCAGTTGGCTGATGATTCTTCAGATTTTGTATCCCATGCCCATATTGCACCAGTAACAGCACCATCTTCTCAATCAGAACATCATGTTGGTCACTCATCAGGCAAGCATCATCCATTATCACAGGGTAAAGTGAATCAAGGTTTACCTGTCTCTGTTAATGGCTCTAAATTGGTATGGAATTTCCCGCTTTCAAGTACAAATCGTGTTTCCGAACATGGTAAACATCATCGTATCGAGTTTAGTAATTATAATATTGCGTTGGGTACGTCGAACCGCTTGATCAATGCTATTCATCTAAGTCCGGAAGAGGTCTCTCCTGACTATCGGCTGGCGTTTGAATTTCCTATTTTAACGGCGATTCCACTCACGGTGGGATATGCTGAACCTTTATCGCCAACAGTAGAGTGGGCATTAAAGGTAAAATCTTCCTCATCCCGTATTTCCGGTTGGAAAGACTCTAACCTGATTTACTCCCAATACGGTCAACTTCGTCAAGTTGCCTAATTCTATTATTTACTAGAGAACACGAGTTTTCTGCTAGTAGTAATAACCTCTCAAAAAATTAATAAAATTATTAATAATCATCGCGTTATTAAGATTTGTTATCGTACCTATAGTTGTACTGCTCCTTTTATGTCGAATGCATTAAAGAGTACTCGCAACATTTTCATGCTATAAAGGTATAATTATAGGTGTTCTATCGACTGCAACAGGCTGTCTGTTGCAAGATACATGGCTAAAAATAATGAGAAAAAAGAATACGAAACAGATTCTGAATCATTACTCAGCATGGAAATATGTTGTGCTAATTGTGACGGTTTCGATAATGCTATTAAGTGCTATTCCGACATGGTTTGGCGAAAATGCAGCAGTTCAAATCAGTAAGAAGGGCGGTGCAATGCCAACACCTTTTGAAATTCAGAAGGTGTTAAAAGAGCACGATATCGATCCGCTTAAAATTGAGCAAAAACCAGATCGTACGATTGTTGTATTAGACAGCACTAAACAACAAACAGACACGAAAGCTGCGTTAAACACGTTAGTGAAAAACGAAGAGCGTTTAACGCTTGCATTAGAGCCAGCTGCACCGATGTGGTTACAAGAGATGGGCTTTGAGCCAATTAAACTTGGTCTTGACCTTCGCGGTGGTGTTCAGTTTTTGCTAGATGTTGATGTAAACCAAGTTTACAAAAACCATGCGCAGCAGCTATCTGATGACTTACGTGTTGATTTCCGCAAGCAAGAGATCCGTGGTGGTCGTGCAGAGCTTAAAGGCAATGATGAAGTGATCGTTCGCCTACCAAGCGAAGAAGCAAACAGTAAGATCCGTCAGTTCATTCGTGAACAATACCCACAATGGCAAGCAACGAACGGCTCAGGTGACAACCTAGTTCTTGCGCTACGTGAAAAAGAAAAAACGGATCTTCGTAACCTGACTGTTCAGCAAAACCTACAAACAATGCGTAGCCGTATTGAAGAGCTAGGTATTACTGAAGCATCAGTTCAGCGTCAAGGTGAAAACCGTATTCGTATCGAGCTACCAGGTGTTCAAGATCCTGCCGCTGCGAAGAACGTTATTGGTGCAACAGCAAGCCTTGCTTTCTACGCTGTGAAAGAAGAAGGTACAGGTAGCACAATGATCCTACCTGACAAAAACGGTAACCCAGTACGTGTTAGCCGTAAGCCTGTTCTAGGTGGTGATCACATTGTTGATGCACGAGCAAGCTTTGGTGAAAACGGTACGCCTGAAGTAAACATTACGCTTGATAGTGCAGGCGGTAAGATGATGTCTGACTTCTCACGTATGAACGTGGGCAAGCCAATGGCAACCTCTTACAGTGAGTACAGCCGTAATGCTAAAGGTGAAACTGTTCAAACTAACAAGATCATCAGTGTTGCAACAATTCAAACCCAGCTAGGTAGCCGTTTCCGTATTACTGGCGCTGGTTCTTTGGAAGATGCACAACAATTAGCGCTTCTTCTACGTGCGGGCTCACTAACAGCGCCTGTGACTATCGTTGAAGAACGTACAATTGGTCCAACTCTGGGGGCTGAAAACATCAAAAATGGTTTCGCTGCACTTGCTCTAGGTATGGGTGTAACACTGCTATTTATGGCTGTGTGGTACCGTCGTCTAGGTTGGGTAGCAAACGTTGCACTTATCTGTAACATGATCATGCTATTTGGTCTGTTAGCGCTTATTCCAGGTGCGGTTCTTACGCTTCCAGGTATCGCAGGTCTGGTACTAACGGTCGGTATGGCGGTTGATACCAACGTACTTATCTTTGAACGTATCCGCGATATGATCCGTGAAGGTCGTAGCTTTGCACAAGCAATTGACCGTGGCTTCAGTAGTGCATTTGGTACTATTTTCGATGCTAACTTCACAACCATGATCACTGCAGTTGTTCTTTACTCTATCGGTAACGGTCCAATCCAAGGCTTCGCATTAACGCTAGGTCTAGGTCTACTAACAAGTATGTTTACTGGTATTTTCGCTTCTCGAGCCATTATTAACTTGGTTTGGGGTCGTGATTCGCGTCGAGATGTAAGGGTTTAACGCAATGAAAAATTGGATTATTAAAAACTTAACCAAATTGCGTTACATGACGGGTATTGTCTCGATCGCATTAATGGTTATTTCTATCACGTTTATCTGTGTTCGTGGTCTGAACTGGGGCCTAGATTTCACCGGTGGTGTTGTTAGTGAAGTTCAAATGGACAGTAAGATCACGAGTAGTGAAATTACACCATTGATGGATGCTGGCTTTAACCAAGAAGTGGTTGTTATTGCCGCTGATGAACCTGGTCGTTGGGTATTACGTTACGCAGCACCAGCTAAAGGTGTACAATACCCTGAGATCACAAAGGTGCTTGAGCCACTACATGCAAATGTACAAGTGCTAAATACCAGTATCGTTGGTCCTCAAGTTGGTGCAGAGCTTGCTGAGCAAGGTGGCCTAGCATTACTTGTGACTATGCTATGTATTTTAGGTTACTTGAGCTACCGCTTTGAATGGCGTCTAGCTGCGGGTTCATTACTTGCGCTACTACACGATGTTATCTTAGCGGTTGGTTTCTTTGCGATGACACAGATGGAGTTCAACCTAACAGTACTTGCTGCAATTTTGGCAATTCTAGGTTACTCACTGAATGACTCTATCGTTATTGCAGACCGTATTCGTGAGCTATTGATTGCGAAACCAAACCAAGATATTGAAGCGACAAATAACGAAGCTATTATTGCGACATTCTCACGTACAATGGTGACTTCGGGTACAACACTGATGACTGTAGGCTCACTATGGTTATTAGGTGGTGCCTCGCTACAAGGTTTCTCTATTGCAATGTTCATCGGTATCTTAACAGGTACTTGGTCTTCGATTTCAGTAGGTACATTACTTCCTGAGTTCCTAGGTCTTAAGCCAGAGCATTACCAACCAAAGCCAATTGTTGATGAGCCTTAATCGTTACAATTAATCTGTATTAAAGCGGCTATCGAGTGTTTAACTTGATAGCCGTTTTTTTTGCTTCAAATGTGATATCGGTTGTAAAAAAGAGCGATTTTAAATTAACAGTTTTTTTTTATGTGAACCAAACTTTCTTTGTCTCAGTATAAATATTCGATTGAGTAATGTGATGAAGAAAAAATTAGGCTTAGTTTGTTTTGCTACATTGATGGTAACGGGATGTGCCCACACAACTGATGATGGTTTTCGTTTTGTGCCAGATAAGTACGTAAGTAATGTGGAATACAATAGTATTTATCACTATGGCTATAACCAAGGTTGTGAGTCAGCATTAGCTAAGAAAGGTAATAACGAGGCTGTATATATTAAAGATCCTGCGTTAGATGGCTCTAATACGCGGTTTAATGAGGGCTGGGATGATGGTGAAAAAGCTTGTTCTTCCGGCAGTCGTAAAACAATCTATGGGTTATCGTCAAATACCCCTAGCTTATGATTAACAAATCGGAAAATAGTAGTTATTTATAATTTGAGATGCACTTCTAATAAATTTATAAAATTATTAGTAAGTAGATAGTGATTCTTGTAATATCACCTAAAAGAAAATGGATATTGCCTTCGTGGAGGCAAAAAAAAACAGATCCGAGGATCTGTTTTTAGAGGGAAGAATAAAGAAAGCCTAGCCGTAGTATTTCTTAATTGTTCGAATTTCCCTTGCCTTTTTAAGCTGCTTTAGCATCGATGTAAGAGATGACTTCTCCGTTGTCGAAGCTGATTGTTGCTGCTGCGTTGATTTCAGGAAGTAGGAGATAAGCTTGGTTAGCGCCATCTTCTGCTGTGATTTCAATGATGACATGAAGTTGACTTGCTAATAAATTATCAATATTCATGTTGTCACTAGCATAATCAGAAATAAGCAGCTTTTTATAGCGTTTATTTGAGTCATGCACCCAAATTGTGAAGTTTTGGTTTTCACCTTCCGTATGGTGTATAAAATCTGCCAGATTTCTCATAAAAAGTTCCTTTTTGCTGATCAATATAAAGATATTGACTCACAATCTCCATTATGTACCAAATCTCGAATTATTAAATATAAGCCTGATTATTTTTACGGATAATGTG
>NZ_SSMG01000026.1 GCF_009873615.1 Photobacterium lucens
GGATGCAGATGTTAGTAAATGTTTAGATATCCCTGATTATAAACTGGACTCTTTGTCTCTTGTTCCTGGATTGAATTTTTCATCTTTAGTTTCAGTATCTGGTTTCAATAAAATAGCAAAAGGAATTAGTAATAAGAGTTTTGAAAGCCATGGTGTAATAAAAAGTTCAGCAGATTTATATTTTAAAGGAAGTTATTCTGTTTTTCCTGATCCATATAAAGAAAAAACGCCAAATAATTGGGAATGTATTATTTTAAGATATAAAACTAATGTTTATCTACATCATGACAGCACGACACATATAAAAAACAGCCAATTCGAGGGAGCTCCTACACCACCTCTAGAGGGGTTTGATATTGATAGTAATTATTGTCATGAAGACTATAAAACAATAAAAGCAACCAAAAGAGAGCATTTTAAATCTGATATTACCAAAAATATTAATATGGATATTTTCAAGGAAACTTTTGGGGTTGAACGTAGTAAATGGAGTGAAGTTAAAAGTAAATTTTTTGTTGATGGTAATGCATCGGGCAAAACGACTTGTATTGATAAAATAATTTCAAGTATAACACCTGAAAAAAGACATGTTTGGATTACTGGTGATTGTACATTAGATGATATCGCTTTAAAGAAATTGCCTGGAGAAACGTCTACGGAGCAAGGCGTATTCATATTAGTCCATAATGGTATTTTAAAACTTAGTGGAGTATCTACATATAAGGCTGTTGTATATCATTTTAATGATTCATATATACCAACAGGTACGCAATGGTCAGGTACTGCTTTAGATGGTAAGAATTATCCAGATTCATATAAGACAAGCGATGACGATGGACTAGATGCAGAAGAGTTTAGTAAAAGAACTGTAGCTTATATCACTGGTTCGCAGAGACCTACGGGAGGTTTTATGTTTGATACTCCTAGTCAAGTTACTTATTTAGAATATTCAGGGCTACTTAATTATGATGGTAAATTAATAAATGATTTATTATCACCTTTTGGAGAGCCTCGATGGATGAAAGGATCATGGAATGATCTATAAAATACCAAAAGGCTTTAGTTTATTAGAGGTTGTGATTTCACTTGCTGTACTTTCTATTGGAGTACTGGGGCTTGTTAAAATGCAGGCTTATATGGAAGTGAAGTCTGAAAATGCATTAAAAACACTGGATGCGTTATATTTAGCCGAGAAAAAATTAGAACTTTTTCAAACTCGTTCTCAAAGTGGCGGTTCGGGAACAATACCATATAGTTCTATAATAAGTAGCCCGTCAGAAGCTATACCAATATCTGGAATAACGATGACAAGAAAGATCACAGTTATAAATAACGAGCCTGTATCTGGTGCTAAGAAGATTAATGTCATTGTTAGTTGGCAAGACCGAAGAGATGTCACTCAGAACGTTAGCTTAGATACAGTTATATCCAAATACAGTGAATTTGATTAACTAGGCTAAATTCTTATCAAAAAACATTTAAAAAAGTCGGTTTGAATAAAATTTATTCAAACGATTTTTTTTTGTCAAAAATCTATTGTCAGCGAAAAAAATATTCCTATAATGCGACCTCACTGACACGGAGCGAGCCACTGGCAAGCGTTGATGTCAGTATTGTTCTTTAACAATTTGACCATGCAATCTGTGTGGGCACTCGTTGAATGATTAGTCAAAAAGATTTATCA
>NZ_SSMG01000243.1 GCF_009873615.1 Photobacterium lucens
GTAATAAAGTTGTGCCCGGTTTTAAAAATATAATCACGGTAGGCAGACTTATGGCGTTCAAAAAGACAATCACACTTATTATCACTCACTTACTGGCAGGTGCATTCGGTGTTGCACTTGGGATCTATTTACTGCCTATTTTGACGGCACCAGCAGCGCCAACATCATCTGAAGTCACTAACCTTTCAACACAAGCACAGTATTCTGGAGAGTTTAAGCGTGATTTAGCTGGCAGTGATTTTCTTCATTGGGGCGAAGGGAAAGTATCGCTATCGCCAACAGCAATCACCTTAATGGGAAAACTCGCTCCAGGGCCTGATTATAAGTTATATCTATCGCCTAAGTTTGTTGAAACCGAAGCGTCATTTAACCAAGAAAAAGCCAATATGGTACTAGTGGGTAACGTGAAAACCTTTGATAACTTTGTTGTAAATGTGCCTCAAAATATTGATATCGCCAAATACAATACAGTGATCGTCTGGTGCGAGTCTTTTGGTCAATTTATTACTGCAGCTAAGTATCAGTAACCTTTAAAACCGCGTTTTCTTTACTTTGTGAAAAATAATTTCGTCTTTTTAGAATCTGGCTCGTCTTACTCGGTATCAACATAACAAACGTAGTGAGACTATCTAATGTTAAAAATCGTAAGCTTTACAATCTGCCCTTTCGTTCAACGTGTTACTGCTACACTTGAGACGAAAGACATTCCTTATGAGATTGAATACATTAGCCTTAAGAACAAACCACAATGGTTTTTAGACATTTCACCCAATGGACAAGTACCTATATTAATCACTGAGAACAATACAGCGCTATTTGAGTCTGATGCCATTATTGAGTTTATTGAAGATGAATATGGCCCATTAGAGCAAGGCTTAACTAACGAGCAACGGGCATTAGATCGTGCTTGGAGTTACTTAGCTGCCAAAAGTTATCTACCACAATGCAGCACAATGGGCAGTAAAGATAAAGACACCTTTATGCAGCGTGAAGATAACTTGCGAAAAGCATTCACTAAAGCCGAAAATCAGCTGTCTGGTAACACACTATTTTTTAAATCAGACACTATCAGTAAAGTTGATATTGCATGGTTACCTTTACTTCATCGTGCAGCAATCATCAAAGATCATACTGGATACGATCTTCTCTGTTGTTTGCCAAAGTTACAAACATGGCAAAGTGCCCTGCTGAAAACAGGATTAGCTGAAAAATCTGTTGCACCTGATTTCATTGACAAATTTACTGATTTTTATCTAACCAATACCTATTTATCCGGCTGTAAAGATCAACAATGTGAGTGCCAATCTAGTGATTGCTGTGCTTAAATAAAATAATGATAAGAGAAGTGTGCTAGTCGCACTTCTTTTACATCTTAGAAAAAATTGTAGAAAAGTTTTCAGTAACAGAGTGAAACCTTAGTGAATATTGAGCAGATCTGGTCAGCATACCAAAGCAAACTAAAAGGTTATTTACATAACAATATTGCTAACCCTGATGATGTGGATGATTTATTGCAGGACATTCTGATCAAAACACATCACAAGCTGCCAACACTTAACGATGATAGCAAAATCAAATCGTGGTTATTTCAAATCGCACGAAACACCATTATTGATTTTTATCGTCATCAACAAGTAGAAAAAAAGCATCAAGATAGCCAAGAAAATTCACTCTGGTATGAAGTTCAAGAAGACAGTATTCTTCAGCAACTATCAGAATGCATGACTCCATTTATTAATGCGTTACCTGAAGCAGAAGCACAACTGCTAACCGCTATTGAAATTAACGGTATGTCGCAAAAAGACTATGCAGAGCAAACTGGAATAAAGTACTCCACTTTAAAATCGCAAGTGCAAAAAAGCCGTAAATCATTGCATCAGCTATTTAATGCATGTTGTACTTTTTCTGTCGATAGCCAAGGTAATCTGATGGACTATCACCCCAAAGAGCAGCCCCCATCCTGCAAATGTTCTTAATTTCAGTAAACACTTGCAGAGCATTTATTTTTAATATGATCAAAAAAGCGATCCTCAGATCGCTTCCGTTTACCTCAAGCATCCACAATATTAATTAGAGCTTGATAACGCAACCTTTGCTCCTAAAGCCATTAACACCGCCCCCATCACTTTTTCGACATACTGTTGTGCCGATAGGAAAGCATTTTTAATGTAGCTACGGTTTAAGAACACAGCAACTAGCGAGAACCACACAAAACACGTCATCGACACAATGGCACCATAAGTAATTTGAATAGCTATAGGTGTCGATGCACTGACTAACTGAGTAAATAAACTCAAGAAGAACAATGTCGCTTTAGGGTTTAACATATTGTTTAAAAAACCCATTTTAAAAGCAGCGATAGCACTAATATCGTGTTTTTTAATATCATCATTTTCTAATGTTGCCTTCGCTGTGCTTTTTAAGCTTTTATAACCAATATAAAGCAGATAAGCCGCACCAAGGTATTTAACGATAGAAAAGAGCACAATGGATTGTGAAAGCAATACGCCAATTCCTGCTAAGGTATAAAATATATGTACCCAGATTGCAGCCGCAACACCTAACGCAGTGAGAATACCAGAACGTGTTGAATGAACGAGGCTATTTCTAACCACAATCAAGAAGTCAGGTCCCGGTGTAATAATGGTTAAAATCGTAATGGTAATAACGGCGATCAATTCTGTAAGGTAGGTCGTAAATAACAATTCCATTTCAGCATCCTTTTTCTTTTCGTCCTCCCACCATAATTAAAAACGCTTAACAAATAAACAATTTATTAACAATCCCAACTACAGATCAAAATCAAAACACCTTATTTCCCTCTGTGCTACCTTTCGCTTTCACCCATATTGAGACAACACCATGACCAAACCAGACATTCTGACCACGATTAAGAGTTTTACTTCTATTGAGCAAGCGCTTGATTACTTTGAAATTGGCTACGATAGCCAGTTTATCAATACCAATCGTGAGGAATTAGTGAAACGTTTTGGTGGTTATTTGATCATGGAGAAGCCAGATGATTGGTTTTCAGGTCGTCGTGCACTAAAGAACGCATACTGCCGTGTACAACGCTCTCTATTAGACAAATCTACACGGCAGGCTTGTCGTGGCTGCACAAGTTGTCAGCGTCGATAACCGTCAGGTTCGGTTATTGTGGACGCTTGGCAACTATACGCATTTCCACCAGCGCATTTTCAGGAATAAACTCGGCTACGCCAATAGCAGACCATGCAGGATAAGGCGGTTTGATATATTCGTCTTTCACTTTTGAAAACGTATCAATATTAAGCTTGAGATTAATGTGATAGGTGGTCATTTCCAGAATATCGTCAAAAGTTAACCCTGCCGCTTCAAGGTAAATACCAAGCTTGAAAAAAGCATCGTGAAACTGCTCTTCAGGATCACGGCTAATGGGTTTGTCGGCACGAGCTGCAGTGATCCCCGATAGATACACAGTACCATCAGATTCAACCACGGGGGTGAAGTGCCAATCATCAACATAATGTTGAAACGCTTCAGGTACTATCACTGTTTTCATGCTTTCCCTACTCCATTAAGCCTTTATTCACTTCATACTACGTAAGTAGCAACATAAATTCAGGGCGTGGTACAAAAATATTGATACCTCTCTCAATCTGTTTGGTTATATGCATATAGCGATTAATTCCACTGTTATTAACTATCACGAATAGTAATTTCACAATTTGATATTGCAAAATTTGGCAGTGGTTTGGGGTATCACAAAAATTGTTGATAGTTAAAATATCGAAATAATATGGTCGAAAACATGCTTCTTAATGACACATGTCTTGCCACTCTCACAGCATTAATGAGGAACAGTTATTAATGAGCCAAGCCGCTAACGTTAACGCAAAGACTGAAAAGCCAGATCCAAGCAACGATTTTCAATCTACACAATTTAAGATGACCCGTGTCATCAGTGTGATTTTTAATGTGGTGATCATCCTTGCACAAATCAAACTTTTAAAAGATCACGATGCCACCATTAAAACTTATGCTGTTTTCCTGTTATGTAACTTTAGTGTCTTGTTTAGCTTTTTCGCACCACGTTTAACGCAATTCACGCCCAAACAAGTGCTTAAATACGCCTATATGCCGGCAATTATCAGCGTATTTTTGTTTATTAGCCAAGTCACACACTAATGTAAACATGTGAGTCATGAAGTGTTCGCTTTCTCTCTCTTTGCTAACACTTCATCTCCTTTCCTCGCACGCTATCAATTTCTCTTCTGTGACTCAGAAATGCACCACATTACGTTTATTCCTGCTATTCAATATGAGCACCTACTGCTAATTTGAAGCTCTTATCTGAACATTTGCGGAGTCATCATGAATATAGGGATATATATTTACGAGAATGCAGAAGTGCTCGATTTTGCAGGTCCTTTTGAAGTTTTCAGTACGGCAAAACGTTTAGTTGCAAAAAATTGGCATATCTTTTTAATCGCAGAAACCATAGAACCCGTTGCTGCTCGTGGCGGATTCAACGTATTACCTGATTATTGCTTTACTGATCACCCGCCAATAGATGTATTGATTGTTGTCGGCGGTGATCACACAGAAGAAATGCACAAACCTCATGTTCTCAACTGGATAAGAACCGTTGATAAAACCGCAATGCAGGTAGTTTCAGTATGTACTGGGGTATTTTTACTTGCACAAGCTAACTTGTTAAATAGCCTATTTGTGACAACTCATTGGGAAGATATTCCTGATTTGGTTTATTGTTTTCCAACACTCAATGTCATTGATAACAAACGTTGGGTGACTGATGGTAAGTACACCACTTCTGGCGGGATTTCAGCGGGTATTGATATGAGCTTACACCTTGTTGCCAAATTACACAGTACTGTGCTTGCCGAACAAGTGGCACATCAAATGGAATACCGTTGGAAGCAATGCCCATAAAATGAATAACAAGAGACAACAATGACGAGCGCATAGAATATTATGCGCTTAATTGTTTTTTAAGCTCGCTATAGGTGGTGTGCTGAGTATTAATACGAGTATTCTGATTACAAACTAAGACTTCCCTCGCCCCAGCCACCATCGCCAGTTCTTTTAATACACGCTCTTCAATATCTGTTAGCCCACCCTCTACTTTTTCTAGTTGATGCATCACTATCCGTGGGCTTATTGCAAAACGATGGTTACTTAATACTTCACGCACGGCATATTGCAGCAGCTTTTCTGCATAAGCAAAATTACCAACAAATGAGCGTTTATGATCAAACGGATTGAGCACAGTAATGTTTGACCCTGCTAAAGACTTTGCCTTATCCCCCACCGCTAGCACGATATTTTTGTCACCTTTCGTTTCAATGGCGATATAAGGCGATAACTCAACCCTTTCACCTGTCCCAAAGATCTGCACCGACAACTGCTTAACACTAAGTTCTACTAACAGATCACGATGTAATTTTTGTAATAATGAAAGTGCCATGGCTTATCCTTAAATCCACACCGTTAAAAGTGATACATAATAGGAAAATCTAGCTCAGGTTGATTAACCACCATCGAATAATAACTGAAGCTAAGATCCGTTTTTTTACCCACTAAGATCACTTGATCATTGAATGATATTTTATCTGCAATATTTGTAGGAATATCACAGATACGATCATTCATAAATTGCGTAAACTCTTCAGGCTCAATACACCAATGATTTCCTTTTAATACAATATTTTTAATTGTCACTGGTTGGTAAGTCATCTTGAGAGGAAAAACATTAATGAAACAAGGAAGTATTTTGATATAAAGCACATATAAAAAAAGAGGGGAAATAATAAAAAAGCTAAATACAGGCGCAATACTGAATACTTTATTACCTTGCTTGGTAACTCGAGTAAAAGCGCTTTTTCGAAAGGTCTTTTTCGTTACAAGAAAATAAATAAACAATAGCCAGATAATTACACAAGAGCACATTGTCATCATCACTAACATCTTATATGCATCTGCATAAACTAATGTAGACGGTGTCAAAATCAGAAGTAATAACCCACTGATAAGAAGAAAGAGATAATAACTAAGTGAGGTAAATAATGAGAACATTAGGTTTTCACCATTTTTGTTCGTGGTGAATAAACGTTAATTAAATTGCCTAACAACATGCACCCTGCTCCTAACAATAATGTCCAATCTAACCCTTCTGCATAAAAATACACGCCCACTAATGCGATTAGTGGTAAACGTAAAAAATCCATCATCACTACCAATGTTACATCGGCGGTTTGCATTGCTTTGGTCATACAGAAATGAGCTGAAAGTGCCGCTACAGACACTAATATAATCCAACCCCAAGCGAATAAACTTGGTGCTTGCCAATCTTGATAAGCCAATATTACGCCTAACGGTAATTGCACTAAACACATATAAAACAAGATGGTTAACGGCTTATCTGTCACGGAGAGTGATTTGGTTGAAGCATGGGAAACCGCATAACACATCGCCGCTACAAGGACGATCAATGAAGCACTATTGATGATTTTAATACCGGGCTGAACAATGATCAGTACCCCAATAAAACCCAGTACCAAAGAGAGTAAGCGCTTTGAGGTAAAATGTTCCTGTAAGAATAAAGTCGCAATGATGGCTGTCCAAATCGGGACAGTGAACTCAATCGCAAACACTTCTGCCAGTGGTAATACGGTGATACCAAATAACCAACCATATTGCCCGACAAAGTGAAATACATTACGGAAAACCTGCAAGCGTAAACGTTGAGTCTTAAACAAACGAATATCACGGTGATAAAAGATAATGGCACTGATGATCCCTAATCCAATCACACTACGTAACGCCATTAACTGCGCTGTAGTAATATCATTGGCTAGTTCCCTTGCACCAATCGCTATTAAGCAAAACGAGCACAGTGCACCTATCATCCACAATATTGCTTGCACTCACATTACTCCCTGTTACTTCCGCAATGATACGCCTAGGCTCATTACGGTATTCATCGCCAGCACAGCTGCCACCATCAATTTCAACTGATAATTTTCAACCCTATCGGTTATTCGTCCTGTTTTCATTTTTAAGCCAAATAAAAGCGATGTGCAACACACCTTTATGTAACAAAAGACAGCCTCATAGATTTTACTTTCCACCACATTTTGTTACACCATCAATAAAAACACCCACTCCCAACAACATTTAACAGAGATATAACACTTAATTGCTTACAATCTATAAGATTTTATTATTGATATTGTGAATTCTTGAATTCATTGCCATCCGCCCAATCTATAACCTTTAATCGATTGAGATCCTTTGACGAGTATTACTATGAAAAAACGCTGGATTGTCGTTGCAACCCTCAGCGCGCTTACTGCTGCTGGCATTTATACTTATAAAACTCCCACTTCGGATGCACACCATTTCACCACGCTAACAACAAAAACAGCCACTATTGAAAAACAAGCTGTTGCCGTCGGTAAAATCATCCCTGCGCAAGCCGTTAAGATTAAGTCTCAAATCGAAGGTATCGTCGATAAAGTTTATGTTCATGTCGGTGACAAGGTCACGGCTGGATCACCTGTTATTAAGTTACGTCCGAACCCAACGCCACAAGAGTTAACTAAAGTTACAGCTGAGCTTTTAAAGAGCAAAGCGGATCTCGACTCGGCTAAATCAAAGCTTGCTAACTTACAACGCTTAGCTGCACAAAAGATCATTCCACCGAACTACGATTCCTACATTCAAGCGAAAGCTGATGTAAAAACAAGAATGGCGGAGCTAAAACAAAAGCAACAAGAACTTGATCTGTTGAGTAAAGGTGAATCGGGTGAAGGTGCAACCAAGCTAACGTCCATTATTTATGCGCCTATTAACGGTACGATCCTGGCAGCAAAGGTAGATGTCGGGGAACCTATTACGTCTACAGTTTCTAGCCAAGCTGCAACAGAAATAATGACTATGGCTGATATGAACAATATCATCTTCAAAGGCTCTGTGAGCGAACATGATGCTGCAAAGTTAACCGAAGGTATGCCTGTTGAGTTAACGCTTTCTCCTTATCCGGATCTGAAAATTGCAGGCACACTAACAAAGGTTGCCGTGCAATCAGACAAATTGAACGAAGATAAGAATAACAACGCTACGCAATCAAAAAGCTTCGATAATGGTTTTGCTGTTGAAGTGAGCAAGATTAATTTCCCTAAAGATATTATTTTACGATCCGGTTTTACCGCAACCGCTCAAATCACCCTCGAACAAGCTAAAGATGCGATGACGGTACCTGAGCGAGCGCTGTATTTTAAAAGCAATGATCCTTTTGTGCTTATCGCTGATGATTCTGAAACAGGTTATAAAAAAGTACCGATCAAAATTGGTTTATCTGATGGCGTTAATGTACAGGTTTTATCCGGTATTGAAGCAAATCAAAGTATCATCGATGCAAGTATGGTCGAGGGCTTATAATGCGAAATTCATGGCGTCGAACTCTATTAAGTCTTTCTCTTGGCTTGCTCTGCACCCAAAGTTTTGCTCTTACGATTGACCAAGCTTGGACTGCAGCAAAACAAACCAGCTCTGATTATCGAATCAAGCAAATAGAAGAAGTAAAAAGCAAAAATAATGTCTCACTAAGTAAAAAGGCCTTTCTTCCTAAACTTGGTGCCATAAGTACTGGTATAAATTGGAATAAAGATAATGGTATGGGTGTTAACGGTTATGGCATATCACTTAGCCAATCTATTTGGGATAGTCGCAATTGGATGGAGTTAGATCAATCACAAATCGGCGTGGTAAGAGCACAGTTAAGTATTATCCAAGCAAAAAATGCATTAGCCAAAGAGTTAATTCAAGCTTATTTTTCTTTAGCACAAGCACAGCATTCGTTAGTCATTGCCAAGCAACAGCACAAAGACAGCCAGCAACTATTGTCATTTGCTGAACTCCGTTATCAAGCTGGTTTGATTATGTCGACTGCCATCGATGATGCCAAAGCACATCTGCTTGGTACAGAAACGATCATTCTCCAACGTCAATCAGCCCTTGTCGAACAACAGGCAAAACTGGCAAATATCATCAATATGGCTCCCGGACGAGTCAATGAAATTAACAGCGAAAATCTTCATCAACCAACCCTCAAGATCCATGATGAACAAGCATGGCTACTCAAGGCCAAAAATAATAGTCCAGAGTTATTAATGGCAAAACAAGCAGTAAAAAGTCAAGAAATTGCTGTTGATAGCGCACACGCAAACTACTACCCAACTGTAAGCGGTTCGGTCAGTTATAGTAATAACTTTGAGCACCCGAAAGATAGCCTAAATGCGGGGGTCAGCGTATCTATACCTATTGATATTACCGGTACAATCAAAACACAAGTATCTCAGGCAAAACTCGACTTACAAATAGCAAAGGAACAATTAAGAAGCGTTGAGCGCAACCTTGAAAGTAATGTAAAAACACGCTTTAAGCAATTAGCGTTAGATTGGAAATTGGTTGAGATGGGTGAACAAAAACTGAAGTCTGACGAAAAAGCACTAAAAACCAAACAAATCATGTTTAATTCAGGGGCAAGCAATACTACCGCATTAGATCTAATTAGCGTGCAAAACACCGTATTTAACAGTAAAGAACAACTACAAAGTTTACTTTATCAATACTGGTTAAATCGTATTGAGTTACTGAATTTAACAGGTCAGCTAACTGATGACACTATAACTCAAATTTCCCAGGCATTAGCACCATGATGACATTGCTAAGCCAAACCATTCAAACACTACTCACTCACAGACTAAGAAGTGTACTAGCAATCACCGCTATTGTGTGGGGAATCGTCTCTGTATTAGTTCTTATCGCTTTAGGTGAAGGGTTTTACCGTGAAAACCAAAGATCTTTTTCACTATTAATAAATAATACTCAAAAAGTCTTTTTTTTATCGACCTCAAAACCTTGGCAAGGATACCCTGCTAGACGAAAAATCATCGTAACGGAAGGGCAATTAAGCCTACTATCTCAACTTCCGCAGGTAGAGCGCGTTTCCATTTATTATTCCAACTATCAAGCACAAGTTACTGATAGTAAAGGTTATTCATTAAAAGGTAGCATCTATGGCGTTGATACGGGATTTTTGCCACTCAATAACATCTCTCTTACATTGGGCTCTCGCAACATTTCACCCAGTGATATAAGTAACAATACACGTGTTGTCGTACTTGGTTGGCGCTTAGCGCAACGAGGTAATATTCAATTAGATGACAATGTTAATATAAATGGTATTTCATTTAGGGTTATTGGCATCACTAAGAAGTCAGAGGGTAATGGGTATAAAGAAGTTCAACGTTTAGCCTTAATACCTAATAGTACTTTTAACGATTTATGGAAAAGCAATCCATCGGAAGTGCTCGTAGAACCAGCAAATGGCATCGATAGCAACACATTACGTAATGCAATGCAGCGTTTTTTCGCCAAAAAATATCAATTTGACCCTAGCGATAAGCAAGCTGTTCGTATGCCTGACTACAGCCGTTATGGCGATTTTTACAACAGCTTATTACGTGGTATTCAGCTATTTTTAGCCGCAAGTGGCGCCATGACTTTAGCTGTGGGGGCACTAGGTGTTGCCAATATTATGTTTTTATCTGTAGCAGAAAGAACCCGTGAAATTGGCGTAAGATTGGCAATTGGTGCCACCCCTACCAACATCCTGACCCAGTTTCTGGTTGAAGGTGTGGTACTGGTTAGTGTCGGTACTATTATTGGATTAGCAATCTCAGCAATCATCATTCAAGTGTTACACCTGTTCTCATTGCCTGAATGGTTAGGTCAACCCGTAATAACAGCGACATCGATAGCTGCAACCTTAATCATCACGGTTGTGCTAGCTTTACTTGCAGCATTCTTCCCTGCTCGTCGTGCAGCGCATTTAACACCTGTGATTGCTTTAAGTGCGAGGGCTTAATCATGTTTCCAATGAAGCAAATATTTCATGAAATGGCAGCAGAAAAGCTACGCCTTAGCTTGACTATCCTTGCCATTGTTTGGTCCACAATATGTATCACGATAATGCTCGCAACAGGTGAAGGTTTACGCCAAGGTTTACTTCGCAGCACCACCAGCGGCAACGGTAATCTAATTTATGTATCAACAGGTGTTGCCTCTATTAACTATGGCAAGTTTTACAAAGGTAAGTCACTTGATTTCGAACTTGCGGATAATGAACTCATTAAAGCATTACCGACCGTTAATAGAGTTTCAGCGACGGCAAAATGGCGTGAGAATGTACACTATGAAAATCGTAGTGCATGGATGACGCCCATTGCTGTCGAAAACAATTACAACAAGCTTAATGATCTGACTTTGATGGAAGGCGGCCGCTGGTTTAACCCTTTAGATAGTCTAGAACAACGAAAAGTCACCATTATCGGCGAAAACACAGCAGCCCAGTTATTTAATAAATCCCAATCTGGCAATAGTGACAAATTAGAACGTGATAACAACCCTGTTGGAAAAAAACTCAAAATAGGTGAAGAAGAATTTACTGTTATCGGCGTGCTTAAAGACAGTCGAACCATTGAAGATGGCCAATCATCAGAATTTAGCACTTTAGTACCCATGGCGACTTGGAAGCGGTTTCATAACCATGATCCAGTTGCTGCGATTAATGTTGAACCAAAGCCTTACGTCAACCGTGAGAAGCTGGCACTAACCATTCGTCAAGTAATTGCACGAAAATACAATGCAGCCACCACGGATGAACAGCTTATTCAGACTGATGACATGCTATTGAAACAAGAAACCATGCGTTCTCTTTTACTTGGGCTCCAAAGTTTCTTAGGCATTATTGGCTTTGTAACGCTTGGCGTAGCCGGTATTGGTATTGCTAATGTAATGTATGCCAGTGTAAAACGAGCGACTCGTGATATTGGCGTACGAATGGCTGTGGGTGCCACACCTACTCATATTCGTCTGCATTACATTATACAAGCTATGATGACCATGTGTATTGGTGGGATCATTGGCTTACTCATGAGCATAGGACTAATACATATTATCGATTCAATTCCTATTTCGCATTCCATTTTTTACGAACGATTAGGTAAACCCAAGCCTGAAATTTCGTTCACTGTGATGTTAATTGTTATTTCAGCATTAATATTAGTTGGCATTCTCGCAGCTTGGTTTCCAGCCAATAAAGCTGCAAGTATTACCCCATTAGAGGCACTTCAAAGTGAGTAAAATTCAATCTAACTTGGGTAAGATCCCAACTGATTCAGCCTTAGTTGAACTTAACCATATCTGTAAATTCTATGGCGAAGGTAATAACGTCGTTAAAGCATTAGATAATGTCTCTCTCACTATTAAACCTGGTGAGTTCTTATCTATTTTAGGACCGTCAGGATCAGGTAAATCCACCTTAATGAATATGTTAGGGTGTTTAGATATCCCAACCTCTGGCGATTATTTACTTGACCATTGCGATGTTTCATCAATGACAAGCCATGAACTGGCAAAGATCAGAAATCATAAAATAGGCTTTGTTTTTCAGAGCTTCAACTTATTAGAATATGCCACTGCGTTAGATAATGTTGCGCTACCACTCGTGTACCGTGGTGTAAAAGCCAAAGAGCGAAGAGAAAAAGCGGCAGATTTATTAGCACAAGTCGGGCTTGCAGATCGCATACATCACAAGCCAAACCAATTGTCGGGTGGTCAAAAACAGCGTGTCGCTATTGCACGAGCCTTAGTCAATGATCCACAAATCATTCTAGCCGATGAACCAACAGGTGCACTGGATTCTAAATCAGGCGCTGAGATTGAGGCACTATTTAATGACTTACACCAACAAGGGAGAACATTGATAGTCGTTACCCACGATGTGAGTCTAGCGCAAAGAACACCCCGCATAATTACCATCAAAGATGGCTGCATTGTTTCCGACAAGATGACGAACTATCAGCCTTTATTGGAACCTGTCGAATAAATACTTTTCATGACGATACATCCAATACTAAAAAAGCGAGCTCGATGCTCGCTTTTTTACTCTTTATTAGATG
>NZ_SSMG01000244.1 GCF_009873615.1 Photobacterium lucens
GTTGAATATATTTTGATGTTTTTTTTAGGTATTTATTAGTTTTATTTGAAAGTACTTGATCTGCTGTAATTACGCAGAGGTAGCTTTATTTACTCGAAAAATTTAGGTCTAAAAATATCTTTTATTTGTGAAATATTAGTTAATTTATAAGATGTTATGTTTTAGTTTTTTTTATTTTATGTTGATGTTTTTGCTGTATATAGTAATGTGCATATCTCATTGATTTGTTTGCATTGAGAAGCGAAATTTAGTTATTAAATTCACTGCGCTTTATGTGAATAAAATGGATTACTTCAAATAAATTATTAAAAATAAACTGTTTTTATCTAGTGGACATATATTGCGGATCGATATGGGTTTATTGGTAAAACGTTGAAGGTTAATTAATGTACAAAATTAAGCACTGGTTAATAGATTTAGAACACCCATTAGTCATTGATTCCCTAACAAATGAAGAAAGAAGGATTGGTTATCACGACCATCTTGTTATTCTGATGCTGTGTAGAGAAGCGGGGAGAATTTTAACAAAAGAAGATTTATTAAAAGGCGCTTGGCCTGGAAAGCATGTTTCAGAAGGTTCTTTAACACAATCGATCAGTGCGATACGCAACTTGATTGAAGACAACGGTAAAGAGCAAAAACACTTAAAAACAGTGGCTAAGGTTGGTTACAAACTTGAAAGTGAAGCTGTATCTTGGCAAAGCCCGTCTGTTGATGTTGTTGAACACGATCCTGAAGTGAACATAACCTCAGTAGAAGAGAGCTGTGATGATGTGCTGAACACAAATATTTCGCAAGATGTTCGCCGCAAACGTAATCGCAATCATCTATATATTGCGATTGGTTGTTTATCTCTGATTATTGCCGTTTGTTTTCCGTTTTTATTGACAGAGAAGCATGCGCGCTCAACTGGATGGCACCCTTTTACTAAAATTTTTTCAGCTGCCAGTTTAACGATTTACTGTGATAACAAAAAAAATGGTGAATGGCTATCAGCTAACTTAAGGGATATTGTGGATGAAAAAATCGCTAGTGGTAAGTTAAAACGTTTAATTATCGCTTCTTCAAAAGACACATTATCGATTGTGATTATTCGGCCATCTTCCGATCCCATTAATTTAGTCGTGCTATTGCAGTCATCTTTAAAAACAGATCAGGTTGTGAAAATTATTAAAAAGGAATTAAATAATTATGCATATTAAAGATAAGAGTCGCTATTTTCTGTGTTTCGGCTTGACGCTAATGTGCTCGTCTATTGCCTTTCATCTATTGGAAAAGAGTGACTTTATTGTTAGCGGTGTCACACGTTATATCACTATTGATGGTCGATTTGTTAGCACGGAATTTATGGAAATTCTGATTAATGACAATAATTTTGAAGCAATCAGTGAAATAAAACGTGCAGGGTTAGATGTGGTGAATGAAACTTATGCAAAAGGGGAGTTCATTGCTAAAGGACAAGGACTGTATGACGTTAGTTTAAATGAGGAAGAAACTGATTTTGATATTAAAAATGAAGACGACTTATTTGGTTATAAAAAACATATTTTTTCGAATCGAAAACTATCTTTTTTCAAATCCGTAAAAGTTGAAGAAGAACTTGATGGTCACTACAAACTAGTCATGTTAGATAGTCCTGTTAAACGCATGATCGCCGTGAAGTTTGAAACATTATCAGCAGAATAAGAAAGTG
>NZ_SSMG01000245.1:0-7601 GCF_009873615.1 Photobacterium lucens
ATAACGAATGATAAAAATTGTATATTTGCTGTTAATGTAATTTATAAATTAATCAATATTAGGAGGTTTTATGTACAGATGTCGGGCAGGGAAAACAGAATAAAATGTAAGAAAATAAAAAAACACCCCTGCTGTAAATGAATAACAACAGAGGTGTTAGTTTTAGAGTGAGTCAGAAAACTCGTATTTGATTATTTCGGATCTAACCCTGATAGCGCTGAATATTGTGATGATGTTACTTTTAATTGTGCCACTTGTTTAAGTAGTTGTTGAAAGTGCTTGTCATCCCATTGTTGGCGATCTTGGCTATAAGTTGAAGCCATGATGTCAGCTAATGCTTTATCTAGTTCACTTGCAAGTTCAGGGTTTGTTACTAGTTTTGCTTGTTGTTGCTGCTTCCACTGTTTGAAATAGGTCTGTACTTTAATTGCATCACGTTCAGCTAATGCTTGTTGTAATGCTTTATCAATATCAGTGTTCAGCGTTGTTTGAACAGGCATTGTGCTAGTATTGGATTGTGCTTTTCGTGCTTTGATTAACAGGGCAAGAGTGATTAACCAAAGTAATGCGAAAACCGCTGTCGCCCAAGGCCAGTAACCGCTATGCATCACACCGTTTTGAATCGTAGGAAGATGACTATCTGCCTTTGGTGATGTTTGCGCACCCTCTGGTGTTGTTAGTGCTGGTGGTACAATAGTCGCACTCGCGTTTGGATCTGCGGTGACATTAAGAGTCAGCCCTGAAACTTTAGTCACTTGCTCTTTTTCTGTTTGGGTATTCCACCAATTAATCGTGATCTCAGGGAGTTCTACTTTGCCTGTTTCACGAGGAATAATGACCTGTTTAAGGGTCATCACTGTATAGCCATTATTTTCTGAGTATTCAGGCTTTTCATTATAGCTACGTACCGTATTTGGGTAAGTTAAGCTAATGTTTGGCATACTGCTTTGCGCAATATTTTTAATGCTTAATGTTAAGGTACGTGTGATTGGCTCGCCGACTTTCGCATTCACTTCAGTTTTACCATTAAATGTCGGCTGCCATATTTGCTGTAACTGCAAATTCGGTGTTGGTAGCCATAAGCCTTGGTAATTCGCTGGTTTAGCTTTAACCGTTAGCTCAATGTTTTTCGCTGTTCTGTCAACAGGCATGGTCAATGTTGAACCAAAACCTTGACTACCTTTGATCACATTACCGCTGAACTTCGCACCATGTAAGGTGATGTTTCCTGGCTTATTTGCGGTGATTTGGTAGTTACGGGTGATCACAATATAGCGACGACCATTTTGTACTACCTCATTTTGCGCATCTTGGCCCACTTGCGTTGCAGTTAAGCCATCCCCGTATGGAGGTGCAAGGCTTGCTTGATCCATTTGCTCACCAATTAAGATGCGCACACGGTAATTAATTGATTCACCGACATAAATGGTCGATTTATCGTTAGTTCCCTCAATTGAAATTGAGGAGTGGTTCGCTTGTGCTAATTGTGACTGCTTTGCACTTTTTAGCACTGTAATGGTAATAGGATCTGTTTTTGAGCTACCAATTTGGAAAGCAGGGATCGTAAGTGTTCCTACTTTGGTTGCTGCTAGCGCAACAGTCCAACTGGTGTTACGTGAAATAACACCATTGATCATTGAGGTACCACTGCTAACGCTTGGACGACCATAGGCAAAATCAGGGCTTAATGGTGTTAAATCTAGCGAGTTAGTATTCACGCTGTCATCAACCGATACGGTTAATTGGAATACTTCGTTTACTCCAACCACATTTTTAGAAACCGTCGCTTCTGCTTGTGCCGCCATGGCTTGTGTTGACACTAATGCGCTTAAGATAAGGGCGATATAGAGCCATGAAGAGGCAATTCTCTTGCCGAAAGATAATCTATTCATAAACCTTTTCATTGTCTTTATTACCATGAATTTTCGGTTTTTTGCTGCGCTTCTTTTTGTTGCGCCTGCAAAATCAACTGAGCACGGATCAAACCACTTGTGTCATCTGGTACTTGTTCCAATTTCTTCAAAATAGGGTTACTGGCTGATAGCACATCACCGTCTTTTGCTGGTTGGTCACTCATTTGTACCTGACTAATATTATTGGTTTCCTTATTTTTATCTTGTTCAGACTTAGCCGCTGCTTTTTTCTCTGCTTGCTGTTGCTGTTGCTGTTGCTGTTGCTGTTGCTGTTGCTGTTGCTTTGCAGCTTGTTTAGCATTTTCATCAGCACGTTGTTGTTCAGCAGCTTTCTCTTTATCTTGCTGTGATTTATCACTGTTTGATTGTTGAGATTGCTGCTGATCTTTCCCTTGTTGCTTATCAGACTGATTTTGTTGTTGCTGACTTTGGGATTGTTGCTGTTGATTTGCGTTTTTTTGATCCTGCTGTTGGTTGTTCTGCTTCGATTGTGAAGACTGCTTATCGTCAGATTGTTTGTTCTCTGATGATTGCTGTTTATCTTGTTTTTGCTGTGACTGCTGGCTGTTATCTTGGCTCTGTTTTTTATCGTTAGAGCCTTGTGATTGCTGCTGTTGCTTGTCACTCTTCTGCTGATTCTGCTGATTCTGCTGATTCTGCTGATTCTGCTGATTCTGCTGATTCTGCTGATTCTGCTGTTGCTGTTGTTTCTCTTGCTGCTCTAGCGCTTTTTTCACAATATCGAGGTTTTTCTTCGCATCGGGGTAGTTAGGATCTGCTTTTAGTAGTTTTTCATAGGTCTCTACTGCTTGCTTTAACTGACCGCTTTGCGCATAAGCATTACCCAAGTTGTATTGCGACATTGGATCCGTTAACGGCTTCAATGTATTAATCGCTTGAGCGTAGTTTTTCGCTTTGTATTCCGCAATACCTTTCCATTGTGGCGATTCAAAATCTTGCGCTGCTTGTTTGAATTTACCGTCTTGATAAGTTTGGTAAGCTTGTTGCTCTGCATTCACCCAAGGGCTTGCTTGCGCATGATCGATAGGTAAAAAGAAGAACATAGTGGCAATAACCACACCGCGACGAAAACCTAATAACGCCAGTAATAGCAGTGGTAGAACCAACCAGAAACCACCATTTAGGCGTTCTTGTAGTTCTTTTTGTTGATCTTTCTTACCGTTATCAAGTGGTTTAGCCGTGAAGTGAACGATGGCATTGACATCTTGATCTGTTGGCTGTGCCATCTGCAAGATACCGCCAGTTTGCTTCACGATAGGCTCAAGGGTGCTCAGGTTTATTTTTGAAATAACAGGTGAGCCGTTATCCATTAATAAGCGACCATCTGGCAGTGGAATAGGAGCACCATCGACTGTACCCATTGCTAAAATGGATACACGGTATTGTGTGCCTTTTAACTCTGCTAGGCTTTGGGCTGATTCCTGTTTCGTCATACCGTCGGTGATCAAAACAATATCACCAGTGCTGTTGCCTGCTTGCTTTAATAGCTTGATCGCTTCAGCAATACCAGCGGCTGCGTTACTGCCTGGGATCGGCATGATTTTCGGCGATAGGCTAGGGATCAAGTTCGCTAAGGTATGGCTATCTTCTGTTAATGGGCTCACTTCATAACCATCACCAGCATAGGTGACTAAGCCTGTGGTACCTTCTTTCCAGCCTGGTAACATATCAAGCGCTTTAAAACGAGCTTGGGTTAAGCGGTTTGGCTTAATGTCAGTCGCATACATTGAGCGTGACATATCCATTACCAGTACTCGTGCGCCACTTAAGTTATAAGCTGGCAGTTTCACTTTCTGCCAGCTAGGACCTGCCATGGCTACAACAGCGATTAGCCAGCCTAAAGCAAGGATAGCGATTGGCCATGATGCTGATTTTGGCTGAGCAATACCTAGCTTTTGTGCAAGGTGAGAAGCAATTAAGCCTGTGGTTTGCTTTTTACTTTTTAGCCAAGGCAAGATAAGTAGCAATGGCACAAGTGCAAGAAACCACATTGGGTGCATAAAGGTAAAGTTAGCCATGACGTCTCCTCATAACAGCAATGACGACAGATAGTAGCAATGCGATGGCTAAAGGATATCGGAACAACTCATCACGTGGACGCCATGTTTGTTGGGCGTTATTGATAGGTTGTAATTTATTAATGATGTCGTAGATCTTCTCAAGTTGTTGCGGGTTACGCGCTCGGAAGTATTCACCGCCAGTCATTTTGGCAATTTCAGTGAGTGTTTTCTCATCCAGATCTTGTGATGGATTGACGAGACGATCACCAAAGAAGCCTTTTTGTACCATTTGATCAGCACCAACACCCACGGTATAGATTTTCACACCGCTTTCTTTAGCAAGTTTTGCTGCTTCTAATGGATCGATAACACCAGATGTATTCGCACCATCACTGAGTAAAATGATCACACGCTGCGGTGCTTTACTATTAATGAAGGTTTTGGTTGCAATGCCTAAGCCTTCACCAATCGCAGTACTTTGACCAATTAAGCCCAGTACGGTGCGATCAAGCTGTTGCTCAACGGTGTTACGGTCGAACGTTAATGGCGTTTGTAAGTAAGCATGATCGGCAAACAGCACTAAACCTAAACGGTCGCCTTTACGTTTTTCAATAAACTCAGAAAGCACATGCTTTACTGCCGTTAGACGATCAATGCTTTGGCCATTTTTTGTCACCATATCAGGGATCGACATTGAGCCAGATAAGTCTACCGCCAATAACATATCGCGGTGTTCAGGTTTGATCTCTATCGGGTTACCGTACCAAACTGGTCTTGCTGCAGCACATACTAAACATATCCATGCTAGTGCCATTAGCACTTTACGGATAATCGAGCGAGGCTGTTTTTGTCCAACACCGCTGGGTAATTTAGGTAATTGAATTGCTGCAGGCTGCACAACAGGTTTACTAAAGCGGTAAACCAGCCATGCTAAAGGCAGTAATGCCCAGGCCCATAGCCATACAAATTCAAACATTTAAAGACTCCTTTTGAGCCATTGTTACCGCATGTTTCGGTGGTAATGCGTGTTTAAGCCATGTTTTTGTCATTTGCTTACATTGTTCAAATTCCTCATTTGTTAAAGGAGTATTTGAAAATGTACCGCTCAACCATAGTGTTTTTAGCTCTACAAATCCGCTATGTTTTACGGGAAGTTGTTGATCTAAAAACGTTAGCCATGCTTCTCCTGTTAATGGTGCGACCACTGAACGTGAGTAGTAACTCAATGCGGCTTGTTTTAATAGCGTATTTAAAGCAGAAAGCCCTTGCTCTGGAGTGATCAACGCCAGTTGGTGTAATGCTTCTTTTTGTGCTGCATTGGACTGTTTTTTACGTTTGAACATCATGAGTAACGCAATGATTACGATGATCACAATCGCTAGCGTTAACCACCATCCCCAAGCCAGCGGCCAATAGCTAGGGGCGGCTGGTAGGTGAATATCTGCGAGAGGCAGTTGTTGTGGGCTTGGTGTTGCCATTACTTCACTCCTCTTGCTCTTAGCTGTTGTAATAGTGGCTCTGCAGCGGACAAATAATGCAAAGGGATCGCCAATGATTTTGCCATTTCTGCGACGAAGCTTTGGTGTTGTTGGTATTGTTGGCTTAATGAATCACGTGTCTTTTTTGATGAGAAATTAAGCCATGCTGATTGTTCTTTATCTGCCACATGTTCATAACCACGAAATTGCGTTTGTCCTTGCTCTAATGGATCGTGAACTTGAACAAACTGGATACGGTTATGTTGGCGTAACTGCGTTAAGCGTCGCTTATCATTCATTGATAGTTGGTTAAAGTCGCTGATAATCACGATCTCGCTGCCTTTTGAACATAAGTAGTGCAGACGTTTTAGAGCATCAGCGAAGTTTACTGGTTGTGGCTCACCTAAATGCGATAATGCATTATTCTGTGCTTCAATCAGTTTATTGATGATATGTAACGGTCCTTGCTGACGCGCAGTTGGTTTACATTCGGTTACGCTAATGCCGTTATAAATCACCGCACCAATGCGATCTTGCTCACTCACCGCAAGCCAGCTTAATAAACTAGCGAAGTGTGCTGCCTGTACTGATTTAAGCATGAGTTGCGAGCCAAATTGCATGCTGCGACTTATATCAATCAGTAGCATTACAGGTTGCTCACGCTCTTCGGTAAACAATTTGGTATGTGTTTTACCTGTACGTGCGGTTACACGCCAATCAATGGCTCGGATATCGTCACCTGCTTGGTAGGGGCGAACTTCCGAAAAGTTCATCCCACGCCCTTTGTGGCGGCTTTGGTGCAGACCATTTAGCTGTGACCAAATACTGTGCGCAGGTGGAAGCCAACGCACAGCTTGATTTTTGTATTGCAGTAGCTCTGCCAAGCACACATTAACCCCATCGCTATGGGGTGGCAGCGCTACGGTCATGTGTGATTTGCTCATACGCTAGCAACCTGTGAAATGAGTTCAGCGACAACGCGATCTGCTGCAATACCTTCTGCTTGTGCTTCATAACTCAGTAATAGACGATGACGTAGCACAGGGTAAGCCATGGTTTGAACATCTTCTGGTGTAACAAAGTCACGGCCACTTAACCAAGCATGGGCACGAGCACAGCGATCAAGCGCTAGGGTGGCACGAGGACTAACGCCCATTTGTAGCCAGTTTGCTAATTGTGAGCCAAATTTTTCAGGCTGGCGTGTCGCCATAACAAGACGAATGATGTAGTGCTCAACATCCTCTGCCATATGAATATTTAGGATCTCTTTACGTGCCGCAAAAATATCGCTTTGGCTAATATGTACAGGCTCTGTTTTTTCAATACCCAGTGCTTCACCACGGTTAAGACGTAAAATCTCAAGCTCACTTTCTGCACTTGGGTAATCAACATTCAGTTGTAGCAAGAAACGGTCTAACTGCGCTTCAGGTAGCGGATAAGTACCTTCTTGCTCAATTGGGTTTTGCGTTGCCATTACAAGGAATAACTCTGGTAATGGGTAAGTTTTACGTCCAGCAGTGATCTGCTTTTCCGCCATCGCTTCTAGCATCGCTGCTTGTACTTTTGCAGGCGCACGGTTGATTTCATCGGCAAGGATCAATGAGTTGAAAATAGGTCCCGGTTGAAAGGTAAATTCAGCCGTTTCTGGGCGGAAAATATCTGTACCTGTTAGATCGGCAGGTAGTAGATCGGGAGTAAATTGGATACGGTGGAAATCACCTTCAATACAGTCTGAAAGTACTTTAACCGCACGTGTTTTTGCCAATCCTGGAGGACCTTCTACTAAGATATGTCCATCAGCAAGTAAAGCAATAAGTAACTGTTTTACTAAATTAGGTTGACCTACAACTTGGCTTTGCAAGTAGTGATTTAATCGTTGAAAAGTACTCGCTAACATAAATTTCTTTCCTCTAAGTGCTCGCCTAGATGCGTGGAGCAAATAAGCTGAGACTATCAAACGCCGTGTAAGTTCACGTGTCTGCTTCTTGTACACCACATATTCAGTGCGTACTGAAGCTGACTTAACCCTTATTTCTTTATATATATCAGGGCGAAAAAAATAGGATCAAGCAAGTCATCTTGTTTTGCCTTACAAAGTCACGAAATCATAGTTTGTGCGAATAAAGCTTAAAAAATAAACAGACAATGTTTAATTGAATAAAAAATCATTTCCACATAGATAGTTATTG
>NZ_SSMG01000245.1:7611-12542 GCF_009873615.1 Photobacterium lucens
TTGATATGAAACGCAATTATTACCATTTCTTAACATTGTTTTAAGTGTGAGATCGTGATGTTGGGTAACTAGCTGTTTTTAATGCATATAAAAAACAACCGACAAAGTGCAACTAAGCGCTTATGGTTTCTTGTTGTTAAAAATCATCTAGTGCAACAGCCTATATTGACCAAGTTGTTAATACTGATATGAAATATCACCATTTTTGTTAATTCCTTTCTTGCCATTGATATGCATCTGTGTTGTTATATTAAATATGCAACGGGTTTGTAATATATCTGTATTATATCGAGTTCAGTATGTGTACCAGTTTGAATAGAACGACACTGATGGCTCATAAGACTGAGTTGTTAAATTAATGAAATAAGCTTTAAGTAAATAAAGCGTACGACTGAATAAATAAAGAGTAAGGAAGGAGCCTTAAATGAGTAAAGTCGCATTAGTTACAGGTGCAAAAGGTGGTATTGGTTCATCGATCACTCAAGCACTAGTTGATGCAGGTTTTCGTGTGGTTGCAACGTACTACCCAACAGGTGAAAAGGCAGCGCAGGAGTGGTTTGCTGCAAATAACTATTCACCGGAGTCTGTTCGCCTGTTTCCACTAGACGTGACTGATACAAACTACTGTCAAGAAGCGCTTGCGACATTGCTTCAAGAAGAAGGTCACATTGATGTGCTAGTTAACAACGCAGGTATCACGAAAGATACAACGTTTAAGCGTATGACTGCTGATCAATGGAATGCAGTAATTAACACTAACTTAAACAGCCTGTTTAACGTAACTCAGCCACTATTTGACTCAATGTGTAAAAAAGGTAATGCACGCATTATCAACATCACATCTGTTAACGGTCTGAAGGGGCAATTTGGTCAAGCTAATTACTCTGCTGCAAAAGCTGGCATGATTGGTTTTACTAAAGCACTGGCTGCTGAAGGTGCACGATCTGGTGTAACGGTAAATGCAGTTGCTCCTGGTTACACAGGTACACCTATGGTTGAAGCGATCAAACCAGAAGTTCTAGATTCAATCAAAGCTGAAATTCCTATGCGTCGTTTAGCACTACCACAAGAAGTAGCTGCAGCGGTGACATTTTTAGCAAGTGATGCAGCGGCATACATTACTGGCGAAACATTGTCAGTGAATGGCGGCTTGTACATGCACTAATCAATGATTGAATGATTATTTATATTTGAACTCATTAAGTAAGGACGCGAAATAACATGGCTAGGGTATTTATCGTTGCTGCAAAACGTACACCAATCGGAAGTTTTGGTGGCGCATTGAAATCAGTAACTGCTGCAGAGCTTGGTGCTGCTGCAATTAAAGGTGCATTGGCGGAAACATCAATTCCTGTAGAAGCAATTGATGAAGTCATTTTTGGTAACGTTGTTGGCGCAGGTCAAGGTATGGGACCTGGTCGTCAAGCGGCACTAAAAGCAGGGATCCCTAATGAGGTACCTGCATACACACTAAACATGGTGTGTGGTAGTGGTATGAAAGCTGTGATGGATGCAGCTGCGCACATTAAAGCAGGCGATGCCGATATCGTCGTTGCTGCTGGTGCGGAAAACATGTCTCAAATTCCTTTCTGTGCATCATCAAAAATTCGTGATGGACAAAAAATGGGAGCTCTGGAGCTAAGTGATCTATTGATTTCTGATGGCTTAACAGATGCCTTCAATAATTATCACATGGGTGTGACGGCTGAGAACGTAGTTGAGAAAGTTGGTCTTACTCGTGAACAACAAGATAACTTTGCCTTAGCAAGTCAGCAAAAAGCTGTAGCTGCTATCGAGCAAGGTAAATTTGTTGATGAAATTACACCAGTAGAAGTCGTTGGTCGTCGTGAGACAGTGGTTGTTGATACCGATGAGTATCCGAAACAAAACGCATCAATCGAAGGTTTAGCGAAACTACGTCCAGCATTTAAGCGTGATGGTTCGGTAACAGCAGGTAATGCATCAGGTATTAACGATGGTGGTAGTGCCATTATTGTTGTTTCTGAAGCTGCTGTTAATAAGTACAACCTAACACCGCTTGCTGAAATTGAAAGCTACGCTCAGGCAGGTATCGCACCTGAAATTATGGGTCTTGGCCCTGTTCCTGCGGTACTAAAAGCGTTAGATAAAGCACAATTATCAATTGATAAAGTTGAGCGTCTTGAGTTCAACGAAGCTTTTGCTGGTCAAGCACTAGGCGTGCTTTATGAAGTAGCAAAAGAAACGAATGCGAAAGTAGAAGATTTAGTTGAACGTGCAAACGTCAACGGTGGTGCGATTGCATTAGGTCACCCACTTGGTGCCTCAGGTAACCGTATCTTAGTGAGTCTGTTGCATGAGATGCGTCGTCGTGAAGATCAATATGGTATTGCAACTTTATGTGTAGGTGGCGGTATGGGTACTGCTGTCATCCTAAAGCGCGTTTAATTTACTAAAAAATCGGCGCTACATATGAATGTGTGGCGCTTTATTACTATCAATGAGGAAAGATCTATGTATACGGAAATGTTTAAGTCGTTCTCTGAGCAAACTGAAAAATCACTAGCACCATACGTTAAATTCAACAAGCTATTCACTAAAAATGTTGAAGAGCTAACTGAGCTTCAACTTGCTGCAGTTCGTGCATATAGCGATTTAGGCCTATCTCAACTTAAAGCGGTAAGCGAAGTTAAAGATATCCAATCTCTAACTGCATTTAACAGCCAGCAGCTTGAAACACTAACTAAGCTTTCTAAGCAACTTATTGATGATAGCAATAAATTCAACGCTGTTGCTCAATCATTTAAAACAGAAGTAGAAGAGCTTGTTGCTGATAACGTAAAAAAAGCAACACCAGTAGCTTAAGGTTTATCTTTAGTCGTCCTCATTAGGGGACGACTATCTTTGTTATAGCTTATCTCAATTATGCTGGGCCTAATGGTCGTGAAGTGTGATTGAATTAGTCCAAGTGTAGGGTTTTTGTTATGAACAATCACTTCTTTTCGGACTACTTTGCCAAGCTCCAAGATATGAACCAGCTATGGTGGAAGGAGTTAGACTCCGGCAAGGCAGCCATGAACACCCCATTAAACAAAGCGCTTAATGAGATTAATCTGGAAGATACCGCTGAATTTATTGAAAAGGCAGCAGCACAACCAGCAGCATTAGCGAAAGTCCAAATGGACTGGTGGGAAAAACAAGTAAAAATTTGGCAAAATATTGCGATGCCATCAGCCGATGGTGGGCAATCATTAATTAAGCCAGCGAAAGATGATAAGCGCTTTTGTGATCCTGCATGGGAAAACGAAGCGTTTTATAATTATATTAAGCAATCATATTTGCTCTTCAGTGACACCATGCGTAATGCGATTGATTCGATTGAAGGCGTTGACGAAAAAGCAAAAGAGCGTTTAAGTTTCTTTTCTCGTCAAGCTATTAACGCATTGTCACCAACGAACTTTATCACCACTAACCCTGAGCTAGCTAAGCTGACTGTTGCGACTAACGGTGAAAACTTAGTGAAGGGTATGGAGTTGTTGCAAGAAGACATGCAGAGCAGTGCGGATGTGTTAAAAATTCGCATGACTAATAGTGATGCATTCCAACTGGGTGTCAATATTGCTAACACCGATGGTGAAGTTGTTTTCAAAAATGAGCTATTTGAACTTATTCAATATAAGCCATTAACTGAAACAGTAAATAGCACACCTTTGCTTATTGTTCCGCCATTTATCAATAAATATTACATCCTTGATTTACGTGAAAATAATTCAATGGTGCGCTGGCTTGTTGAACAAGGCCACACGGTATTTATGATGTCTTGGCGTAACCCTGGGGCTGCTCAGCGCGATATTGATTTTTCTAATTACGTACTTGATGGCGTTATCCCAGCTGTTGATGTGATTGAAGACATTACAGGCGAAAAACAAATTAATGCCGCAGGCTACTGTATAGGTGGTACGTTATTAGCGACTACGCTGGCTTACTATGCTGCGAAGCGTATGCGTAACCGTATTAAATCAGCAACATTCTTTACTACGTTGTTAGATTTCTCACAGCCTGGTGAAATAGGTGCCTATATTAATGAGCCTTTAATATCAGCGATTGAAGCGCAGAATGATATTAATGGTTATATGGATGGACGTTCATTAAGCGTGACATTTAGCTTGTTACGTGAAAATAGCCTTTACTGGAATTATTATGTTAATAATTACCTAAAAGGTAATAGTCCAATTGATTTCGATTTACTATATTGGAACGGCGATAGTACAAATGTGACAGCTGCATGTCACGGTACTCTTTTACGTGAGTTCTACTTGAATAATAAGTTAGTCGATAATAAAGGGATAAAGATTGGTGGTGTTTATATTGATTTGTCAAAGATCAAGGTGCCAACTTACTTTATTTCAACTCAAGAAGACCATATTGCATTATGGCAAGGTACTTATCGCGGTGCACAACAATTAGGTGGCAAATCTACCTTTGTACTGGGTGAGTCTGGTCATATTGCAGGGATTGTTAACCATCCTAAGAAAAATAAATATGGTTTTTGGCTAAGTGATAAACAAGATGAAAATCCTGAAGTTTGGCTAGAGAATGCCCAACGTCAGGATGGTTCTTGGTGGTCTCATTGGGATACTTGGTTGGGTGACTTTAATAAGAAAGAGAAAGTGCCTGCAAGAGATATTGGTAGTGAAAATAACAAGCCGCTATATCTTGCACCAGGTGAATATGTTAAAGAGACACTACCTTTAAAATAAGTACCGTATATTTTTAAAAGCTCAGCATCATAGATGCTGAGCTTTTTTTTGACATAAAATTTTACTTAGAAGTCAGCTATTTTTGAATTAATGTATATAATAGTGATAATTCTTTGCGTCACTTAAGTATTAAATATATTGGCGCATTGTTAATTGTAATGTGAGTTTTAAACATAATCTTCAATATTATGT
>NZ_SSMG01000246.1 GCF_009873615.1 Photobacterium lucens
AGGCTATTGATGCTTTAGAATCAATGTCATAAGTTAATTATAATTTAACAAAAAAAGCGGTGATCACTCACCGCTTTTGTTTATCTATATCATTTTAGTGATTACAGCTTTGTCCAAGCATCTTGCCAGTAAACACTGGTTGCTGGCTCGTAAGTACCGTTTGAACACCAGCCTGAGTTTGGCCAAGGCTTACATTGGTAAAGTTGCTCATCACTTGCACGAACAATGTCACCTTCTTTATAAGCAGTACCTGCTTGATACGTTGGGTATTCACCTGGTGCTGGTGGCGTGATTTCAGGTTTTACAGACGTACAACCTTCTGTTGCTACTTGCTTCCAAACACCCCACTCACCTGTTGTTCCCGGCTCTTCACCTTGTGTCCACCAGCCAGCTTGCCATACCATACCGTTGTGGCTCACTTCATCACCCGCTACATAAGTGCTGTTTGCACTCCACGTGTTTTCACAAACTGCGCTACCTTCAACCGTCACTACACGTTGTGCTTGTGTGGTTTGTTGTGCGCTATCTGTGACTTGGTAAGTCAGTGTGTATGTACCCGCTTGGTTAGTATCAACCTCACCATCAATAATGATGTTTTCTGTTAAATCACCATCTTCAACATCGGAAGCTGTAATACCAGCTTTAGCATTAAACGCATCACCAAATTGAATGGTGGTGTCTGTAATGCCAGATAACACTGGTTTTTCGCTGAACACTTCTACATTACGTACCACAACCGATTCACTTAATGCGCAGTCGTATGCTTTGTAAGTTAAGCTGTAATGACCCGCTTTATTCGTATCAACACTACCTTCAACGACGATAGATGCTGTTACATCGCCATCGTAATCATCCATTGCTGTTACACCTGCTAATGGCGCAAACAGATCGCGGTGTGCGATTACCACATCTTCAACACCACTGATCACTGGCGCTTTACCTGCTTCTGTCGAAACAATATTGGCTTTCAATGTTGTTTTCGCAGGAGTGATATCCATTGTATCTAATACATCACCACCACAGCTTACTTCTGCACGGTATGGCTTCAGTGTACTTTCAACGTTGATGTGGAAACGGTTCATAAAGCCCGCTTGTAGGCGACGACTATGTAAGTTAAAGGTTTTAGTTCCTGCTTCGTGGGTGAATACATCTACCTTACAAGATGAAGCCGTGAAGTTATCAACGTAAACGCTACCATAAGCACCATGCAGTGCTGGGTACATATAAGTTGGTAATGTTTTCTCTGGATCGTAGTAGCCCACTAATGTTGTGACTGGAATACCTTGCTTGTATGGGATCAAATCAAGCTGATCGCCAATTGTCACGTTCTCATCTAATACCCATAGTCCATTGGTGTAAGTGAACGCGTATTTTTTATCACGAACTAGCGTAAAGCTTTGATCGTTATAGTGAACATTGGTATTCCACAATGACGTAACTTGTAGATAAGCTGTTTTACCTTCAAATGCTTCATCACTTGGCAGGTAAATATTACCAATCCATGCGTGGTTTTTAACGTGTACAAATACCACACCGTTGTTTTCAAACAATTGGTAGAACTTGTCACTTTCTGGGCCGTATTCATCAGGGCCTAAACTTTCATTCGGGCTAACAACAATAGAGAGAGCAAGATCATCTGCCGTTTTATTCGTCCACGGTTTCATGACTTTCTCATTATGATCCCACTTGCTAAAGCCTGTTGGTGATGCAGGATCGAAGTTAGCTTTGTTCTCTAAGAAGTCTTGGAATACGCTTAGTTCATACGGTGCATGTAAGGTGTAAGCGTTGTATTTAGGGTATAACGCCGAACCACCAGACATAGTACCAAAGCCAAAGCTATGACCTTCAAACGGTGCGACACACTCCCCTTCGTAACATGACTCTTGGTTCGTTACACCTTTGGTAAAGTTTGGAATAAAGAAGTTTTTATGAACATCCCAACCCCATGTTGAGTTCACTTCCGTTGAGCTCTTATGAATAGCACCGTTGTAACCACCTGGGTAGTGATTGCCCACACCTAATTCGTGACCAACTTCATGGCTAAATTCATTGCCTGTCGAACCAACAACAGAGGCAACACCTGCGTATGAACCCAATAGGCCATGTGCTATTAAGCCATCAGTGTAGTTACCAATAGAGTTATTCACGGTCACTTGCGCTGCATGATATGGCGCACTGATATTCCACTGGCTTGCAGGGCGTACAATTGACGAGTTCACACCATAACTTGCACTGTTGATACCAGATGAAATTAACTCACGGGCAATACGGTAGTGTGAGTCACTGCCATAAGCATCAGCTTCACTTGGATCAACGCCAACCAACACACGACCATCAGGCAACATGATTTCTTCAAGATGCACTGACTCATAAGGGTTAACGATCAATTTACTGATCTGAATATTTTGGAAATATTGACGATGAAGATCAGGATCTTTCATGAACTGAAATTGATCCCTTGGTTCAGTTAATAAACCAATGTCGATCGTATTTAAGATCATGCTAGTATTTGCACCGATCTTAATGCCTGAAACAGTCCCTTCTTTATTGCTCTCTGCGCTAAAGGTTAAGCTCAAACCTGGTAGCATTGCTTCTGCAGGTAGCACAGCTGAATAGGCTTTATCACTGTAAGCAACACGACTAATTGCCATATCTGCTTCACCGTACCAAATACCATCAACATTCTGGTAAGTGAATTGATTACCACGGCTAATGGTATCTGTGCCCTGTGAGTAATCGATTTGAGAGTTGTAACCTGCATCCGAGGTAAAAGTGATCTTCTTATTATGGAAAGCTTTGTCATCTGGCAGAATAAAATGACGAGCCCAATGACCATCCCCTGTAGAAATATGGATAGTATCGTGCTGCACAATCAGCGCTTTAAAATGGGATTTGCCAGCTTCACCAGCAATTTGACCAAGATCGTTATTGCTAGTAACAGTGAGAGAAAATTGCTCAGGCTTAATAATCTCAACGTATTTATCTAATTTACCTGCGACTTGCGGCAACTGTTGCGGCAAACGCATAACGGTTTGGTAAACCACTTCATTGTTTGCGTTTTTCGCTGTCACCGTTAGTGCTTCACCGCTTTCAAGCATGTCTGCTTGTGGTTCAAACATCACTAAGCTGCGACGCAATGACACAAGGTGCGGCTGACGATCGTTTTCAATCTTGTTGCTCGTTTGCATGATCACGCTTTGAGCAATACTCACACTACCCTGTAGACTTCCTTGTGTATCAGAAGGTAATGATTTCTTATTAAAATATAGCGTTTCTGGTGCTGTGGTTAGTTTTGTTTCTGCGTAACCGTATTGAGCCATTAGCAATGCAGGTAGCAAACTGACTAAATATTTCTTTTTCATTATATCCACA
>NZ_SSMG01000247.1 GCF_009873615.1 Photobacterium lucens
AATTCGATATTAAAGAAATTTATTAATAACAACCTAAAGGGATACTGGAATAATTAAAAAATTCGTCTCTTATTAAAATTAAATATTAATAACCGACATTATTTATTCCCCTCCTGAAATATTCGGCACGACGTTTAATCACTACATAATTTTTATGTTGCGGACTTTCGTACCTGCCAACCAATCATTTTATTCAGGCGTTATTATGAACAATAGTACTAATAAAATGCGTGCACTCGTTATCGAGCACCAAAACATTATTCCAAACAGCTACGCTGACCGCGCGACTAAATCTCTTATTAAAGAGCTTTCTGACCGCACTATCGAAATCGTAACAGCAACTTCATACGAAGATGCACGTGCAGTAATCATGGCTTCTCAAATCGACAGCCTTGTACTTGCACTAGACAAAACTGAAGAGCAGATTGTTCAATCTCACGAAGAAGTTGATCTGTTAGCAGCACTACAAGCACGTCAACCAGAAGTGCCAGTATTCCTACTAGCAGAACGCGCACGTACTTCTATCCTAAACAACCGCCAGCTAATGGAACGTGTTGATGAGTGTTACTCAGTACTAGAAGACACTGCAGACTTCGTTGCAGGCCGTATCGTTGCAGCAATGCGTCGTTACCGCTCACAAGTGCTACCTCCTTTCATGAAAGCGATGATGCACTACAACGACATCCACGAGTACTCATGGTCTGCGCCTGGTCACCAAGGTGGTATCGGTTTCACTAAGACACCTGCTGGTAACCAGTTCTACAAGTTCTTCGGTGAGAACCTATTCCGTACAGATATGGGTATCGAACGTGCTTCTCTAGGTTCACTACTTGACCACAGCGGCGCATTCAAAGATTCAGAAGTTGAAGCATCTAAGATCTTCGGTGCACACCAATCTTACTCAGGTATCGTTGGTACTTCAGGTTCAAACCGTACAATCATGCAAGCATGTTTGAAAGATGACGACATCGCGATCATTGACCGTAACTGTCACAAATCAATCGAGCAAGGTCTGATCCTAACTGGCGCACGACCAATCTACATGGTTCCTAGCCGTAACTGCTACGGTATCATCGGTCCAATCAGCCAAGCTCAAATGAGCAAAGAAGGCATTGCTAAGAAAGCTGACGCTGCTGAAATCCCATTCAACGCTGATGAGAAGAAAGCAAGCTATGCTGTAGTAACTAACTGTACTTACGACGGTCTATGTTACCACTCAGAAGTGACTGAATCGCTACTAGCTGATAGCTCTAGCCGTATTCACATGGACGAAGCATGGTTCGGTTACGCTCGCTTCAACCCTATCTACAAGGGTCACTTTGCGATGCGTGGCGATGCTAAAGACCACGAAGGTCCAACAGTATTTGCGACTCACTCAACTCACAAGTTATTGAACGCACTATCTCAAGCTTCATACATCCACGTACGTAACGGTGAAGATGCAATCGACTTCGATCGCTTCAACCAAGCATACATGATGCACACATCTACATCGCCTCTATACGCAATCTGTGCGTCTAACGACATTGCGGCGAACATGATGAAGGGCGAGAGTGGTAAGACACTAACTGACGAAGTAAACCGCGAAGCGATCATCTTCCGTCAAAACATGCGTCAGCTATTCAACGACTACACAAGCGAAAACGACTGGTTCTTCAAGCCTTGGAACGCAGAAACTGTTACTGAAACTAACGGTGACAAAGTGAAGTTTGAAGATGCTTCTGTTGAAGCGCTAATGACTATCCAAGAAAACTGGAAACTAAACCCAGGCGACAAGTGGCACGGTTTCGACGAGATCGACAATGACTGGTGTATGCTTGATCCAATCAAGGTTAGCCTACTAACTCCAGGACTTGACGACAAAGGTAACTTCCTAGAAACAGGTGTACCTGCAGCACTAGTTACTGCATACCTAAGCCGTTTCGGTATCGTACCTACTCGTACTACTGACTTCCAAGTAATGTTCCTATTCTCAATGGGTATTACTAAAGGTAAACGTGACACATTGATCAACACACTGTTGTCATTCAAGCGTCACTACGATGCGAACGCATCACTAGAAACCATTCTTCCAGAGCTAGTTGAATCTGCTCCAGAAGTTTACAAAGGTCTTGGTCTGAAAGATCTAGGTAACAAGATGTTTGAATACCTAGTACGTCACAACCCAAGCCAAGTACTAAACAAAGCTTACTCTACTCTTCCAGAAATGGACATGAAACCACGTACTGCTTACCAGCACATCGTGTCTAACGAAGTAGAGCTAGTACCATCGGATAAACTAGAAGGTCGTGTTGCAGCGCACTCAGTGATCCCTTACCCACCAGGCATCCCAATGCTAATGGGTGGTGAGAACTTCGGTGACGAAACAAGTCCTCAAATCCAGTACTTGAAAGCACTAGAAGCTTGGGATGCTGAATTCCCTGGTTTCGAACACGAAACAGAAGGTGCAGAGATCGAGAACGGTAAATACCACGTTCTATGTATCAAAAAATAAGCACTCGAATCGAATAATTCGATAACGTGACTACCCTAAATCCCCGCTCTTTGAGTGGGGATTTTTTATCACTTACGACGACCCATACACTTTTCACCTACCCTATACTTCAAACAGATAACCCTCTACCGATAGAAATCACAGGCAATAAAAAAGGCCGATATCACTATCGGCCTCTTCACTACCTTAATGCTTAAGCATACTGCCCTGCTACATAACCTGAGCTCCATGCCCATTGGAAGTTATAGCCACCAAGCCAGCCACTGACATCCATCACTTCACCTGCAAAGAACAAACCTTTTACTTTCTTCGCTTCCATGGTTTTCGATGACAACTCATCAGTATCAACACCACCTAAGGTCACCTCTGCGGTGCGGTAGCCTTCAGTACCATTAGGGGCAATTTGCCATTGGTGGAAATATTCACTCAATAACGCAAGCTCTTTATGATTAAGCTGCTTTAACGGCTTATCTTCTACATCACCACGCTCAATCAAGGCTTCAATTAAACGCTTCGGCAATAAGCGAGACAGCGAGTTCTTCAAGCTTTGGTTTGGATGTGCTTCACGCATCTCATTGAGTGTATCTGCCAAGGTTAAATGTGGCAGTAAGTCTGCCGTGATTTTCTGTCCCGGCTTCCAGTATGACGATACCTGTAAAATCACCGGGCCTGACAAACCGCGGTGGGTAAACAGTAAATTTTCTTTAAATGACGTGCCATCTTCAGTTTCCACCACCGCTGGCACCGCAATACCAGATAAATCTGCTAACGCTTCTTTATCTTCAACATGCAATGTAAACGGCACAAGACCTGCGGTAGTTGGGATCATTTTCAAGCCAAACTGCTCTGCAATTTGATAACCAAAGGGAGTTGCACCCAGTTTCGGCATGGATAAGCCACCGGTTGCTACCACCAGCGATTCACAACTGACAGTGTCAGTATTTAGCCCTAGCGTGAAACCTGATTCGGTCTTTTCAATGCTATGGACATCCACTTGATAACGCTGAGCTATATTTGGCATGTCGCATTCAGCCAGTAGCATTTGGACAATGTCTTTGGCGGAATCTAAGCAAAATAACTGCCCATGATCGCGCTCTTCATACTCAATCCCATGCTGGCATACCATGCCAATAAAATCCCACTGGGTGTATTGAGATAGTGCAGATTTCACAAAATGCGGATTACGACAAACATAGTTGCTTGCTGCCACATCCATATTGGTAAAGTTACAACGACCGCCACCTGAGATCAGGATTTTACGCCCTGGCTTCTTACCATGATCGACCACTAATACAGAGCGACCGCGCTTGCCAGCTTCTGCTGCACACATCAGCCCAGCAGCGCCTGCGCCAATAATGACGACATCGTATTTATTTGCCATGAATTACTCTCTGCCTTTCAAAAACACCAAGGAAAAACGAAAAAAGGATGCTAAACGCTAGCATCCTTTCTCTCTTGCGGCGGCTATTTTACCTACCTAATGGCGTAATACCAACCGTAATAATTTATTGTCACCTTAGGCTTGCTGAACCCGCTCAATCGACGCCATGGCTGTGGCTGCCGCTTGTGGGATATCTAAGGTAGTGGTTGGGAACGCAAAATCCGCACCGTGTGAGTGAACGATTTCTACTATTTTCAACATCACATCTTGTTGTACGTCTTTATAGCGGATCCATTCCACGGTTTTAGTGAAGGTATACACCAAGATATTCAGCGATGAAGCACCATAAGTATCAAAGCTCACGATCAAGGTCTGACGGGTATCAATATCAGGGTGATTTTGCAGCATGGATTTAATATCACGCACCACATCTCCGACTACCGCTGCATCACAGTAACGCAAACCGACGCTTTGCTTAATACGGCGATTGAGCATCCGAGAGGCGTTCTCTACCACCACCGAGCTAAATACCGAGTTCGGCACATACAAAGGACGCTTATCAAAGGTGCGGATAATGGTCATACGAAAACCAATTTTCTCCACCGTGCCTTCAATTTGGCGATCAGGGCTTCGGATCCAATCACCCACTTTAAACGGGCGATCAAAATACAGCATCATACCACCGAAGAAATTAGCCAGTAGATCTTTGGCTGCCATACCGACCACTAAACCACCGACACCACCAAAGGTTAATAAACCCGATAAGCTCAAGCCGAGGTTTTGCATGGCAATTAAGCCACCAAACACCATTACGATCAGGCGTAATATCTTGGAAATCGCATTCACCGTGGTCGCATCACGCTGCGGACGGTTTTCCAATATGGTGTGCTCCATATTGGCAATTAGGCGAAACAGGGTCCAAACAATCGTCCAGATGATCAATAAATGGCGGATTGTTGATAATGAACTGCTGGAATACGTGGTTAAATTATCGACCAGAATGCCCAGTGACAGTAAGCCAGGCCACACCCAAATACATAAGGTGATTGGCGCACGAATAGCACTGATCAGCGCGTCATCCCAAATAAACTGGCTCTTTTCTGCCACGGAAGATAAACGACGTGATAATAGGATCCATCCACCCCATAACACCGAGCTTAATAGTAACAATAAGCCGATGTTATACATCCAATCGACAGATGCGCCTTTCTCTAAAGACGCCCACCAATGCATGAATTTTTCCATACCTTTCTGTTTCTCTATAGTTAGCGCAATGCATAAAAAATAGGCTATGTGCATAGCCTATCAGTCATTATATATCGAGATCATACTAAACATCAGGCACAGCGCAAAGCCAGCCTAAAAGGTAGGTTTTTAGGTATCAGTCGAAGAGAGATCAGTAACCGAGGAAAGCCACAGCAAAAATCGAGATAAAGAAAGCAATCACAAAGGTACTGGCAAGGATGAAAAGTTTGCGCACTTTAATGCATTTCGCCATGAAGACCGGATCATGATGCTTTTTATATTGCTCACTACGAATATAGTGAAATAAGCGGATTTGCTTGCTGACATTACCTTGAGAAGAAAAAAAACCGCGTCCATCAACTTGTTGATAAAGCAAAGGATCGCACTCTCTCATTACTGCCAGCAAAGTACGTAATGTACTGATATAACGAGAAGTATTAACCACCGCCACTAAAAATAGCGCGAAAAGAAATGCATCACTACTCATCTTTTACTCTCCCAAAAATTTGATGATTCACTCACCGGGAGACAAGGGAGCCAAATTAGCTCCCTATCAATATTAGGCTTGTGAATCCATAACAGATGTAGACTCTGCTTTTGCCATTGCTGCTAAATCTTTATCAATAAAGAATAGTGCTTTACCGTCTTCACCGACTAATTCAATTTTGTCTAACACGCCTTTGAATAGCTTTTCTTCTTCGTGTTGCTCTGCCACATACCACTGCAAGAAGTTAAAAGTTGAGTAATCTTGCGTCGTGAATGCAACATGTGCTAACTCGTTAATTTTCTTGGTGATTAACTGCTCATGCTCGTATGTTTCACGGAACACATCACCTAACGAAGCAAACTCATGTTTAGGTGCTTCAATTGTACCTAAAATTGGCATAGCACCAGTTTCACTTACATAAGTAAACAAACGCTGCATGTGCTCCATTTCTTCAGCGGCATGGGCACGTAGAAACTCCGCAGCACCTTCAAAACCTTTATCTTCACACCATGCGCTCATTTGCAGGTACAGGTTTGAAGAGAAAAATTCTAAATTGATTTGCTCGTTTAGGTTATCCACCATAGCCTTGGCTAACATTGCACTACTCCTGTTTGTTTAAGTGTAATCAAGACATTGTCACTGCGCATTGTTTAGAATGCAACTAACGTAAAAAAATACTGAGATAATTATCTTTAATTTTCATAAGATACGAAAATAACAACAAAAACGCTTTGTTGTTTGTGAAAAATAATTTACCGCAAAATACGCAACAAGATGCGACCAAACCGATATTTTTGCTCCATACTCAGTGCTACTATGAATCATAACCAATGAAGATGGAGTGTCAGCTAATGGTCTACAAACATATCCTTGCCGCCATTGATTTATCAGAAGATAGTGAAATCTTAGTCCAGAAAGCCGCACAACTTGCGCAAGCCTTGGATGCCAAATTATCTCTGATCCACATCGATGTAGATTATGCCGATCTCTACACTGGGCTGATTGATATTAATTTAGCAGAAATGCACGAACGTGCTGAAAGTGATGCTCAAGTGCAACTTCATCGTTTAGCACAAGAAGCCCATTATCCTGTTGCCCATACTTTGGTTGGCAGTGGCGATCTGAGTGAAGAAATTTGCAATGCGATTAAAAACCTAGATATCGACTTAGTGATCTGTGGTCACCACCAAGATTTCTGGAGCAAAATCCTATCTTCTACCCGTCAGCTATTAAGCCGTACTCCTGTCGACTTACTGATGGTACCGCTAAAATAATCCGACTTGTCATCCAGCAGCCAGATCCTTTGGCTGCTGCTCATACCTGTTACTTTCCGCAGTCACTGCCGTAGGCGATAACATTATCTTTAGTTACACTGAGCATCCTTAATTGATTGAACGGATGTTGTAACGAATGGGATATTTATCTGCTATCACCCTGTTGTGGGCGTTTTCTTTTAGCTTAATTGGCGTCTACCTTGCAGGTCAGGTTGATCCTTGGTTCTCCGTTCTCACCCGTGTCAGCCTTGCCGCTCTCGTCTTTTTGCCATTTCTGCGCTTTAAACATATTCAGCCGAAATTAGCCCTTAAACTCATGGTTATTGGTGCGTTCCAACTTGGCATCATGTACTGCTTCTATTACCAATCCTTCTTGTATCTCACCGTACCTGAAGTGCTGCTATTTACCATTTTCACGCCGATTTACGTCACCTTGATTTATGATGCGCTGCACAAGCAATTCTCCCCTTGGTATTTATTAACCGCTGCCATTGCCGTACTGGGTGCTGCGGTGATCAAGTTTGAAGGCATAAACCAAGACTTCATCATTGGCTTTTTCATCGTTCAAGGGGCCAACCTGTGTTTTGCCATCGGGCAAGTGGGCTATAAACGCATTATGGAGCAAGAGAGCACAGATCTACCGCAACATACGGTGTTCGGTTGGTTCTACATCGGCGCAATGTGTGTCGCACTACCGATGTTTCTACTATTTGGTAATACCGCAAAATTGCCAACCACAGACGTGCAATGGGGCGTGTTGATTTATCTTGGAGTCATTGCATCAGGGGTTGGTTATTTCATTTGGAATAAAGGGGCAACCCAAGTCAATGCTGGCGCGCTGGCAATCATGAATAACGCATTAGTACCCGCAGGATTGATTGTGAATATTGTGATTTGGAATCGAGATGTGGATTATCCGCGCTTAATTATCGGCGGTATCATTATTATGTTGTCACTGTGGATCAACGAAACTTGGGTTAAACGCAAAGCACAAGCTACCGCTTAATACCCCCCCTATTTCAGAGACAAAAAAGCCAGCATCAACGCTGGCTTTTTAATGGATATTGATTACTTAGATAAAAGCAAACGCATCAGCAAACATGTGTTCGCGCTGGGCACCTTTCTCATTGCAGAAGCGCTCACGCGCCGCACCCGCCATTTCAAAACGACCACATACATAGATATCGTACGCTGATAGGCAAACAAAATCTTCTGCTACCGCATCCAATACGTTACCGACTTTGCCTGACCAATTTGCAGGGGCATTTTCAACCACTGGCACATAGGTAATGTTGCCGTGATTTGCTGCTAACGCCTGCATCTCTTCATTGGCATACAGCTGATCGATACCACGACCGCCCCAGTAAACGAAGATAGGCTGAGTTAAACCACGGCTAATGCAGTTATCAAGCATGCTACGGATATAAGAAAAACCAGTACCACCTGCAATCATCAGTAGTGGACGCTCACTTTCATGGCGCAGCCATGCATCACCGTGGGCAGCATCAATCACAACAGGTTCATTGCAATCTAATGCTGCTTTCATCGCTTCTACCACTTCTAATGCATACGCATTTTGCTCTGCCGCACCAATGTGTAGCTCAAGCTCACCTTCACGGCATGGGCTACTAGCAATTGAAAATGGACGTTTATCTTTCTCGCCCATTACCGCAAGTAGGTATTGTCCCGCTTTGAAATCAATCGCCTGCTCAGGCTTTAACAAAATGCGATACGTGTTCGCGGCTAAGGGTTGTACTGACTTTACTTCGCACTGGATAGACATGGTTTTCCTCTAGTCTAACGTTAACACCAAGTCACTTTCCGCTACCGCTTGGCAGGTAAAAATCCATCCTTCCGCTTGTTCTTTTTCAGTGAGCATTGGCTCTAACTGATAACTCACTTCACCGGATGTTTTACGGCACATACACATTGCACATGCCCCTACCTGACAACGATTGGGGAAAGTAATGCCTGCGTCGAGCGCTGCTTGTAATACCGTTTGCTGCGTTGACGCAGTAAAGGTGATGTTGTTTGGCAACAGGCGTACTTGATACATAATTTTCTCTTACTACTGACTATTTGAAGCAGCAATAAATAATACTCACTCTACCGCTCAGTATAGCGATAAACCGTTACTTCTCGATCCCAAGTTGGTCCCAGATCGCATCTATTTTGGCGACAACTTGTGGATTCTTAACGATTGGGTTGCCCCATTCGCGTGCCACAGCATCAGGCCATTTATTAGTCGCATCTAATCCAAGCTTACTACTTTGGTCTAATGTTGACGCTAGCTGTACCGTATCACGGCTAGGATCCATACGTGTAGTGATCGCCCAAATAACATCATTCCAATCACGCACGTTGACGTCTTGATCACACAAGATGACAAATTTTGCATCACTAAACTGCGCCATGAAGTCCCAAACACCTTGCATCACACGTTGCGCTTGATCTGCTTCGGTATTGGTAATACTTACAATCGCCATCTGCTGCTTACTTGCCGTCGGTACGTCAATATCAATGATCTCAGGATAAGCATCACGCAAAGCGGCAATGCCCGCTTCAACATCAAATTGCTCATCATATTTGGCAGCAATCGATGGTGTACTAGCAAGCTCAGCGTCCCATTTCATCGTTGCATCTAAGCCCATTTTAGAGCCAAGCCCAACCACAGGCGAAGCAAAATCTAACGAGTCAATTGGGGTGTTATCAATGAACAAGGTATCACGTACTGGCTCCATGTGAGTTGTCATCGCAGACACCACACTGTCCCAATTACGGGCATCGACACTTTCATCGCACACAACCACGTACTTGGTGTACATGAACTGACGCAAGAAAGACCACACACCCATCATCACACGCTTTGCATGACCCGGATATTGCTTCTTCATTGTCACCACCGCCATGCGGTATGAACACCCTTCTGGTGGCAGGTAAAAATCAACGATCTCAGGAAATTGCTTTTGCAAAATCGGCACAAAAACTTCATTGAGTGCCACACCTAATACCGCAGGCTCATCGGGCGGACGACCAGTGTAAGTACTGTGATAAATCGGATCGTTACGCATGGTGATATGCGTGATGGTAAAGACGTGATGACGCTCTTTCTCGTTATAGTAACCCGTGTGATCGCCATAAGGACCTTCATCAGCAAACTCTTCAGGATCGATATAGCCTTCCATGACAATTTCAGCGCTTGCTGGCACATCTAAGTCATTGGTTAAACTTTTCACCACTTCAGTACGACGCCCACGCAGTAAGCCTGCAAAAGCGTACTCAGATAAGGTATCTGGAATTGGCGTTACTGCACCTAAAATCGTGGCAGGATCGGCACCAAAAGCGACCGTAATTGGGAATTTCTCACCCGGATGAGTTTCCATCCATTCACGTAAATCAAGCGCACCACCACGGTGAGCGAGCCAACGCATGATCACTTTGTTTTTCGCAATTTTTTGCTGACGATAAATCCCTAAGTTTTGGCGTTTTTTATGTGGGCCTTTCGTAATAGTTAAGCCCCATGTTAGCAATGGTGCCACATCATCAGGCCAACAGCTCATCACTGGGATTTTATCTAAATCAACCTCATCACCTTGCCACACAATTTCTTGGCATGGTGCGTTACGTAGGCGTTTCACGGGCATGTTCAGCACTTGTTTAAATGCTGGGATCTTATCTAACGCTTCACGGAAACCACGAGGTGGCTCGGGCTCTTTTAAATATGCTAATAATTTACCAACTTCGCGCAGCTCTTTGACTTCTGTGCGCCCCATTCCCATCGCCACACGCTGTGGCGTACCAAACAAGTTGGCAAGCACTGGCATGTTGTAACCAATAGGATTTTCAAACAAAAGCGCAGGGCCACCAGCACGTAAAGTGCGATCGCTAATTTCTGTTATTTCTTGATCGGGATCGACTGCTTGCTTAATTCGCTTCAATTGCCCGTTCTGCTCTAAATAAGCAATGAAGTCTCGCAGATCCTTGAATTTCATATCTGATACCACGATTGAGCTACGCCATAACCGAAAATAACAGCGTAGTGATGAGAATGATTTTCGCTAGTATAACCAGTTGTAGAGGCTAAAACACCCGTTCTGCGGTCTAATTTCGCCACAAGATGTTTCAATTAAGCTGGCTATAACCCTAGTAAATAAAAGGGTTAAGGTTTAATTGCAGACACAGAGCCCATCGATAACAACTCTTCGATATGAGCACTCAGCTCGGGATCACTGCTGGCAGTTAAGAGTTGCTGTAACCAGTGACCATGACCTTGCTTAAGCAAGTGAGGCGTGATCAACAACCGTTCTATTTCATTACCTAACTGGTTCTGTAAAAAGGTTTTGGCTGTATCTGGCAATGGTTTAAAACTGGTTAAAGCGCGGTATGCAGGCTCTTTTAAAGAAGGATTAGCCGTGGCTGCAATTAATTGGTTTACCACAAAATCGGAAGCCGTATTTTGAGATAAACGGTTTAATTCCGCCAAGCTGTATTGATCGGTACGGCGACGCCATAACACATCATATAACTTCGCATCATTAGAGTGTGCCGCTAAGGTGGCTAAGATGCTGTTATCTGGCAACCAAATCAGCTGAGGATCAGAATGAAATTGCTCAACCAGTGCATTAATCGCTGGCGGAGATAATTGCGGGATCGCACGTGCTATCACTTGGCTACGCTTCTGCTGCTGCTCTAAATCACCTTTTAGCCATTCAGATAACGTCAGTTTTCCACGCTCTAAGTTAATCACAGCACGCTGGCTCACTAAGTCTTTTTTCCATTCACGCAGCAGTCCGTTAGCTTGATTACTATAAAAGAAAGCCATGCGGCTAACGGTATAACCATCCCCTTGCTCGGTAATAGTAAACGGTGATTGTCGCTTCGCTTGAATTTTCAGCCATGCAATACGAGCAGTGTTAAAACTGCCAACTTCGCTAGCGTATTTGATCAATTGGCTACGAGCCACTTCTTGCGTTAATGGCGGGAGTTGATCAAGCAAAATTTCCAATGACTGAAAATCACTGTGATCATAATAAGGTTTGAGCGCTTCAATGTGAGCGACAAATTGTGGCATTTGCTTAATATGCTGGATTTTCGCTTCAGTTATTTCTGTTGCTGCAACAGGCTGTAATGCCGTGGCGATCAGCAAGCCTAACGCACACCAATGTCGTAACATAACGCCTCCCTAGCGAAATAACACGCTGCTTCCTTGCCCATACCATCGCAGTACAAGGTGATTTGTGTCAATAAAAAACGCCGCCCGTAGGCGACGTTTTCAAAATCTGTGACTCAGTACAGCGAATTATGATTTCTGACGACGCATCGCATCAAAGAATTCATCGTTAGTCTTCGTCATTGATAGTTTATCAATTAAGAATTCCATGCTGTCAGTCTCGCTCATTGGGTGAACGATCTTACGTAGGATCCACATCTTCTGTAGCTCATCAGCTTTCGCCAATAGCTCTTCACGACGAGTACCAGAGCGGTTGATATCAATCGCAGGGAATACACGTTTCTCAGCGATCTTGCGAGAAAGGTGAAGTTCCATGTTACCTGTACCTTTGAATTCTTCGTAGATAACTTCATCCATCTTAGAACCAGTGTCCACTAGCGCTGTTGCGATGATAGTTAAGCTACCGCCTTCTTCTACGTTACGTGCAGCACCGAAGAAACGCTTAGGACGGTGTAGCGCGTTAGCATCAACACCACCGGTTAGTACCTTACCAGATGAAGGAATAACGGTGTTGTATGCACGTGCTAGACGAGTAATTGAGTCAAGTAGGATAACCACATCTTTCTTGTGCTCAACCAGACGTTTTGCTTTTTCAATTACCATTTCTGCCACTTGTACGTGACGAGATGCTGGCTCATCGAACGTTGATGCAATCACTTCACCTTTAACTAGGCGCTGCATCTCTGTTACTTCTTCTGGACGTTCGTCGATAAGCAATACCATCAACTCACACTCAGGGTGGTTGTGGGCAATACTTTGCGCAATGTTTTGAAGTAGCATAGTTTTACCCGCTTTTGGCGGAGCAACGATCAGACCACGTTGGCCTTTACCGATTGGTGATGCTAAATCAAGAACACGTGCGGTGATGTCTTCTGTAGAGCCGTTACCACGCTCCATACGCATACGAGAGTTTGCGTGTAGCGGTGTAAGGTTTTCAAATAGGATCTTGTTGCGGGCGTTGTCTGGCTTGTCGTAGTTTACTTCGTTAACTTTCAGCAGTGCGAAGTAACGTTCGCCGTCTTTTGGTGGACGGATTTTTCCGGCAATAGTATCGCCAGTACGAAGGTTAAAACGACGGATTTGACTCGGAGATACGTAAATATCATCTGGGCCTGCAAGGTAAGAACTATCTGCGCTACGTAGGAAGCCGAAGCCATCTTGTAAAATTTCTAGAACACCATCGCCAAAAATATCCTCACCACTTTTCGCATGTTGCTTGAGGATGGAGAAGATGATGTCTTGCTTTCTCAAGCGGGCAAGGTTTTCTAATCCTAAACTTTCGCCAAGTGCAACCAACTTAGAAATCGGTTGGCTCTTCAGTTCTGTAAGGTTCATAGTGGTGGGTTTCTTGTCTGTCAAAATCGGGGTTCTATATTAGTTGAGATAAAGATGACCATTAGGGCTTGGTCAAGAAATGAACGAAAATGTAATTTCTGTGCGCTAAGGTAACACTAAACGTTCTATCCGTCTAGCATAGACGTTAGACAAACCATGCACAACTTAGAAATTGTCCATGGTTTGTAATAATTGCACTTAAAGGTTCGCGTCTAGGAATTCTTTAAGCTGAGTTTTCGACAATGCACCAACTTTCGTTGCCGCTACACCACCGTCTTTGAACAGTAGTAATGTCGGGATACCACGAATACCAAATTTTGGTGGGGTACCCGCATTCTGATCGATATTTAATTTACCGATAGTCAGTTTGCCTTCGTATTCATCAGCGATTTCGTCAAGAATCGGGGCAATCATTTTACATGGACCACACCATTCAGCCCAAAAATCGACTAATACAGGGCCAGCAGCATTGATAACATCAGTGTCAAAACTCGCATCTGTAAGCTGCACAATCTTGTCGCTCATCTTCCACTCCAACAGTTGATTTTGTTAGCCGATCTTATTTTGACCAGCAAATCGATCTCCTATTTGAATGGAATACGTTTCGTATTGCAACCCTAAGCTGATATTCTATAGCAATGAAGACGACTCACATCACAGAGCAGAAATTTGCCGAGCTAGGGTTAAACCCTCTAGTTTTAAAAGGATTGGAAGATAAAGGGTTCCATAATTGTACCCCGATCCAAGCCTTGGCATTGCCAGTTATGCTCTCTGGCCATGACATTGCGGGACAGGCTCAAACAGGTACGGGTAAAACCATTGCCTTCCTAACCGCTACTTTTAACCACTTACTGGAGACTGCAGCGCCTGCGCATCGCAAAACCAATCAACCGCGTGCCATTATCATGGCGCCAACGCGTGAATTGGCGATCCAAATTTATAACGACGCATCTTCTCTGATTGCGAGCACAGGTCTTAAGGCTGGTCTTGCTTACGGCGGCGAACCTTACGAGAAGCAAAAAGTGATCCTTGATGAAGGCGTAGATATCTTGATCGGTACGTGTGGCCGTATCATTGATTTCTACAAGCAGCGCGTTATTGAGCTAAATAGCATTCAAGTTGTTGTACTTGATGAAGCGGATCGCATGTTCGATCTTGGCTTTATTAAAGACATCCGCTTCTTGTTCCGCCGTATGCCAGCACCAACTGAGCGTTTAAGCTTATTGTTCTCAGCAACCCTATCATACCGAGTGAAAGAGCTTGCGTTTGAGCACATGAATAGCCCTGAAAGCGTGATTGTTGAGCCTGAGCAAAAAACAGGTCACCGCATTCAAGAAGAGCTGTTCTACCCTTCAAACCAAGAAAAAATGCGTTTGCTACAAACGTTAATCGAAGAAGAATGGCCAGAACGTGCAATTATCTTCGCTAACACTAAGCACCGCTGTGAAGATATTTGGGGTCACCTTGCTGCTGACGGTCACCGTGTTGGTCTGTTGACTGGCGATGTACCACAGAAAAAACGTGAGCGTATCCTTGATCAATTCACAAAAGGTGATATTGATATCTTAGTGGCAACTGACGTTGCAGCCCGTGGTCTACATATTCCTGCAGTAACGCATGTATTTAACTACGATCTGCCAGACGATGCAGAAGATTACGTACACCGTATTGGTCGTACTGGTCGTGCAGGCGCAAGCGGTCACTCTATCAGCTTTGCTTGTGAAGAATATGCGATTAACTTACCGGCGATCGAAACCTACATCGAACACGGTATTCCACAATCAAAATATGATTCCGATGCATTGCTAGAAGATCTACCAGCTCCGATCCGCTTACAGCGTAATCCGCGCCAAGGTAGTCGCCGTAATACTCAACGCCAAGGCCAAGGTCAGGGGCAACAACGTTCGCGTAATAATCGCCGTCGTCCCCAAAACAAGCCTGCATAATAATTAGAAGTAACTATGTCTATGGAAAGAAATTCAGTATCACCGCTTTATGCCGCTATTGATTTAGGCTCAAACAGTTTCCACATGTGGATCGTGCGCGAAGTGAATGGCAGTGTTCAGACGTTAGCTAAAATTAAACGTAAAGTGCGTTTAGCTGCCGGTCTTAACAGCCAGAACGTACTCAGTGAAGAAGCGATGCAGCGCGGTCTAGACTGCTTAGCGCTATTTGCCGAACGCTTACAAGATATCAAAGCAGATCATATCCGTATCGTCGGTACAGCAGCGTTACGCACAGCGGTGAACGCAGAAGAATTTCTTTCCAAGGCGAAAACGATCCTTGGTTATCCGGTCAACATTATTCCCGGTGAAGAAGAAGCCCGCATTATTTATCAAGGTGTGGCGCATACCTCAGGTGGTAGTGATAAACGCTTAGTGGTCGATATTGGTGGTGCCAGTACCGAAGTGATCATCGGTGAAGGGTTTGATTCCAGTGCCCTCACTAGCCTTAAAATTGGCTGTGTCACTTGGCTTGAGCGCTACTTTAAAGATCGCAGCTTAACTTCCGCAAACTTCGATGCGGCGATCAATGGTGCAAAAGAAGCCATTGAACCTATCATCGATCGTTACACTGCGCTGGGCTGGGAAAGCTGTGTAGGTGCCAGTGGTACGGTTCAAGCACTACAAGAAATCATGCTTGCACAAGGAATGGATGAAATTATCACCCTGCAAAAGCTAAAGCGCCTACAACGTCAAGCGATGCAGTATGAACGTCTAGAAGATCTTGATATTGAAGGTCTTACCCTTGAGCGTGCCTTGGTATTCCCAAGTGGTTTGTCGATTTTAATCGCGCTATTTGAGTCATTAAAAATCGAATCTATGACCTTAGCCGGTGGCGCACTGCGTGAAGGTATGGTGTATGAAATGATGGATCAAATGCGCCATCATGATGTCTGTACTCGTACCATTGAAAGTGTCCAACAACGCTTCCAAATTGATACCGAACATGCCGATATTGTCAACGACATGGCAATGTCGATGTTAAGCCAATGCCCTAATTGGCAACTTGAACCACAAGCACAAAACATCTTGGAAGCGGCAGTAAAACTGCACGAAATCGGCGCCAGTATTGAGTTTAAGAAAAGCGCAGAGCATGCGGCTTATCTGATCAAGCACCTTGATTTACCTGGTTTTACCCGTGCGCAGCGCAACTTGCTAGCTGAGATCTTGCGTCGTTACACAGGGCCGCTTACCAGCTTACCTGAACAACATGCGTTATCAGCGCAAAGTGCAGCCCGTTTACTGCGTCTATTACGTATTGCGGTGATTGTTTGTCATCGTCGTGATACCTGCTGTTTACCGCCATTTAGCCTGCAAGTTGACGGGGAAAAAATCACCCTGTTATTGCCTGCCAAATGGTTGATCAACAACCCACTGACCCGCAGTGAATTGCACCAAGAAGCGACCCGTCAAACTGACATGGGTTGGCCAATGGTAGTAACGTCACAAGACTAAGTATCAAATACGATCAAAAAAGGCTCCGCTAGGAGCCTTTTCTTTATCTCAATTAGTGTTAGAAAATATCAGCGTTAACAACCATCTTCTTGAGTAGAAATTTTCTTAGATAGCACTTGCTGGGTGGCTTCATTCATTTTGGCTGAATAATATGCAAAGCACTTATCTTGCAGGGTTTTACCTTGCGGTATGATGACAAGCGACCAACCATCCGTCTCAGGAAACACCTTACCAGGGCGAATTTGATCAATGACACAGAACTCTGCATCAGTACAAGGTGTTGTCTCAACCTTATCTTGACTAGAACCTTTTGCGGTACCTAAGTACTTAAAATCCTGCGTCATGATCGTCATCAATCCATCATGATCATCACCTGCTGTCCACTTAGCACGCGGCACACCAAAGTAGCTAAAGATTTTATTACCATCCACATCGACTTCCACACCGTATTGGTGCTCTTTGCCTTGCATAATGGCTTTGTATTCCACTAAATCAATCACGGTACGCAAACTGCCAGCTATGCCGTTTAGCGACGCTTTGGTTGCATCTGATGAAATAGATAAAAATCGCGGGGCTGCAGTGACGGCTAGAATGCCTAAAATGACAATCACGATAACCAATTCGATAAGGCTAAATCCTTTTGACTGGCGATCTATCGCCCCGTATCTATCCATGAATACTGATCTCTACACTAATTGCATGCAGCAAGTGACCATCCTCAGTCACTCACTGCACGTGTTACATTAACCTGTAATACCGCTATGACGCAGCATTGCATCTAGCTCAGGCTCTCGACCACGGAAGCGTTTGAATAGCGCCATTGGCTCTTCACTACCACCTTGCTCAAGGATACAAGTTAAGAAGTCTTGTCCTGTTAGCGGATTGAAAATTCCTTCCTCTTCAAAGCGTGAGAACGCATCAGAAGACAATAATTCCGCCCACAAGTAGCTATAGTAACCTGCGCTGTAACCACCAGCAAAAATATGACTAAAACTATGTGGGAAACGTCCCCATTCTGGGCTTGGTACCACAGAAACACGAGATTTCACTTTAAATAAGGTATCTAACACCTGTGCGCCCACTTCTGGATCGTATTCGGTGTATAGCGTGAAATCGAACAGACCAAACTCAAGCTGACGTAAGATAAACATCGCTGATTGGAAGTTCTTCGCCGCCAGCATCTTATCTAGTATTGCTTTTGGTAACGGCTCGCCTGTCTCATAGTGACCAGAAATAAACGCTAGCGCTTCTTCTTCCCAACACCAATTTTCTAAGAACTGGCTTGGTAGCTCTACCGCATCCCATGGCACACCATTGATACCCGAAACAGCTGCAACATCCACTTGCGTTAACATGTGGTGGATACCGTGACCTGTTTCGTGGAATAAGGTTACCACCTCGTTATGGGTAAATAGCGCAGGCTTATCACCCACAGGACGGTTAAAGTTACAGGTTAGGTAAGCAACTGGCGTTTGTAGGCTACCGTCGATACGTGTACGACGTACCACACATTCATCCATCCATGCACCGCCACGCTTGTGCTCACGAGCGTAAAGATCAAGGTAGAAACTGCCACGTAGTGTGCCTTTATTGTCGAAGATATCGTAAAACTTCACCGACTCATGCCACACTTCCACACCTTCACGCTGTTTGATCTCAAGACCAAATACACGCTTAAGCACTTCAAATAGACCAGCAACCACTTTCTTCTCAGGAAAATATGGGCGAAGCTCTTCATCAGAAATGCTGTAACGGTGTTGCTTTAACTTCTCTGAGTAGTATGCAAAATCCCACGGCTCTAATGTTTCAACACCGAACTCGTTACGAGCATAGTCACGAAGCTCTGCCACTTCACGCTCACCTTGTGGTTTCGCGCGCTCAGCTAAATCATTTAAAAAGCCAAGTACTTGCTCAGTGGATTCCGCCATTTTTGTTGCCAGTGATTTTTCACTGTAACTATTAAAGCCAAGCATACGAGCAAGCTCATGGCTTAGTTTTAACTTCTCAGCAATCACTTCGGTATTATCGAACTCACCAGCATTAGGACCACGATCTGATGCACGGGTACCGAACGCTTCATACATTTCAGCACGTAGCTCACGATTATCACAGTAAGTCATAACTGGCAGGTAAGATGGCATATCTAGGGTAAATAAATAGCCTTCTTCGCCTTTCGCTTCTGCGTTAGCTTTCGCTGCAAGCAACACTGATTCAGGTAGACCGCTTAGCTGCTCAACATCTGTGATCACCTTGCTCCACGCCATGGTGGCATCAAGTACATTGTTGCTGAACTTAGAAGATAACTCAGATAGACGCTTGCTGATCTCACCGTAGCGAGCTTGCTCTTGAGCTGGCAGGCCAATACCTGATAGCTCAAATTCTTTTAAGGCATCTTTGATTGATTTTTGCTGTGCTTTGCTAAGCTCTGCAAATTTGTCGCTTGCTTTTAGTGCTTTATACGCTTCGTATAAGCCTTTGTGCTGACCTAACCAAGTGCTGTAATCAGACAGTAATGGTAGGCAACTTTCATACGCTTCACGCAACTCAGGGCTGTTTTTCACCCCGTTCAGGTGTCCAACCGGTGACCAGATACGACTTAAGCGATCATCCGTTTCAGCTAATGGCGCACAAATGGTTTCCCACGTCGGCTCTGCCATTTCCATCAATACGGATTCAACGTTTTCACGGCAATCTGCAATGGCTTTTTCTACCGCAGGTTTAATGTGCTCAGGTTTGATGTGAGCAAACGGTGGCAAATCTGTCATCGTCAATAATGGGTTGGACATAAGCGTTTCCTTTATTTTTATCTTATTCTTAACATGCGCCCACCACAGGTAAATTTCAATCCTTAGCGCTATTTACGGAGTGAAAATTATTAGCAATACGGCATTTCACATCCAATGAAAAACCGAAAGCATCGCACCATAGTTGGATAATAGTTGAGAATTAACGATAATACGGCGCTATAACCCTTCCTTTATATACTGATAGAGACTGATTTCATGCTGAGTTACCGTCACAGCTTCCACGCAGGCAACCATGCCGATGTGGTTAAACACATTGTTCAAAGCTTAATTCTGGATGCACTCAAGCAAAAAGATAAACCTTTCGTCTATCACGATACCCACTCAGGTGTTGGTCGTTACGATCTGCAAGATGAGCGCAGCGAAAAAACCGGTGAGTTTAAGCAAGGTATCGCTCGTATTTGGTCTCGTGATGATATGCCAGCAGAAATTGCTAGCTACATTGAGGCAATCAAAGCCCTAAACGACGGTGAAGAGTTACGTTACTACCCAGGTTCACCAAAAGTGGCACGTGCGCAAATCCGCGACCAAGACCGCATGGTGTTAACCGAGCTACACCCAAGTGATTTTCCACTACTACTGCAAGAGTTTCGTGGTGATCGCCAAGTAAAAATCTACAAAGAAGATGCGTTTGCGCGCCTAAAAGCCAGCTTGCCGCCAAAAGAGCGTCGTGGTGTGGTACTTATCGATCCCCCTTACGAGCTAAAGCACGAATACCAAGATGTGGTAAAGGCGATCAAGCAAAGCCACCAGCGTTGGGCAACGGGTACCTATGCGATTTGGTACCCTGTGGTTTATCGCGAGACCATCAATAAGATGATCCAAGGTTTAAAAGATCTAGAGATCCGTAAAATCCTGCAAATCGAATTAGGTGTCGAACCTGATAGTGAAGAGCGTGGCATGACAGCATCAGGCATGATTGTGATCAACCCACCATGGAAGCTAGAAAGCCAAATGCGTGAAATTCTGCCTTGGTTACAACAAGCCATTGCACCAAATCATGGTCATCACACCGTTGAATGGATTGTGCCAGAGTAAGCCGTTCACCCCAGCAAAATACAGGCGGAGCCCTCCGCCTGTATCAAATAATTCGTGCCACAATCCCAATTCTCGATGAATTTATAGTAAATCAATCGTATTTTTCGATTTTAAAACCTCGTCAGACACCCCAATCTTTATTACACTAGGTCAATAGCTCGTATTGAACATCAAAAAGAATTAACGGAGTAAAGTCATGGCAAAGCATTTTGATTACATCTGTATCGGCGGCGGTAGCGGCGGTATTGCATCGGCAAACCGTGCTGCAATGTATGGTGCGAAAGTAGCGCTTATCGAAGCAAAAGCACTGGGCGGTACATGTGTAAACGTGGGTTGTGTGCCTAAAAAAGTCATGTGGCACGGCGCTCAAATCGCTGAAGCTATGCACCTTTACGCAAAAGATTACGGCTTCAATGTCGATGTAAAAGGGTTTGACTGGAGCAAACTGGTTGAAAGCCGTGAAGCTTACATCAGCCGTATCCACACTTCTTACGACAATGTACTAGGCAACAACAAAGTTGAAGTGATCAACGGTTTTGCCCATTTTGTTGACCAGAAAACAGTAGAAGTAAATGGTGAACACTACACAGCCGATCACATTCTTATTGCTGTTGGTGGTCGTCCATCCATTCCTGCAATCCAAGGCGCACACTACGGTATCGACTCTAACGGTTTCTTCGAACTGAAAGAGCAACCAAAACGTGCTGCTATCATTGGTGCAGGTTACATCGCCGTTGAAATCGCTGGTGTATTAAATGCACTAGGTACAGATACTCATCTGTTCGTACGTAAAGAATCACCACTACGTAGCTTCGATCCAATGATTGTAGATACGCTAGTTGAAGTGATGGCAGCTGAAGGTCCATCACTACATACGCACTCTGTGCCAAAAGAAGTTGTGAAAGAAAAAGACGGCTCCATCACGCTGTACTTTGAAAACGGTGAATCACACAACACTGACGTACTGATCTGGGCTATCGGTCGTGAGCCAACCACAGATGCCATCAACCTAGCTGCTGCGGGTGTGGAAACCAATAACCGTGGTTTCATCAAAGTGGATGAATACCAACAAACTAACGTTCCTGGTATCTACTGTGTCGGCGATATCATGGAAGGTGGTATCGAGCTAACACCTGTTGCTGTTAAAGCAGGTCGCCAGCTTTCTGAGCGTCTATTTAACAACAAACCTGATGCGAAGATGGACTATAAATTAGTTCCAACAGTGGTATTTAGTCACCCACCAATCGGTACTATCGGTCTTACTGAAGCTGAAGCAATTGAGCAATACGGCGAAGAAAACGTGAAAGTGTACAAGTCAGGCTTCACAGCAATGTACACAGCGGTTACTGCGCACCGTCAACCATGTAAGATGAAGCTAGTATGTGCTGGCGATGACGAGAAAGTCGTAGGTCTACACGGTATTGGTTTCGCGGTTGACGAAATGATCCAAGGCTTTGGTGTCGCGATGAAGATGGGCGCAACGAAAGCTGATTTTGATAGCGTTGTGGCTATTCACCCAACAGGCTCTGAGGAATTCGTGACAATGCGCTAAGCATTAAAACGAACCTAATATAGATAAGGCGATGTAGTGAAATACATCGCCTTTTTTTATGGTCTTACTTTTATCAACAATACCGGAATAGCTCAGTTTAAAAGCGTATTTTTACTTATCAATACATACCGCTAATTCATTAGAAAAACTAATATCAAAACACTAGTTTTTTTCATTTTTCACGCTCATAAAAATACCTATAATGGCGCGCATCGAAACACGACCGAATGCCTATATATCTCAGGGTTGGGCGAAGGTTGTACAGTAAAAAACAGCTTAAACTTTATAGGTAATTCCATGACTCGCATCGTAAATAAAATTGTTGCTCTATACACTCCAGCTTTTTCTTCTCTATACAAAAGCGGCAACAACAAGTAAGACATTACACTTCTTACTGAAGAAATGAATTTAGAAAAGGGCTTTGAACAGCAGTTGTTCAAAGCCCTTTTTGCAATAGCTAGATTGACTGTCTCAATACCACTTTCAATATCAGTAGGCTAAGTGGCGAGACTTACCATAAATTACAGGCTTGTGCCTTTGCATTAGCAATGCTGTAGTACTTTCCTTTTAGAATGTAATGGCCATCATTTTTGATCCCTTCGATTTTGACCCATTTATTACGACCAAATCGTGCCTTTACAGGAACGCCTACCGCAAAGCGTTTACCTGATTGGTACTTCGCCACATAGAAAGCATCTCTTACTCTAAAGATATAACCATCACGACCACAGATAGCTGCACGTTCAACGCGTCCTTTTTGTCGAGCGCCCCATTCACCCCAATCCCCCCACTTATCTGCTTGTGCAGGAAGAGATGTCATCGCCATTAACCCCAGTAACACGCCAACAACCGCTTTTTTCATGGTAAACCTCAACAAAAAGTAAACTCTTGAGTTTATTTTCATCCTAGTAAAACCAAAAATCAATCAAATAAAAAACATCGTTTCTTTTAAGTGATCAAGATCTCAGCAAAAAAGCAAAAAGTACCAATCTCGACCCATAAAAAAACACCGCACAATGGCGGTGTTTTTAAAAATCTTTCAAAGCTTAGTGATGGTGGTGATGATCATGACCACAGCTACAGCTTGGTGCAACGACACTTTGGATCTGCGTTAGAGTAATTTGTTTTAGCAGCTCTTCAGTGCTGATGGTGTTAAGTAAGTGCATGTTCTCTGCATTGACAGCCATCGCATCGTTAATTTCACGCTGCTTGTTAACAACTGCGATCATTTTTTGGCGGATCTCAGCGGGTAATGAAAACTCACGGATCACTTTCATTTCATTACTGCGAGTATCTACCGCCATCATATTTAATGTCAGTGTTGTTGACTCATCTGCTGGTTGCGCAAAAAATTCCTCAGGGATCACTGCTGCATTAAACTGAATATCAAAGGCTAGTTCACCCAATTTCAGTACCACTAAACAACCGCCATTTTCAGTGCTTAATACACCAAACTCTGCGCCTGATTGAGATAGTAATTGTTGCTCATCTTCAGTGATGTTTTCTAAACCGATGAATACAACGTTCGTCATATCATTGCGGAACATTTCCAGAACAGCACCATCTCCCGCTGCAAATGGGTGGTTTTCAATAATTTGACCAACGTGAAAATGATTATGATGTTGTTCTGTCATGGCAAACCTCAATAGTTCGATAAAGTCATAATTCAGCTTAGGCGGAAAATACAACATGTCATGTAATGGATTCATTATAACCATTACAAATAGAAATATAATGGTATTAAAAACAAAAACACTATTACTTAATGGTAATAATATTGCAGATATGAAAGCGCGTTAAAAAATAGTGAGAATAAAAACGCAACCACTAGCTATAACAAAAAATGGAGTAACACCCTGATATTTATAACCTTAACCGACAGTAAATCTATTTATTAACACTCGATAACGAATAAAAACAAAAAATATCTACATAAG
>NZ_SSMG01000248.1 GCF_009873615.1 Photobacterium lucens
ATATATTGTTGCTAATTATATCTATCAAAATGTTACAAAACCTATCATCTAAGTTAGCTCAAGTATTAAAATTAAGTACATACTTGAGCTGTATTGTTATTTATTCTTGTGTTCTACACGGCAACGAGTATTTGTTCTATTAGTCTGGGTCTCTTCCCATCGTCCCCGTTCTAAATGACCTTCCTTGTGACCATTTGTTAATAAATAATTGTTGTTATTGATTGTTGCTAGCATGTGACTTTGCTGCTGTTGTATCCGATCTAGCCTATGAGTATGGTCTAAATATTCAATGGTATTTTTCGCCATCTTTTCCATTGAATGTGGTGATGTTTGTGTTGTTGCGAATGCCGATAGTGAATGCAGTGCTAACGATAGAATTAGACCTGTGATTACACGTTTCATTGTCTTCCTCTCAAAAATAAGGCGCAGACAGTTAACGTTATTCTGACTGAATAAAGAGTGATTGCACTATTCATATTTCATTCATAATAAAAATAAAATTTGAATAGAATTTTTAAATAGTGTGTCGAACTTAGCCATGATATTTTTATAGCCAGAATAAGATATTGTCTTTTTATCATTTAAGTGAATTGAATTATGAGCGGTGATTTTCAAGGGCAAGCATTTATGATGCGAGCGCTATTATTATCTCATCAGGCATTACCAGCTTGTCGTCCAAATCCACCTGTAGGGTGTGTACTAGTGAAAGATGGACAGATAGTTAGTGAAGGTTTTACTCAACTACCAGGACATCATCACGCAGAAGCAATGGCATTGGCTAATTATGGTGAAAGCTTAGATGACGTTACAGCATATGTAACGCTAGAGCCGTGCTCTTTTGTTGGGCGAACACCTTCTTGTGCGCACACATTGGTTGAACGAGGCATCAAGAAAGTTGTGGTTGCGACTTTAGATCCTGATACACGTAATAGCGGAAAAGGTATTGCGGTGCTAGAGCAAGCTGGCGTTGAAGTGGAAGTAGGGCTGTGTGAAAATGAAGTATTGGACTTTATAGAGCCATATTTAATCCGAAATTAATGTAACTTAATAAAAAAGCCCAATTAATAAGCCATAAAGATGTATTAATTGGGCTTTTTATTCTTATCTCTAATCAAAGAGATAGAAAGCAAAACTTAATAACTATTATTTAGAAGAAGTTTTGTGATGTTCACGAGATGATTCTTTATGATCATGCTCTTTAGTTTTATGGTGACGGTGCTCATCATGTTCGTGACGATCATGATGAGTTTGCTCTGGGTGTTTATGACCTACTGGATCGCCGCCATGTTGTGTATGTGGATGACTTTTCTCGTGTTCACGGAATTCGTGGTGGTCACGATTATGTTTATGCTCTGCGCCATCATCGTAACGACGTTCCATTTTTTCATGTTCAAATTCAGCACCGTGTTGGTGACCTTTTTGTGAACCGTTGTGCTCTTGGCTATTGAAATGTGGCATATCTAAATCCTTTGATAGACAGCGTTAAAAATAAGTTGGTGTCTGTCTATGCGATTTAATTTACGCTTATTTTTATTATCAACAATAGACATTTTTAATGATCAAACTTTCTATTTTTGGTAATTGCTGAT
>NZ_SSMG01000249.1 GCF_009873615.1 Photobacterium lucens
CTTCCTAGCTTTATAAAAAAAAGTTGAAGCTCATTTAGAAGCTGATATCTACTCTCGTAAAAATAAAAAACACCTTGTATTAGGTAAAGCTCCTTCAGAAACATCAATTAACTTGCAAAGTAATGATTACTTGGCGATCACAGGTAACGAATATATTCGTCAGCGACATTTAAAAGCCATCACCGAACATAAACATGAAGTGGTAATGTCAGCTGTTTTTCAACATCAATCAGAAACAGGCGATACGTTTGAAGAGCAATTAGCCGCACTGACAGGTTTTGAGAAATGTGTCCTTTCACAATCTGGCTGGGCTGCAAACGTCGGCTTGATTCAGACCATTATCCCTAAAGGTACGCCGATTTATATCGACTTCTTTGCTCACATGTCGTTATGGGATGGAGCAAAGCGGGCTGAAGGGAATATTCAAACTTTCTTGCATAACAATATGCGCCATTTAGAGAAACAAATTAAACGTGAAGGACCAGGATTGATCATGGTGGATTCAGTTTATAGCACTATTGGTACTGTTGCTCCGCTACATACATTGGTTGAGATAGCTAACCGTTACGGTTGCGCCTTGCTGGTGGATGAGTCTCATTCCCTTGGTACACATGGTAAAAATGGTGCAGGGCTAGTGGCTGAATTAGGGCTAACAGATCAAGTTGATTTCTTAACAGCTAGTTTAGCTAAAGCCTTTGCTTATCGTGCAGGGGCGATTTTATGTAGTAAGGAAGTGGCACAGTCATTCCCGTTCACTGCATTTCCTGCCATTTTCAGCTCGGCGTTACTTAATCATGAATTAGAGATCTTAAAAGCCACATTGGATGTGATTAAAGGGGCTGATGATAAGCGTAAAAACTTATTTATTCAGTCTGAAAAATTACGTAGTGGCTTAAGAAATGCTGGATTTCGTATTCAAAGTGAGTCTCAAATTATCGCATTAGAAAGTGGTAATGATGAAAATACCGAAGTGATCCGTGATTATTTAGAATCGCGTGATGTCTTTGGTTCTGTGTTCTGCTCCCCAGCGACACCAAAGAATAAGAACGTTATTCGTATTTCATTAAACAGCGATGTAACCAACGAGGAAATTGAAACTATCGTATCTGTTTGTGAGTCTATGCGAGCGGATTTAGCACTAAAGTAATCTAGATTTTTTGCCCACTACCACCTTACGTTTACGTAAACGTTACAGGGTAGTGGGTAATTTTTTGAACGTTAGTTGAGATAGCGATTGATGGTTTCAAATATTTGATCTTTGGTTGCTGGCTTAAAGATAAAGCCATTCATGCCTGCTGCTTTTAACTCTTGCTGTTGCTGTGTATTAAGAGAGGCAGAGAAACAAATGATCGGCGTATGATGATGGTTACTGTACTGATCATTGTTACGTATTTGTTTTGCTGTTTCTAATCCTCCCATTAATGGCATTTCTAAATCCATCATAATGAGATCCACATTATGTTCTGCTAAATGTTGAAGCGCTTTTAGTCCGTTTTCTGCGTGAATTACGTGGTAGCCGCTGCGTTGTAGCAAAATACCTGTGTACATACGCAGAGAGGTATTATCGTCTACCAATAAAATTGACTGGGTTTCTTGTTTATTTTGGGTTGGGATTGTTTCTTGATTAAAGTGAGTGAAAAAGTATTTACAGATCCCTTCAGTTAACCCAGATTTTAACTTATTAATATTAACTAGCTTATAATTGACTTTCGGATTTAAAATTAAGTGTAACGCTTGCTCTTCACGATAAAGATAAAGCACCTTCGTGGTCGATAAAGCTAATTTATGCTGCAGCTTGGTCATATAATAGTTATGTTCACCATAACTATCTAAATTAATTAAAATCATATCAGCTAGGTTGAGCTGATGTTCAATGTCGACAAGGCGAAATGGACTAACTGATAAAAAGTGGTAGCCAAAAGAAAACGAGTTTTTTTGTAACTCAAATACATCTTGGTTGTTATCACCAATATATAAAATACGTTTTTTCGACAATAATTCGTATTTAAGCTTATTGGTTGATTTTGAATCAATCTTTGGTAATAGAATAGTGAATTCTGTCCATTCTCCTTGTTGTGATTGGCACGAGATCGTCCCACCAAATGCAGTGATCACTTTCTTACAGAAGGGAAGACCGAGTCCAGAGCTATTTTTCTTACCATGAGTATAAAATTCATTAAAGATGGAGTTTATATTACTTTTGGCAATGCCAACGCCCGTATCTTTCACTTTAATAACATTGTTTAATCTATTAATGTCGATATTAATTTCAATGTGAAAATCTTTTTTACTCTTATAATAAAGTGCATTTTTAATTAAATTAAAAATAACGTAACGAAATAAAATATCACTACCGAAATAAGGTGTGTCTTTATTATATTTAACGGTAACGAGTTCTCTATCACTCGATGATTGATAGCCGTAACTTTCAACAGCATTTTTTACTACATTTACAATAGAGTGCTCTTGAAAGGTGTTTTTTGAAATAGCATGTTCATTAATAGAGCTTAATAATAAGTTAATTGTTTCATTACTATTATTAATCACCGTCATATTACTGCGAATGATCGATTTTAATTCGTTAACGTTTTCTTCATGGTTGTGTGTAGATTGCTCGCTACGTTGGCGCAGAATATCAAGCATTAACTCCATTGAAGAATATAGCGAACTAAAAGGATTTCGCATTTCATGAGCGATGCCAGCACTGAAACTACGAGCAAACAAAAGCTGATCTTCATAATGAACATGGTTTCGGTAGTGTGAAGCAATACCTGTAATATAGGCAAAACTGATCACAGCAACGTAACCCCAGTGGAAATTATGAATTTCAGCGTGATTGAAACTAAACGCTGACAGTGTACCAAGGGCAATGCCAATGATTGACATAGCACTGATAATATAAGCGTCGTAAATCAACAAAATAGACAGAAAAACAGCCGTCATAAACGACATGATCCAAATAATTGACCAGTCATTCATTAGCAGCATATAACTAAAGAAAAAAGGCAATGCGATGGTTAACGTGACAACGAAATGGATATCTTTGTAACGAGTGAACCAGTAGGGCATCTGATCTTTAATAATAAAAGGAATAAAAAACGCGCCACAAATAATTCTTAGTAATAAGTTCTCGTAAGGCTGGGGGAATAAATAGTGCCAGATGAAATAGTAAAGAGGAAAGCCAATAGCCCCTAAATAGCCAATAATTGATAAATTAGGCTCAAAATAACGGTAAACATTATTTATTCTATTTCTTATAGTCATTGTCAGAGGTTCTTATGCTTGTTTGGCTTTACTATAAACGAAATGACTACAAGTAAAAATGATCTATAGCGACGATTTTATATTTATTGAGATAATTGTTAACTGTATTTATTACTCGAAATGTAATTACATTGTTATTAAATATGAAGTGGGACTCGTTAACAATTTGAAGCGGCTTCATGAACTTGAAATGTAATTTATGTAACCGAGTATCTTATGCTTTAATTGTGAATTTAATGTTACACAAAAAGAAATGGGCTGCTAACAAATTAACAGCCCTATATAACCTAATATAGGTGGTTGTTTAGATATGTATTAAGCCTTTATTGGTGTCGCTCGGGTAATGAATAAACGACGATCAACCTTATAATCAGTCGCATAGTGGCGTAGTTTACAATCATTACCAGCATCACAACCACAGCTCAAACAACGGTTGGCTTCATCAATAGCTGCTTGCTGTGAGAGTCCTGTTTCTACTTCACTAAAGCTTTGCTCTCTTTGCGCTAGGGTAAGTTCTGGCATTTTAACGCGTAGCACTTTAGCTAACGCATGATGAAGTTTTGATTCAATATCTTGTGTGTTATTACCTGTGGCTAAAGATGCCATGATACGCTTTAGTTTTTCAGCATGCTCTGGACGGATCAAATGGCTACGTTCAACGTTACGAGAGCGGAAAGATTCCGTGTAAAGTTTTTCCATATTACCGCCAAAGTATTCATCAATGGCTTTTGCTGCTTTACGGCCATCTGCAATGGCTTCAATTGCAGTGGCAGGACCGCGACGGAAGTCACCAATGGCGAAGATGTTCTTGACCCCAGAATGCATGGTCGCTTCATCAACATTAATGGTATTCCAACGGCTAAATGATAATTCAATATCTTCGTTAGCTAAAAAGCCGGTATCTGTTTTTTGTGAAACCGCAGCGATCACGGTATCAAAGTCTTCAAGCGTGTATTCACCGGTAGGTTTTGGTGAGCAGCGACCAGAAGCGTCAGGTTCGCCTAATGCCATGGTTTCTAATTTCACTTGGCAAACACGGCCGTTTTCATCAGCAATATTCTCAACAGGGTTGGTTAAGAAGTGGAACTTCACGCCTTCGTGTTCAGCTTCTTCAATCTCGTAGGTTTCTGCTGGCATTTCATCGCGGGTACGACGGTAAATAAGGGTAGTGTCAGCGCCTAAACGTAATGCAGAGCGGGCACAGTCAATAGCAGTATTACCGCCACCAATAACAGCCACTTTCTTACCAATGCTATATTGCTTATCCATTGCCAGATCTTTTAAGAAATCAACGCCTAAGTAACAACCATCAAGATCGCTACCTGTATAGTTCATTTCGCTTGCTTGTGATGCGCCAATGGCTAAACAAACTGAATCATATTCTTCACTTAAGGAAGTAAGGGTAAAGTCTTCACCTAATTTGGTGTTGGTTTTAATCGTCATGCCGTTGCGACACATGATTTCGATTTCTTTGTCGAGAATCGCTTTCGGTAAGCGGTATTCAGGAATGCCGTAACGTAACCATCCACCGGCTTGAGGCATCGATTCAAATACAGTGACGTTGTAACCTTCGTTACTCAGGAAGTAACCACAGCTTAAACCACCCGGGCCTGCGCCAACGATAGCAATGTTCTTGCCTTTGCTGTCTTTTTTAACAGGTGTGTAGTGTTCTAGTTTTTTAAGATCGATATCTGCGGCATAACGTTTCAGTTGACGGATCGCTAATGGCTCATCGACTAAGTTACGTTGGCATTTGGCTTCACAGAAAGCAGGGCAAACACGACCAATAGACAGTGGCATTGGCAGTGTTTTTTTGATCACTTCAATAGCTTTTAAATGTTCGTTATTGGCAATGAAGTATAGGTACGATTGAATATCAACATTGGCAGGGCAGGCAACTTGGCAAGGTGGCACGCTACAGTTGGTATTGGCACGTTGTAAAATACGCTCAAGGTTGTGTTTTCTTATATTTGTTAGTACTTGAGACTCTGTTGTTACCACCATGCCGTCGGTTGGTTGAATATCACAGGCTTTTACAATGCCTTTGCCTGCGACTTCAACATCACAAAGTACGCACTCTTGGCTGAATTCATCAACATCACATAAAGAAGGAATTTCGATACCACATGTTTTGGCGGCAGCTAAAAGGGTTTGATTTTTATCTACGTTATAAGATTGTCCATCAATAGTAATATTAACCATTAATTGCCTCTATTGTTATTTATTTACTGGGCTGCAAGCTATGCTGGTTATTTAGATAATGATTATGAAAGGAAGGTGAATATTGAGTTGAAGTGATAAATAGGTAGGGTAATTTTATTTATCTATATCAATCAGGTTACGCATCATAGGTTGAGATACTATTACTTGACGCTTTTATAATCATTATACAA
>NZ_SSMG01000250.1 GCF_009873615.1 Photobacterium lucens
GTTATAATGAAAAAATTAATTTTACCTCTTATGGTAACAGCACTATTAGCTGGCTGTAATGAAACAACAGCTGTAAACAATAAAGACTTTAGCCCTGAGCAAAAAGCACAAATCGAAAAGATTGCTAGTCAATATATTATTGAACACCCTGAAGTATTAGTAAAAGCTTCTGAAACATTGCAAAAACAACAAATGCAAGCTCAGCAACAATCGGCTAAAGAAGCGGTTATCAAATACGCTGATAAGCTAGTGAAAAATGACAAAACACCTTACGTTGGCCCGAAAGATGCGAAAGTCAATGTGATTGAGTTCTTTGATTACCAATGTATGTTCTGTTCAAAAATCGCTCCAGTAGTGAAATCACTAGAACAAGCAAACCCTGATGTAAAATTCATCTTTAAAGAAACACCAATCTTTGCTTCACGTTGGGATGCATCTAAATATGCTGCTGATATGGGTAACTGGATTTTTGCTCATGATGGTAGCGAAGCTTACGCTAAGTACCATAATGCCGTATTTGCTACTGGTAAAGATGAAGGCAAACTAACTAAAGATGATATCAATAGTATTGTGACAAAACAGGGCATTGATATCAGCAAGTTTGATGCAAACAATACATTTGAAGAAAACTACCAACTATTCAGTGAGCTTGGTTTCCAAGGTACACCTGCATTAATTGTTATGCCAACGAATAATGTGACAGCTAAGAATGTTCATATTATCAATGGCTACGATCCACAGGGCTTACAAAAAGCGATCACTGAAGTGAAAAATAGCGTTAAATAATCCCCTTTCAGCAAAGCCAGTCATTGACTGGCTTTGTTATTCCCACAGACGACACATATCAATCTCCCTACCTCTGTCAGATAAACCAATATTAAGCGCCAACAGCTGTAAATGGATCAACTTCAAAATAGTGGCTATGACAACAATCTGCTAATTGTGATTCCACATACAACTCAACAGATTCAATAGATTCTGCCTCCCAAACACACTGAAAAGTATGATCATCGACATAAATCAAAGCGAGGTGAAGTTGTAAATCTGAGGGTAAATTGCTGCCGATATACTGAGATTTAATATAGAATTGCTCTTCATTTGTCATTTTATGTTCACTGGTAAAGAACATAGCTGACCCTTCTTATCAGTTAAAATTAATTATAAGTATAGGTCAGCTTTAAGCAGGATTAATTATGTGCTACGTCTTTTAAGGCACGTAAGTATGCTTTTTCAGACTCAATATACTCCAGTGCTTTTTGAGCACGAAGCCATTCAGGATAAATTAAATCTCTCTGAATTAATAAGTTATCTAAATATGCTTGCACTGAAGAAGAGACTGGATACTTGATCTTTACACGCTGTATTTCGAACAAAACATGAGGTTTATTGCTGCCAATTTCTTTATAAGAATGAAAATCAAACTTTTTCAATTGTGGCCAAGCAGCATAAAAAGCATCAAGACACTTTTGCTCAATGTCTAACCATTCATCTTCCATTATTTTGTACCACGCATAGGACTGACCTAAGCGTTCGTACATAACGCGTTCTCTTTCAGTGTAATAAATCGGTGTGGTGTTGTCCTTAATCCGTTGATCGATGCTTCCCATCGCATTCGATTGTGGCTGATAATTCACAAAACTACCCGTAAAAACTGTATTGCTAATATTATTCAAATTCCACCATTAACAAATGTCAGCATAATGACAAATAATAATAAGTCCTCTTTCACTATTACCCTCACATTAAGAAAAACTGCCATTATCCAAATACATGAATATTCTGCTACACCTTATACAAAATGGATTATTTATATCCATGAATCGTATTTAACATCGCATTATGTGTAGTTTCTAAACAGGAATTGATGACGTTTTAAACAGCAATGAAAGCGGTGTGTAAAATTCCATCGAAAAAACGCTGGAAGCCACGTTTTATAAGGGTTCAGTGCATTTTTAAGGTATCCTATAAGCCCTTAATTTTTGCTTGGTGTTACTGACGGCAAGCGAACACGAGCTTATTAGCCAGACTTATTTATGCTTTACGATCAAAAAAGCCACATTCGTTATCCAAAAGGATTATTCGCAATGTGGTCAGTTTACAGTTTTACCGGCGCAGCCATTCTCGCCTCTATTGTCTTCTCGCTGCTATTATTCCTTTCTATCGATGACGACCCATTGATGAAGTTCCTATTCGGTGGCTTAGCTGTCATTTTTGAATTAGGTAAATTCTTTGCTTGGTACGAAGTGGGCGAACGCAAAGCACGACGTAACTATACCGGCACCCTTTCGGCCTTTACTTTCTATGCTGTATTAGCTGCAATTTCTATCGGTGGCTCCATTGGTGGTATTAACAGTGCAACCAATAAAGCACACAGTGAAGTGAATGTGCAGAAAAGTAAGATCAATGCTTACAACATGCAAATTGAAGCGATCGAAAAACAGATCGATCTTAACAATGTTGCTGCTGAAAAATACATTCAAATGGAGCGCATCGCTTCAGGTGTATCACGTATTCAAAAACAAAACGAAGAATTACGTAAGCAACAACAACAGCTGGCAATGGAACGCGATAGCATTCCAGTTGTGAGTCAAGGCTCAGTATTAGGCTTAATCGATAGCTTGGCAGAAACATTACATGTGTCACCACAATCAGCCCAGCTTGGCTTAGTGGTATTCCTCTCTGTACTACTGGATTTCTTTGCCGCTTTCTTCGTTGGTTTGATTGGTGAAGAGAACCGTTTCCGTCATAAATTCCGTCATAACCAGATGTTAGAAATGGCGGGTTATAACGAAATGGAACAACCTAAGCTACTTGAACACTTTGATCCATCAAGTGTAGGTACATCAGAAATCACGGATGTTGAAGTTAACGACGTAGATGAAATCATCATTGAACCTGAAGTACCAAAAACACCTTATGAGCTTGCTATTGATGCCCTTAGTCATAATAAAGTGAACTGTAGTAAGCGCGCTGTTAGTAAATTCTTAAACATCTCTACTGATGAAGTAGATTCGATTTTCAAGCAATTACTTGATGAAGGCATTGTTAGTAAGAAGCCCAATAATCACTACCAATGGCATGGCGTTGAAGCGACTGCGAGCTAAGCTATAAATGGACACCAAAAGCCCGATATCAGTGATGATTTCGGGCTTTTTTATTGGCTGATTTTATCTATTTTTCACTTTGTTACACTTATTTCTAGATTTGTTTTATCAAATACTGCAGCGATCACATAAACTAACTTTCCTTACAGCGTGAGAGGTTATTCCTCTGTAGAATCCGCCCACCATCATTTTGTAGTAGTACTCATGAACCGTCTAAAACACTATAAAAAACTTTTCACCCATTCCATTATCGCAACGGGTGTACTTACCCTTGTTGGTTGTGCGCAACCATTATCGACAGAAAAGCAAACTAGCTACTCTAACGTTGATAATTTTAAAACCAACCTATACCAAAGCTCGCTGCCTTATACGAGCAAGCACCCAGATAAAACAGGGTTCTACCCACTTGGTGATGGTCAAGCAGCTCTACTGGCTCGTTTAGCAATTATTGAAGGCGCAGAAAAAACCTTAGATGTGCAGTACTACATCTACCGTGACGATGCGACAAGCGGCCTATTAACTTGGTATTTATACCAAGCAGCAGAACGTGGTGTGCGTGTACGTCTATTGCTTGACGACATGCAAAATCGTGACGATCAAGCACTAGCGAGTTTATCGGCTCACCCTAACGTTGAAGTGCGTTTATTTAACCCATTTTCAAACCGTACGATTAAGCCTCTTAGCTTTTTGACTGATTTCGATCGTCTAAACCGTCGTATGCATAACAAAGCCATCATCGCTGACGGTGTTTTTGCCATCACGGGTGGTCGTAATATCGGTGATGAATACTTCTCAGCAAACAGTGACGTAGAATTTGGTGATTTCGACCTGATCATGTTAGGCAAAGTGATCCCACAATTCTCTCGCCAATTTGATGAATACTGGAACAGTAAACCAGCCACACCGATTGAAGCATTAGTGAGTGAAGCACACGAGCCAACGCCAGAGCAGCTAGCACAATGGAAAAAAGCTCAGCTTAAATACATGTCGACTGATTACGCACGTTCGTTGAAGCACCACCCAATGGTGAAGCAATTAATGAACGAAACGTTGCCGTTATTCTGGACAGATGCAGAGCTGCTTTACGATACACCGTATAAAGTCGCAAACAGCCAAGATGATCTACTGCTACATAAGCTTTCAGAAATGATTGCGAAAGCTGATCACGACTTCTTCTTAGTATCACCTTACTTTGTACCTACTGAAGAAGGCGCTAAAGAGCTAGCTAAAGCGGCAAAAAGTGGTAAAAACATTACCATCGTCACTAACTCATTAGCGTCAAATGACGTGTTTGCTGTGCATGGGTGGTATGCAAAATACCGTAAGATCATGCTAGAAGGCGGCGTTAAGCTATATGAAGTAAAAGTAGAGCCGGGACATAAAACAAAGCACAAGTGGCTAAGTCGTTCTCGTACTAGCCTACATGCAAAGACCTTTATTCTTGATAAATCAAAGATTTTTGTTGGTTCATTTAACTTCGATCCTCGTTCTGCTTACTTAAATACAGAACTAGGGGTGATTGTGGATTCCGCAGAGTTTTCTGGTCAGGTGTATAACCAAATCAGCAACTCCCTATTAAAAGATGCTTACCGCTTATCTTTAGATGAGAATGGTGACATCGTGTGGAATGATGACACAACAGGTCAACAATACACCTCCGAGCCTGATAGCAGCATTTGGCTAAAAATGGGGGCTTGGGTTGCAGGTGCACTACCTATTGAAAAACAGCTGTAAGATAACATTCTAATAGCAACAAAAAAGGCGTCCAATGGACGCCTTTTTTAATACAAAGAATAACTTAGATTAAATTAGCCTTTGTTACGAAGTGAAGGTTTTTTCACTGCATTTTTCTCGATGTACTCGATGATCATGCCTGCGATATCTTTACCTGTTGCTTTCTCGATACCTTCAAGGCCTGGTGATGAGTTTACTTCCATCACTAGTGGACCACGATCAGAGCGAAGTAGGTCAACACCTGCAACGCCTAAGCCCATGATCTTCGCTGCAGCAACGGCTGTCTTACGCTCTTCTGGCGTGATCTTAACAAGTGCTGCGCTACCGCCACGGTGTAGGTTTGAACGGAATTCACCTTCTGCACCTTGACGCTTCATCGCTGCAATCACTTTATCGCCGATCACGAAACAACGGATATCAGCACCGCCTGCTTCTTTAATGTATTCCTGCACCATGATGTTTGCTTTCAAACCCATGAATGCTTCGATAACACTTTCCGCAGCTTTACGTGTTTCAGCAAGTACTACACCGATACCTTGTGTACCTTCCAGTAGTTTAATCACTACAGGTGCACCACCTACCATGTCTAGTAAGTCTTTAACATCATCGGGCTTGCTTGCAAAACCAGTAACAGGCATACCAATGCACTTACGAGATAGCAACTGCATTGAACGTAGTTTGTCACGAGAACGGCTGATCGCTACAGATTCATTTACTGTGTAAACGCCCATCATCTCAAACTGACGTAAAACAGCAGTACCGTAAAACGTCACAGAAGCACCGATACGTGGAATAATCGCATCAAAATTCACTAGATCTTCACCTTTAAAGTGGATCTGTGGCTTCTCTGAGTTGATATTCATGTAACAACGTAGTGCATCAATCACTTTCACTTCATGACCACGTTGCTCTGCGGCTTCAATAAGACGAGCTGTCGAGTAAAGTGAACGGTTACGAGATAAAATACCAATTTTCATGACAACTAGCCTTGAGTTTTAATGAGATAAGAAGCTTCCGGGTCAACAATAATACGCTCATGCATTGCCGTACGACCAAGTAGCATACGGAAAGCCATATTATCACGACTTGTTAACGAAATTTCGATTGGCCATTGCTGACCATTAAAATCAATTGTAGAAACAATAAAATAACGTAATTGTTCATCACCGCCAGAGTTACGTACAATACGTTTGTCAGCGACTTTCGCTTCGCAAACTTGTTCTACTTCAGTGTTATTGTGGATTGGGTGAATCCAAAATTTAACCCATGCCTCGCCATCGCGAGTAAATTCTTCAATTTTAAACGTATGTAAACATGAACTACGTGCACCAGTATCAACTTTTACGTGAATATCACTGATGCCAAGGTCAGGTAAAGCTGCGATTTCGCGCCACCCAACAAGAAATTTATTATTTTTGTTCACTATTGTATCTTTATTAACCATATTACAAACTCGCTATTGCTGTAGTAGTAATAAATCCAATACCTTATAAGGATAATACTACAGTATAGTGAGCATTAACCATCTCTCTGACATAAATTTAACATTGACAAAATGCCAAATTTATATTTATGCACAGAGAAACACGTTGCTTAAGTCGTCCTAATTAAGCTTTAGCGTTTAAAACACCACGACGAATTTGATCCAGTTCAATTGATTCAAACAAGGCTTGAAAATTACCTTCACCAAATCCCTCGTTTCCCTTACGCTGAATAATCTCAAAAAACACAGGACCGATCACAGTCTCGGTGAAAATTTGCAACAAAATACCATGTTCATCACCATCTAGCAGTATTTTGTGGTGCTGTAACAACGCAATATTTTCATCGTGACAGTCAATCCTTTTACTTATTAACTCATAATAAGTATCAGGTGTATCCATGAATATCACTTTCGACTCGCGCAATTTCGCTACTGTGGTAGCAATATCATCGGAGCTTAAAGCAATATGCTGAATGCCTTCGCCTTTATATTGTTTTAGGTATTCGGCAATTTGTGAGTGTTCATCACTAGATTCATTGATAGGAATACGAATCTTGCCGCATGGGGATGTCATTGCGCGAGATTTTAAACCAGTTAGCTGGCCTTGGATATTAAAATATTTCACTTGGTGAAAATTGGCTATTCGAGTGTAGAAATCTGCCCATTTATCCATATTACCCGTTTCCACATTATGGGTAAGATGATCGATATTTTTCAATCCTTTATCGGCGTTAACCAATCGTTGTTGATAATCGTGATAGTAGTCAAAATCCACCTCATAAATATCATGTTCACCATAACGATCCACTAAATATAACAAGGCTCCACCGATCCCTTCTATGGCAGGGATATTTAACTCCATCGGCCCAACCTGTGTAGAATAAACAATCGCGCCTTGTTTTACCGCATAAGCCAATGCTGTATCGACATCTTTAACACGAAAAGCCATCGCATTGACGCTTGAACCATGTGCTTTAGCGAATTGATTGGCTTGCGATGAATGCTCACCATTAACAATAAAGTTAATATCACCTTGACGATATAACCACACCGCTTTGTGCTTATGCTTAGCGATTTCAGCAAAGCCCATTGTTGAAAATAAGTGCTTTAACTGCTCAATCCCCTCCGCTGATGGTGCTGTATATTCCACAAACTCAAAACCGTCTGTACCTAAAGGATTCCATAGCTCAGTCATAGCAAGCCTCCTGTTAAAGATATCGATAGCTCTTTTAACGTTTAGCAGTGAGTGGTTTGCAGTGGTATGTTTCACATTAGCAGATTGAATATTAATTAATTTATTGCTGTAACGCCTTATTGCCATCGATTTTACAGCCTGTATTTATCTTTATGATTCAAGCAGAAAGCGTCGCTATGAACTATATTTAATGCTTATCGTGCGTTTTATTATTTGGGTTGAATTATGCATAAACGAGACACTTTTGAGCTTCCTCGAAAAACGTCCTATGTTTATCCTATTCATTCAAAATTACCGCTAGCCCTAGAAATCCGTCGCTACCTTAAAAAAGAATTCGCCTTTTGTGCTCAATATGAAAAAGGCATTATTAAAGACGATGATCCTGAATTTCTTCATCAATACCGCGTGACATTACGCCGTATCCGAGCCATTTTAACCCTGCACCGTTCACTGTTTGATCCAACACAAGTTGAACAACTTAAACTTGCCATCAAAAACCTCATGCAACTCACTAACCTACAGAGAGATCTCGATGTCTATTTAATGCAAATGGAGCATTACTTCAGCTTAATTGAGCATAAACATCATTTAGGATTGGCACGCTTTTTCGATGATTTACAACACCAACGCCAGAAAACTTATAAGAAGAATAAACATTGGCTTAAAAGTGATGAGTATAGAACTACTTATAACGAGATTGCCCTACAGCTAAAACATTTATTAGCTATAGATAATCCAACATCACCAGCAAACATAACAAGCATTAATAGGCTGTTAACACCGCTCAACAAGAAGGTTTTAAAACTTACAACAGCGATTAATACTGAAACAGAAGATAGCCAACTTCATGCCTTAAGAATTAAATGTAAGAAGCTTCGTTATGGTTTAGAGCTTTATGCATCTATTTCGGATCAGATAACCTTGGGTATCACTGCCAAAACGATGAAGTCGATGCAATCCAAATTGGGGGACTTTAACGATAGCGCAGTGCAAATTGATTTTCTCAATCACTATTTAGAGCAATATAAAAAAGCGGGACGGCGGGCAAAAGCAATCAATTTGCTCCTTCATAAAATAAGGGAGCAACACGCAAATAATAAGCAGCAGTTAATTAGAGAAATTATCCAATTTTCTAAAACCGCTACGAATACATGATCATGCTAGTAATTTGACAATATCTGCTTCAATACTCAGCGGTTTAGTCGTCGGCGCATAACGTTTGACAGGCGTACCATCCGGTGCAATTAAAAATTTAGTAAAATTCCATTTAATATTGGCTCCTAACACACCAGGTAGCGCTTTGACTAAATAAGCAAATAGCGGATCTGCCTGTGCACCTTTCACATCCACTTTACTGAACATCGGGAAAGTAACACCGTAATTAACTAAACAACTTTGTGCTATTTCCGCTTCAGTACCCGGCTCTTGCCCACCAAATTGGTTACATGGGAAGCCAAGGATCACTAGCCCCTGCTCTTGATACTTATCAAACAACGCCTGTAATGTTTCATATTGCGGGGTAAATCCACATTCACTGGCAGTGTTCACAATTAGCAGCACTTTACCTTGATACTTTTCAAGCGAAACCATCTCTCCTGTGATGTTTTTCACTTCAAAATCGTAAATTTTAGTCATTCTCATTTCCTATTTATTATTACTCGCTAGGTGTCCATGCTATTCTGTGCGACTCTTTCAGTACGATATTAATGCCATGACAGATCTCAAATCGCTATTTTTTTCACTCGGCATAGAGAAGCTTGATTTATCATCAGAAGATCAATCGCTTATCAACCAGTTCATCTCTAATTTTACGCCTCGTTTTCTCGATATTTGCCAACAACGCTCTGATCGTGCACCTCTCGATTTACTGTTAGGCTTAATGACACAACAACACCAACAGTTGTCACAACAATGGCAAACACAGCAGCAAGCTTATCAGCAGATGCAGTCTGTTTTTGAGAGTACTGTTGGCTCAGATCATGCTTCAAAATTCCAACATCAAGATAGCGAACAATACACCATTGTTTCTCTGTTATGGTTACTTGTTCAAGGTGCAAGTCAGATTGACTATAGCTACGCTAACGAGCAAGCCGAAACAATTTGTGAGCAATTATTTACAACTTCAACAACAACGAAAAATGTAGATTCTCAAGCGGAGCAACTACGTCAACGCTTAATGCAAGCTTACTATCAAGGGAAAAAATCCACTAAGCAGAGCCTATTTAACCAATTAAAGAATTGGTTCAAACACTAATAACCATTAGTATGGCTTTACGATAATGATTAACATTACTTTATTGTGTTAGACAAACAAACTACAAACAGTCAGTAATGTCGGTTACTACTGTGATAAAAGTTTGTAATTCAATGAAATAGATCTTCTTGCAATCAGGTCTATTTAGTCACAACACTAACATCGTTACACCCCAAGTTTGATAACATTGCAATGTTTCTTCGCATTGTTAACACGGAGTTCTAGATTGAAAAAACTATATCTGAATACTTATTTCATCTGTGCCATGTTCGGTGCGCTGCTAAGTATCTTTTTCACCCCATTGTCCTATGCATCCTCAACCATAACTACAGGATGGGTAACTAACCCTCAGCATCCACCAGTAGAAGTACGTTTGATGCTCACGGGTGAAAAAGATCCTGCAAATAATACAGTTCAAGGCTTATTAGAAGTCAAACTTGATAAAGACTGGAAAACCTATTGGCGCTCACCAGGTGAAGGTGGTGTTGCCCCGTCAGTTAACTGGGATATGTCGAGTAACGTTGAAAGTGTTGATTGGCAATGGCCGATGCCAAAGCGTTATGAATTCCTAGGTGTAGAAACCTTAGGCTATAAGCATGATGTCATCTTCCCGCTCTCTATTCATGTTAAAGACATGAACAAGCCTGTGTTTCTTGCAGGTAAGCTAACCATGTCTTCTTGTACTAGCATCTGCGTACTGACCGACTATGAATTAGCATTAGACTTTAATCCGACCAAGCTGACCACATCTACTGATGCGATGTTCTTATATAACAAGGGCTATAGCCATGTGCCTAAGTCATCACCAGCCGTCACACTGGATAAAGTCTCATACGATAAAAACAAAAAGATCGTCACGGTTGTTGCCACTAACAAAGCGGGTTGGACAAAACCGGATGTACTGATTGATGGGCATTCAAAAGCAGTAAAAGACAGCTCTTTCCTTGCACCTAAAGTAACCATTAAAGATCAAACCCTGTACGCGGCATTACCTGTTACCAGTTGGTTTGGTACCCCTAAACTTGTTGGCGAGCCACTACAAGTAACTATCGGTGATAATGACTTAGCCGTTGAGATGAAAGCAACCGCAACAGATGAGCCAGTGATCGTTCCAAACACAGATAACAATCTGTGGGAAATTATTGGTTTTGCATTATTAGGTGGCTTAATTCTTAATATCATGCCTTGTGTACTACCTGTACTGGGTATGAAACTAAGCAGCGTTATTTCTGCTAAAGGATTGGAAAAGCGTCAAATTCGCACCCAATTCATTGCCTCTGCGGCAGGTATTCTAACTTCATTCTGGCTACTTGCGGGCTTCTTAGCACTGATGAAGTTCTCAGGACAAGCGCTTGGCTGGGGTATTCAATTCCAAAGCCCTTGGTTTATAGGTATTATGATCGCTATCACCGCGCTATTTGGTGCCAATATGTTGGGGTTATTTGAAATTCGACTTTCAAGCAATGCGAATACATGGATGGCATCAAAAGGTGATAATTCACACTTAGGTCACTTTATTCAAGGAATGTTTGCAACACTGCTAGCAACACCTTGTAGTGCGCCATTTTTAGGTACTGCGGTTGCATTTGCATTAGGGGCTAATTACATCACCCTATTTGCTATCTTCACAGCATTAGCTATCGGTATGGCTGCACCTTGGTTGCTCATTGCCATTTTCCCTCAACTGGCGAATATATTACCCAAGCCGGGATTATGGATGGATCGTGTTAAAACCCTCTTTGGTTTAATGATGCTAGCAACCAGTGTGTGGCTATTAAGCTTAATGACGAGTTTCTTTAATACCACTGTCGTTTGGGCAATTGGTATTGCCATTATGCTATTTATCTTATGGCAACTTGGTCGTAAGAAAGGCCGTAAAAGTGTCATTATTACAACCGCCGTATTACTGCTAGGTGTAGCAGGTAGCTTAATTGTTGGCAGCCTAACCACCAGCCACTGGGCTAAGCCGTTAGCTGACGATCATCACTGGGCGGTGCTGAATACAGATAAGATCGCTGAGCAAGTCGCACAAGGTAAAACTGTCTTTGTTGATGTAACAGCAAACTGGTGTATTACCTGTAAAGCAAACAAGGTTGGCGTATTACTGCAAGAGCCTGTGTACTCTGCTCTATCCGCTGACAACATTGAGCTAATGCGTGGTGATTGGACTAAACCATCAGATTATGTGACAGGCTTTTTACAATCTCATGGTCGTTTTGGTGTGCCATTCAATATCGTCTATGGCCCGAACGCCCCTGAAGGTATTCCACTGCCGGTGATCTTAACCAATGATGACGTGCTAAACGCTATTCAACAAGCAAGCAAAAAGTAAAGGATTTGCAAATGACATGGAAGTTAGGCCAAGGATGGCTAAAAAACAGCATCATTATCATTCTCGTCATTACCGTGATCAGCATTGCTGTCGATCTTTGGCGTAATAAAGATCTCAAAGTGTCGGTACAACATCAGTCGGTAGAAAAAACCATTAATCAGCACAATATTGATTGGTTAACCAGTAGCTATCAACAACCTGTTGTACTGTATTTATGGGCGACATGGTGTCCTAGTTGTCGTTTCGTTACTCCTTCAATTAATTTGCTACAGCAGTATCAAAACGATTTAAATGTAAAAGTCGCCAGTATTACTATTCGCTCTGGTGATGACCGAAAACTACGAGCTTATATGGGAAGCAAAGAGTACCGCTTCCCTGTTATTAATGACGCCAACGGACAACTCAGCCAAGCATTAGGGATCACCGTTACACCCACTATTTTAATTGTAAAAAATGGCAAGCTATTTAATGCGACGACTGGCGTAACAACGCCAATGGGATTATTAGTAAGAATAACCGCAGCTCATCACCTTTAAATCTGCGCAAATAAAAAGCCCAGCTAAATAGCTTAATGCCGTTCGGATAAGCATCATCGTTTATACCTAAACGGGTACTTGGATGGCACAAAGAGGACTGAACGTGGAAA
>NZ_SSMG01000027.1 GCF_009873615.1 Photobacterium lucens
CCTCACGTTCACCTTTAAAAACATGATTAATTCAAAAGTCATATTTTTAATATAAATATCAACAATTAAAATCCAATTTTATCCCGATTTGTTCACATATATTCTGAGTAAATAAATTACAAATGGTTACAACCTAGCTTTTCTCTAATTGAAGAGAACATCATTATAATTGCTGCAGTTTTTTATTATGAGATTGCTTTATGAAACTAAAAGCTACAATGGCTGCAGCAATGATCCTGTCAGCAATGACATTTTCAACAACAGCTGCTGCGGATACCTTCACATTAGGCCGCACTATTCTTCTTGAAGCGAAAAATAACAACGCCAAGATCCCTGTTCCTCTTTGCCGTAATGCAAAATCAATTCAGATCAAAGCTGAACGTGATGTATTTTTGTCAAAAGTTGTTTTCAAATTTCAAAATGGCTCATCACGCGTATTTCAATTCCAGCGTAAGCTAGATAAAAATGAAAGAACGGATTGGCGTCGTTTCTCTTATGAGCGCTGTGTAACTGATATTCAAGTACATGGCCGTGCAGAAGATGGAAGCGCAGGTATTAGAGTTTACGGTCGTAAATAAACTTAATCCGTTAAAAAGAGCGTTAATCAATCAATGGTGAACGCTCTTTTTATATCAATAAAAACTCAATCTACTTAAATTTCACTTGGACTTAATCGGTAAACAAATGCTTGTTGCTCTGTGCCATCTTCAAGTAAAACAGTGATCATCACACGATCATAGCCTTCACCTTCAAAATCATCAATTCGAGGCCAATGATCCTCTAATTCCTCAGAGCGAAATAACAAGCCTTGCACTTTCTCACCGTGTGCTTGCGGTACAAAAGCAGGATAACCTATGGTTGCTCCCTTACCGTTTGGATAAACAAAACCAACCGCATAAGCTTTCTGCCACGTTCCTTTTAGATCTGATAGAACATAAGCATTAGATTGATCAGGCGCTAATGTGCCATAAACAAATAATTGATTCAGAGTTTCCTTCATCGGTTTCCTCCCCTGTTTGTTTATCCAGAATAGTCAGCATCAATATTTTGCAAGCTATTGACTAAAATATAATGATTAAACAACAGCCCCTTTCACAATAGCACTGTTAATGAGTGTGATTTTTTGTGATCCCGTTTAAAGTTTACATGCTAACTATCGGACTTTAGTGTAATATCCAGCCCCCGAACACACTAGATTCTCGGTGCATGCACCATAACGAACGATATCGAGGCGATATGCAATTACTCGAAGCCAAACTCCATAAAATTGACCGTCATAATTACCGTAGTTACACCAGCCTACGTGGTGAATACCACTTCGTTGATTACGACTTCTTTATTGATACCGTTCAAACGGATCCTTTTGCGCCAGCTTCTCGTGTTCGCGCTCGTCGTGCATGGTCATTAACAGATCTTGAATGGCTTCGTGAGAAATCACCAGTATACCAACGTGCTGCACGTGATTTCATCGCACGTTTCTTCGCTGATCTGTCACAGCAAGACAACGCAGTTTTAATCGACATGCCAGGGCAAGTGATCTTAGATCGTACTGCGGTAATGTTTGATGATGAAGGCATCGAATTACGTTTTCGTGTAAACCTACCAGCAGATGGTCGTACGATCATTGCGAAACGCACCATGAACCTGCTGACTTTCCACCTGCCAAAGATGATCCGTCGTTCAACAATTGCACGTGAATTACCGATGGATGAGCTTAAAGCACACTGTGAAGCAGCAGAAGATCAGGTTGCCTTACGTGCGCAATTAAAAGAGCACAAACTATTAGCTTTCGTTGCTGACGGTAGTGTACTTCCTCGTCTTGCAGGTAACAGTGATTTACCACTACCAAATGCTGTGCCGTTTATGAGCCCAGAAAACCTTGCTGTTGAGCTTGAAGCACCACACAAAGGTAAGATCCGTGGTATGGGTATTCCTGAAGGTATCACACTGATTGTGGGTGGTGGCTTCCACGGTAAATCAACCCTATTAAGTGCCATTGAACGCTCAGTTTACGATCACATTCCAGGTGATGGTCGTGAATACATCGTAACAAATTACAATGCTGCTAAGATCCGTGCTGAAGATGGACGCTGTGTACACAACGTTGATTTATCACCATACATCAGTAACTTACCTATGGGTAAAGACACAACTGCATTCACAAGCCAAAACGCATCAGGTTCGACTTCACAAGCATCTTGGCTACAAGAATCGATCGAAGCCGGTGCTGAAGCATTACTGATTGATGAAGATACATCTGCTTCTAACTTTATGATCCGCGATGAACGTATGCAGGCACTGATCTGTAAAGATGATGAGCCAATTACACCGCTTGTCGACCGTATTTCTCTACTACGCGATCAACATGATATCTCAGTGATGCTAGTAATGGGCGGCTCTGGTGACTACCTTGATGTTGCTGATACGGTTATTCAAATGCACAACTACGAAGCTGTGGATGTAACAGAAAAAGCCCGTGAAGTTGTTGCCTCTCACCCTACTCGTCGTAAGGCTGAAGGTACAGAAGTGATCGTACGTCCACGTACACGCCAAGTGAACCGTAGCGCACTACAATCGCTACTTGAAGAAGGTAAATTCCGTATTCAAGTGAAAGATAAAACATCACTGCGCTTTGGTCGTGAATATGTCGATCTTCAAGCATTAGAGCAAGTTGCACATTCAAGCCAGCTATTAGCGATTGGTTACCTATGGTTCCAACTTGCACAGCTAAAAGGTTGGGAAAAAATGCCAGCTCGTGCGTTTGCTAACATGCTCCACGACGATTGGGCAGCAATGATGCCTAAGTACGGTGAAATGTCTAAACCACGAGTGATCGAGGTAATGGCAGTGCTAAACCGTATGCGTAAGGCTGAGTTTAAGTAACATATCTCTTATACAATCAGCAAATACATAAAAGCCCGCTTGTTATGCGGGCTTTTTAATACCATAACTTAGCTATGATTATTTAGATCCTAAGTGCTCAATAAACGCTTTGGCTGCCATAGGTTTACTAAAATAAAATCCTTGGACTAAATCTATCGAAAGCTGTTTTACTTTATCTAATTCAGCTTCTGTTTCCACCCCTTCCATGATAATAGGTAGTTTCCATGTATCTAATAAGTCGACAATTTTTGTTAAAATATCACATGAGATAATGTCGTTCTTCGATGAGATAAACATGCGATCCACTTTGATAATATCAATAGGCAACTTATGCATGGTGAGCAGATTTGAATAGCCTGTACCAAAATCATCCAGCGCCCAACGAATACCGTGGGAATGCAGTAAACACATGGCTTGTTTTACTTCAGAAATATAATCAAAGCGTTTATCACGTTCAGTCAATTCAAAGGTTAAACAACCATCGAGCTGTGGGTTTTTCTCAAGGAATTGCAAAACACTTTCAACAAACTCAGGATCTAGCAGCATATTAATCGTGATATTAACGGAGAAATACATCTCAGGATTAATATTATCAAACAAGATCTTATCACGAGCCAGCTGTTCTAATAAGCCTAGAGTCACTGCATTAATCTTCCCACTGTCTTCAAGAATATTAATAAAGCTTGCAGGTGTCAGGATTTTCTCTCCCTTATAGTTCCAACGACAAAGCAATTCCGCCCCAACGAACTTATCTTTATCTACGGAATAAATACCTTGGTAATAAGGGATAAACTCTTTATTTTTTAATCCTGCTCGAATATCAATATTAAAGTTATTCTGACGACCAACGATTTTTTCAATAAAAACGAACAGTAATAGCATTACAGGCGTAACAAGAAAAAACACCACAAAGTAGATACATAGAAAATGCTTTAATGTGATCCCTGTAATCACACTAACCCCTACAGCATGCAGTTTACTCTTCGCAAGCCTTACACCTATATTTTCGTCACCTGATAACACTTCATCATCAAAGTTGCTGACCACTTTTACGCTGAATAAACTTTCAGGTATAGCAATCGCTTCTTTATAGAAAATCATCTGGTAGTATCCACTACCAAACTTGAACATATAAATAAAGGCAGGTGAGCCATAGATGTCTTTTTTATCGATATAAAAATAAACCGCGTTATTTTTAAACTCATCAACTTTATTGGCTAAATCGATTACCGCACTTTTATTAATGGCACAGTCACGATCTGAATAAATATATTTGCCATCTTTAATATAGAAAATACCTTTTAAATCTTTATTTTCGATGACGATTTGTTCAAGTATCGCTTTACGCTGAACATAAGATGTGTGGCTATAGTGACTATGAACAACCTTTATTTCGGGGCTATGAACCGTATCATAAATCCTATAGGCAACAGACTCATTTACATTATTTCCTGCAAAGTAGCAATAAATCATTGATATAAATAGAGTTACTACAGCACTTATGATAAGGAACACACGCTTTTTAGTAATACTTTTCTTTGACACTGGCATTTTATTCTTATTTTTTTCATTTTGTTACCGAATGATACTCGCAAAGCATATATTGAGCACTAAAAGAATCTTGTCGTGACGATAAGATTTATCAATAGAAGCAATTTTTAGCGCTCACATCTACTGTATTATGTTGATATAGCGAATTAACCTATAATCGACTATAATACGCGACCATTTTTAACGGCAAGATGATTACATTCATAAGCAACGACGTTTATGAATGTAATCGGCTTTAGCCGACAGTTTAGGAACAAAGCATGTCATTCTTATCTCAGGGTTTTTCTCAAGATTTAGTTAAAGCGTTAACTGAAATCGGTTACGAAAAACTGACTCCAGTGCAAGCAAAAGCAATCCCTCAAGCACGTCGTGGTGCAGATATCCTTGCACTTGCACAAACAGGTACAGGCAAAACTGCCGCTTTCTCACTACCTATTATTCAAAAGCTGATTGATACACCAAAGTCAAAAAGCCGTTTCAATGTGCGCGCGTTAATTCTTGCGCCAACACGTGAACTAGCAGAGCAAATTGCAAATAACATCAGCGACTACACTAAATACACTAGCATCACTTGTACTGCTGTTTTTGGTGGTAAAAAAATGTCGTCACAAGAAAAACGCCTAGAACAAGGCGTTGATATTCTTGTTGCTACACCGGGTCGTTTGATCGAGCACATGGAACTCAACAATGTTTCACTAGCAAACCTTGAATTCCTTGTTTTTGATGAAGCAGACCGTATGTTAGATATGGGCTTTATCGGTGCTATTCGTGTGATCCTTGACGATATCCGCACTAAACCGCAAACCATGCTGTTCTCTGCAACGTCTTCTGCACAAATGAACGCACTGGCTGCTGATATTCTTCACAAACCGCAACGTATTACGGTAACCCCTGAAAACAGTACCGCAGATACTGTCTCTCACGTTGTTTACCCTGTTGATGAAGAACGTAAAACGGAATTACTGTCTGAGCTGATCGGTAAGAAGAACTGGAGACAAGTTCTTGTTTTCGTTAACTACAAAGAAACCGCTAACCAACTGGTTAAAGAGCTTAAACTCGACGGAATTAAAGCGGTACTTTGCCACGGTGATAAAGCACAGAGTGCGCGTCGTCGTGCTCTAGAAGAGTTCAAAGAAGGTAAAGCACGTGTAATGGTAGCAACAGAAGTCGCTGCCCGTGGTCTTGATATTCAAAACCTACCGTATGTTGTTAACTACGACATGCCATTTTTAGCGGAAGACTACGTTCACCGTATTGGTCGTACAGGTCGTGCGGGACAAAAAGGTAATGCGATTTCTTTTGTTAGCCGTGAAGAAGAACTCACACTGGTGCAAATTGAACGCTTGATCGGTCAACGTATCCACCGTGTTCAACTAATCGGTTATGAGCCAAAGAGCCGTGATGCACTACTAGAGCGTATGCATTCAAAGCCAGCATTTAGCCAACGTGAAGGTCGTAAGAATAACCCGACACAAGATCAATCCGCTGCAGAGCGTCGTGCACGTCTACGTCGAGCGATCAATAACAAAGCAACTAAGATCACTTCTCTAAAGAAATAATCTTTAAAGCTAATTCAATAAATCAAAGCCGAGCAATTTGCTCGGCTTTGTTGTTTAAGTCTAGCAGAATCATAAATTGATTATGGCAATCTGCGCTGCTGTGCGGGTGTTGGGTAGATCTGACACCAATCATTCTTCATATCAACCACCTGCCACTTATTGGCTTTCGCAGCATCCATTAACGCAGGGGTAAACTTACCTTCGAATGAGTTCGCACCGTACGCCCACTCACGCTTGGCATCTGTATGGTGAATTAACATCCCAAGGCTTGCTCCTTGCTGCGATGTCGTCCACTTCAACATGGCTTTATCACCCGTTGAATTACCAATAGCAAGGATTGGGCGCTTACCAATAATGGTTTCAATATTGATCGCTTTTTGTGGCCCATCATTGATGTAAACCAGCTTGCTATTCTTCTCTAGTTCACCATCTTTATAAGTATAACCAAACGTTGTACCAATCACGTTTTGCGCTGGAATATGATAAATCGCTTCACTCCAAGGTTTTACAAACGCACTACCAGCACCTGTAACAATAAACACATCGAATTGATGAACGTGCAGGTAATCAATCAATTCAATCATCGGCTGGAATACCAACCCAGTATATGGACGTTTAAAGCGTGGGGACTGATGTGTTTTCAGCCAATTAATCACATCTTGGTTGTACTGCTCAGGTGTCATATTAGATTGTGATGTTTCTAAAATTGGCAGTAATGCTGCCCACCCTTTTTTGAAGATCGCATCAGTATTATTGTCTAAAACCCAACTATAGGGTGTTTGTGTCTTCCACTTTGGATATTTCGCACTTTTCTTGTTGATCTGATCAAAAGCGAATAAGAACTGGGTATAAGTCGGCTTTTCAGACCATAACGTGCCATCGTTATCGATAACAGCAATACGATCACTTGGCTTCACATAATCTTTGCTGCCTTTTGTGGTGACATTATCGACAAAATTTAATAATGCTGTTCGAGGCTGACTTTTCGCCCATAACGGCAGTGCTTGCCCATCACTATTACATTCCATACTCACGGCAGAAAATGAAAATAGCGATAAACACACGCTCATAAAACTCGCGATAATGACTTTGTTACTTTTCACATTGATATCCAAAAAACAAAAAGGGGTAAGTCAAATAATAACTTACCCCTCTATAATTGCTAGGAAATATACCTATTAACGATACTCTAAGTATGGATTTTCTGCACTAAGTTCAATTGCTTGCTCAAACTCAGATAACTGAAGTGACTCTTGCGTCATCGTGACAGAGTTTTCATCCATCACCGCTTCACCAAAGTGATAACGGATTTTCTCATCACCATGACATGCTGCAGTATCGTTCGATAATGCGATATCAGAAACAACTTGATTGCGTTGATGATAACTTAATATCACATCATCACCGTATTTTGCGCTAAGCATCTCAATCGTTTGAGTCGGTGACAACACTAAGCCTGTGGCGTTATTACCGCCAAAACCTTTAGCATTTAAGATCACTGCTTTGTAATCTAGTCCTTTATCACCAGCGAACTGGTGATCCATTAAGATATTTAAGTTTGAATGATGAACGTCATCAGCAATGTGGTCGATGGTTTTGATGCCCGGGATCCAGCCATGTTGCCATACACCTAACGATGCGACTAACTGATCACCTGCAGCAGCACTCATTGAGTGACCGACATATGACTTAATCGCCGTTACAGGCCAGTTATCAATATTAAAGGTTTTTGCTACTTCATTCAGAATATGGCTTTCAGTTACACGGTTTTGTGGCGTACCTGTACCATGGGCTTGAACGAAAGTTTGCTTCACACCCTCTTCACCTAAAATCGCTTTCGCCAGTGCTGTCGCTTTTGCCACAGTGACATAGTTACCCACACCCGGTGCTGAAATCGATTTCTTGTTAGCATCAGCATTAACAAACACATCAGCTACTGAGCCGTAAATATTTGCACCAAGTTTTAGTGCTAGTTCATCATCCATCAGCACAACGAACTGTGCTGACTCTGCCATGGTAAAGCCAGCATTTGCAGAGAATGGACGACAAGCACGACGATTATCAACAACATCGCTATTATCAAGTGCTTTAAGCTGAGCATCTTCTGCAAGTGCGCCCATAACGCGGAAACCTTCCATGATCTCAGGGATCACTGGCGCTTCCGCATTACCCACAATCACTACTTTTGATTTTCCGTGTTGAATGTCGTACATACCTTGACGAAGGTTGTATAAGAATGTAGCACATGCGCCCATGTTGGTACCTGTTGTACCGACACTGTTAATGACATAGCCATTGATAAAATCAGCAGGCATTTCAGCAAGCGATAACGCCATCATTTTAGAGCTTACACGTCCACCTGTAAGGTGTGCCGCTAACATGCCGCCTAGCGAGTTATCATCAATCTGAGCTAAACCACTACCAGCATAAACAGAGACTTCGTCAGGCTTGATATGGCGTAAAATTTCATCCCACTCAACACCTAGCGAGTTTAAAGCATCAGATGCACCATAAACCGTTAAACTTAAACCACGAGGATGGAAACGAGAGTTATATAAAGAACCAGGATTGAAGCCTGCTGGAATATTACCACCGCTGGTTACAGGGAAAGCAACACGATCTTCAATCAAAGCATCAAGATTACCGTTAACGGTGATATGAACTTTGCTACCTTCTTCTACCACTTCCCAGTTAGCTGGAATGTTTGTCGGTAGTTTAGACTTACGCAAAGTAAAGCAAATCTTATCGTTGTCAGTATTTAAGTTGGCTTTGTATTGGTACAACAGGTTATCAGGATCGAATGAATCAATACGACGTACAAACGTGCCCGCTTTAATTGCCACGATCACGTCTTCAGTCATACCATCTTGAACATCAAGCCCCATACGTGCCGCTAAATCTTGCCACGTCGATTGCATTACTTGCTCTGAAAGCACATCAGCAACCATTAATTTATAGCTATGAAAACCTGAACTACGACCCGCAGCATTAATGCCACCTAAACCAACAATCAGCGGTAACTTTGCCATTTAAAATCCCTGACTTTTATTTAAACACTGTTTTAATTCAGGATAACAGCATTACATTGTTTATCACCTTGTATTTGTGCCAAAATAACTGACATCTATGCCATGACAATAATTAACCATCTTGATAACTAATACATTGATCACAAAGAGGAAGGTATGAAAATTGGATTTGTGCTCTATCAACGCGCTTTGATCACAGGTATTTCCCTCAGTGCTGAGATGTTATCAAGTGCCGCAAGTCTTAGAGATAGAAAAAGCCAAAAAGCGGACCCTTTTATTATTAAAATCATCGCACCAAGCCTGACATCACCTAAGCTAACAGCAGGTATTCGCATTCAGCCAGATATCACATTTGCTAATGAAGATATTTTTGATGTGATCATCTTGCCTCCTATGTGGGGCAATCCTTTAGCCTCATTAACCAAACATCCAGAGATTCCTAACTGGCTGATCAAACAATACCAAAGTGGCGCAAAAATCATTGCCACGGGTACTGGCGTTTTATGGCTGGCAGAAACGGGGCTGCTTGATGATCAAGCAGCAGCAACTCATTGGTATTTTTACGATAAATTCTCGCAGCTATACCCTAAAGTCAGGCTTAATAGACAAGCCTCAATAACCTCTGCTAATGGGCTGTATTGCACTGAAAGTATCAACTCACAAACAGAAATGGTGCTGTATTTCATTACCAATAATTTTGGTCAAAACATCGCTAAGATCATTGAAACCCATTACGGACATGAGATCAGTAAATCCGATCATCAACCTTTTTATGAGATTGGTGGACAAGTACAGTTTGATGAATCTATTGCAGTTGCTCAAGACTGGATCAGGCTAAATATAAGTAAGCCAATTACAGCCAAAAGCATAGCAGAACACTGCCAACTACCATTAAGAACCTTTAATCGTAAATTCAAAGATCAAGTTGGATTAGCACCACATCAATATTTGCAAAAAACACGTATGGCAATTGCAAAAGAGCTGCTACGAGACTTTGGGATGTCCATTAATGATGTCTCTGAGCAAGTGGGCTATAAAGATGCTTATCACTTCTCAACTCGCTTTAAAAAAGAGTTTGATATTACGCCCAGTGAATATCGAAAAATGGTAAAAGCTAAGACCTATAATGCATAGTCAAAAAGCCTACAAGCAAAAGTGTTTGTAGGCTCTGTGCTTTATTTATGAGTGGATTGGCGAGGTAAATACATGGTGTTCAAACAACTGACCAATAATTTTATTCGAACCACTATGATCACTTAATGATAAGCCATTAAGATCGACATTATCTAACACAATATTTTGCTTTTGACCTTCAGAAGTATGCACTATGACCTCGAGATCTTTTTTACCATCTTTGTCATCAATAATTTCAGCTTTCAAGTGATGTAACAACGTTTCCATTCCATCATCGTGCTGACATTTATCTAACAAATCTGAGATGTTGAGTTTATCTTCGCCAACTTTAAAGTCCGTAATATGATCAGTTGACTCTTTATCTTTACTCAGCGCATCGAAAAGAAAAATATCCTCACCCTTGCCACCGGTTAAGATATCATTACCGTTGCCGCCTGATAACACATCGTTACCGTAACCACCGATCAATAAGTCGTTACCATCGCCGCCGTATAGACTATCATCACCACCATCACCAAATAAGATATCGTTGCCAGCTTTACCATATAGGGTGTCATGTCCACCTTGCTCTGTACCTTCAAACTTATCGATATTGTCAGCAACAAAATGGTCAAGATCTATCGTAAAAACCTCACGGCCGAGTTTTTGGTGCAAATACTCTTTCAAGATATCAGAAGGTAAATGTTCAGTATTAGGATCCAGATGAAGGTGATCCAACATGCCTGCTTTTTCCATCCACTCGAGATTAAGTGAATCACCAATCAATACATCATCATCCATACCACCAGTTATAATGTCACTACCCGGTATAAAATGTTGACCTATATTATGAAAGATATCGTTCAAATCTGTCGCATTGGTTATTACTTTAGAATAACTTGGGGCATTAGGATTATCTTTATCATAACCCGTACCCATTTGAGCAATTTCATCTATCTGTTTTGCGTCAGCCGATGGTCCAACGCCAATAGAAACAATCTCTGTATCTTTTAAGAAGTGAATTCCTTCAGTATGTAGCTTATCTTCGTCCTTACCATCACTTAAAAAGTACACGATATTACGCTTACCACTATCGGTAATATGAGCACTCGCATCCTGAAGAGCGCGTTCAAATTGCGTACCACCTCCGGCCGACAAGCTATGAAGATAATTTTCAATTGTCACATTTTGCTTATCTACAAATTGATGAGTTGCTTCATCGTAATGAAATGACTTATTTCCTCTTACCGCATTACTGAACGTCACAATATTAAATTCAAGCTTTGATTTATCATTGATATTATGAAGAATTTCTTTTGTTAGAGTCTGATATGACTGCTTCATGA
>NZ_SSMG01000251.1 GCF_009873615.1 Photobacterium lucens
GATAAATAATAAATACCTAGGTTATGTAATTTTTATGTAAGTAATGACCATAAGAATCTTGTTTTGTTTGTTGTTTGTACTCTTGGTTGTTATGGTTGTGCTCAAATATTGTTTAGTGGTCTAAATAATATTATTGGATTTACATAACAAGGTAGGTTTTTTTGAATACTTCGACGGAAAAAGTAAGTAGTAAATACAGTATAGAAACGACTGATTATCAAGTTGGACAAGATAATATCCAACGTTGGGGTTTTGACATCCATAAACCCGTATTTGGTATTAGTGCATTATTAATTCTGATCTTTATTGCTGTGATGTTGATTGTTGATCCTCAGACAGCAAAAACAACATTAAATAATATGCGAAATGGCATTCTTGAGCAGTTCGATGGCTACTTCATGTGGATGATGAATATGCTCTTTGTGTTCTGTGTGCTGTTAATGGTTTCGCCATTAGGCAAGATTCGTATTGGTGGCAAAGATGCCGAACCTGAGCACTCAACCATTTCATGGAGTGCCATGTTATTTGCAGCAGGTCTTGCAAGTGGTGTGATGTTCTTTGGTGTTGCAGAGCCAGCAGCGCTGTATACCGATTGGTATGGTACACCTTTTAATGCTATTGGTTATTCACAAGAAGCGAGGCAATTAGCGATTGCAACGAGCTTTTTCCACTGGGGTATTACAGGTTGGTCTGTTTACGGTATCGCTGCACTGGCTTTAGCATTTTTTGCTTATAACAAAAATTTACCGCTTTCTATCCGTTCATTATTGTTCCCAATTTTCGGTGATAGAGTGTGGGGGTGGTTAGGCAACGTTGTTGATATTCTTGCTGTGGTTTCTACCTTATTTGGTCTTGTTGCATCGCTTGGTTTAGGTGCGCAACAGGCGGTAAGTGGTATTAACTATGTATTTGGTACGCACGGCGAGCTAGGTATGCAGTTTGGTATCATTGCAGGTGTCACGTCTGTGGCGATTTTCTCAGTCGTTCGCGGTATTGAAGGTGGCGTTAAACTATTGAGTAACATTAATATCTTTTTTGTTGTTGGGCTACTTATTCTTGTTGCTGCACTTAACATCGAAACTGTTATTCATGTATTACCACAAGGCGTTATGGATTATGCAAAAAACTTTGTTGCGCTAAGTAATCCAATTGGTCGAACTGATACTACTTTCCTTCATGGCTGGACAATTTTCTACTGGGCTTGGTGGATCTCATTTACTCCGTTCGTTGGTATCTTCATTGCCCGTGTATCAAAAGGGCGCACTGTTCGTCAGTTTGTTTTCTCTGTACTGGTTATTCCAACCTGCGTCATTATTTGTTGGTTCTCAGTCTTTGGTGGTATTGCTGTAGAGCAACTCGCTAATAAAGTGGGTCAACTAGGCATGAACGGTTTACAAGATATCTCATTAACCTTGTTCTACGTTTACGATGCAATGCCAATGAGCATGTTTCTTTCTGTGCTATCGATTGTCTTGATTTTGGTGTTCTTTGTAACATCATCAGATTCAGCATCACTGGTTATTGATAGCATTACCGCTGGTGGTAAATTGGATGCGCCTGTGCCTCAACGTATCTTCTGGGCAACTATTGAAGGTGTTATTGCTGCTATTTTACTTTGGGTCGGTGGTTCACAAGCATTAGAGGCATTGCAGTCAGGGGTTGTTATTACAGCATTGCCATTTAGCTTTATTTTGTTGTTTACCTGTGTGAGCCTAATTAAAGGCTTGAACAGTGAGCGACACTTGTATCGATAAGTAAAGCTAAAATACGAATTAGAATGAAGCCGGCAGATTTGTCGGCTTTTTTTTCAACATCAATTCCAACAAATAATACAAAGTGATCGATCCCTTAAATTTAAAATAATTACGTTATTTAGTTTGTCTTCTACTGGCGTAAATCAACGCCTTTTTGCAAACTGAGATCAGTAATAGAGAAGTGAATGGAGTCACTGTAATGATTAATTGGATCACCGTAGAATCGAGCTCAATTCGTAAAATCGGCCACAATGAGGCTAACAACGAGCTTTATGTCGATTTAGGGCAGCGCCAACCGTATTGCGTCTTTTCTGACGTTTCCAAATATGCTTTTTATCATTTTGCTTCAGCGGAATCGGTAGAAGAGCATCTTAATAGCCATATCAAGCCAGTCTATAACCAAGTGTAATGAATCAAGTTATGCGCTTATTTTCATGACGCTATCGTATCTTTAAATTGCATTTTTCGGCTTAAATACTGATTGATTAATAAGTCCAGCCAGCCTATTTTTGACTGTAATATAGCGTAATCGATGATGGGAATTACGCTTATTACATAACATTATGGTAGGCAAAATGTCAGTAGCAGAACTCACCGAAGAGAGCTTTTTAAAAGCAAATCGCATTAGCCAAGAAGAGTGGCAAGCCAGTGCTATTGATTGGCAAACACTTCATCAAATTGGTTTGAACCATGAAGCAAATATCGAACAATTAAAAGAAACCGCAGAAATGTACGCACGCATTATTCAACGATGCCAACAGGTACATTCTGTTCGCTGGCGGGTAAAAGATCCGCAGCACTTAATGGAAAAGATTGTTCGAAAAACTCAACCTAATACGCCGACATTTAAAGAAAAATACGTTGGTATTAATGAGACCAACTACGACAGCATTGTTACCGATTTAATTGGTGTACGTGCGCTACATTTGTTTAAAGAAGATTGCTTACCTATTCACGATTACCTGTGCCAAGAGTGGAAAAACGCAGAAGCGCCGATTTATTACGTTCGTAGTGGGGATGATAAAGTCTTTGCAGATTTACCTGATGATGTGGTCGTTAAAGTGCACCCAGCCGGTTATCGTTCGCTTCATTATGTGTTTGGATCACAGCCATTAAACCGTGTGGTATATACCGAAGTACAAGTGCGAACCATTTTTGAAGAAGGTTGGACTGAAATTGACCATAAAATTCGATACCCAAACTTCTCTCATAATGAACAAGTATGCTCGTTCTTATTAATATTTAATCGGTTGGCAGGTTCTGCTGATGAGATGGGATCATTCGTAAAACAGCTAGTCGGTGAGCTTGAACATCATCAACATGCAATTGATGAGATCACTAAAAAGAGCGAAGAAAATGCGCAAGAAGTGGCAAACTTGTTCAAATTACTAGAACAAAATGAGTCTAAACAACAAGGCTCTCAAGAACTTATTAATAAACTGCGTGAGCAAGTAGAGCAGCTTCAAGCTGAGAAAAATGCGCTGCATCATGCGGCAAAACACCATGCGATGAATACACTAAGTTTGAACGCTAAAGCAAAATGTAAAGCGTCTGAGTTAATGAAATAACCACATAACTATCCGTTTTTCGGATAGTATCTAGCTTGTTAGGCATAGAAATTTGCTTATAATCTCTATATTCCTTTTAGGTATTTATAAAATATAAGAAAAGTTGTACTGAGGTTGTTTGTGATGAGAACACGTTTTGATCGTATTCGTCATGCCGTTTGTTTTGAAATTATTGGATTAGTGCTGTTAGTTGGTGTGTTGAGTCAATTCGGCTATGATTCTGGTCATGTTGGAGCAATCGGTATTGCGTTTTCCTTTTTAGCTACAGGTTGGAACTACCTTTATAACCATTGGTTTGATCGCTTTATGGCTCGTCGTTATAACACCTTAAATAAAACGACAGTGCAGCGTATTGTGCATAGCATTGGTTTTGAAGCAGGTTTATTGATTGTAACGATTCCAATTTTATCTTGGTTCTTGAAAGTTTCACTATGGGAAGCTTTCTTACTTGATATCGGTATGGTGATTTTCTACTTGATCTACGCTTATGTTTATAACCTTGCGTACGATAAGATTTTCCCAGTACCTGAAGTGGCACACTAATTGGCGCTGCTACTAAAAAAGCCCTCAAGATGAAGTGACCCCCAATAGTTGGACACCAATTATTGGGGGTCTTTTATGTCCAAATATAGTCGAGAGTTAAAATGCA
>NZ_SSMG01000252.1 GCF_009873615.1 Photobacterium lucens
ATGAAAAACCAGCTATAAAATACAAAACTGGCTGCAATAAAATACAATTATGCAAGTATATGTGAACAAACTAATAGCAAAAATGATTGAATAAAAACACAGGTTAAAATATATTTGCAGAAAATAGCGCAGTACAAAACAGTAACCACTGTGAAAAATGCAACTTTTCTTTCATTTACGACACGACCCATAAAAAGGCGCCGCATGAAGAAACAACTTATCCAAGCCGGTTTAAAAGCTATATTCCCTCTCTGTGTAGGGGCATTTCCTTTCTCGTTTATCGTAGGGGCTATCAGTATCAATGCTGGTATGTCAGTACTACAAAGCACCTTATGGTCGATGACTGTATTTGCAGGCTCGGCACAAATGGTCGCTTTGGGTCTAGTCCAATCATCGACTGAGTTGATTGTGATTGCCTTGACCACTTTCGTGATCAATTTACGCCATGTGTTATACAGCGCATCACTATCAGAGTATGTAAAAGAGTACTCAATGCCGACCCGTGCATTGATGGCGTATGGTCTAACAGATGAAGTCTATGCTGCGACGGTTGGTGAAATGAAACAAGAAAAGCCGGGGCGTCATTGGTTCTACCTAGCGGCGATGTTCGGCTTTTGGGTAAACTGGGTGGTCGCTGATTTCTTCGGTGCGGTTATTGGCTCATCCTTCCCACACATTGCTGATTATGGTTTAGATTTCGCCATGGTTGCTGCCTTTATTGCTATTGTGATCCCACAAGTAAAAAGCCGTGAATGTATCGTTGCAGCAGTAGTTGCTACCGTCACCGGTATCTTACTTTCAGGTCTTCCTTATTCTTTAGGCTTAGTGGTTGCCGCCATTGTTGGTGTATATGCAGGTTACCGTATGGATTTATCAACAGAGCGTATGGAAGCCGAACTAAAAGAAGAAGTGCGTAAAGAAATCAAACAAGAACAAAATGACTCTCAACCATTAAACGCAATTGCTGAATAAAAAAGGTGACTATTATGGATTCTCACGCACATATCACTTTAAGTAACGAGTTTGTCATTTACTTATCTTTAGCCATGGCACTTGCTACATTCCTGATCCGCTTCTCTGTGATTGGTATGGCTGGTCGCTTTAATATGTCGGAGCGTTTTAAGAAAACACTACGCTTTGTACCTGTGACTGTATTACCCGCTATCATTGCTGTAGAAATTCTTGGTAAAGGCTCTAACTTTGCCTTTAACCTTGAAAATCCAAAAGTGCTTGCTGCGATTGTTTGTACGATTGTGAGCCTACGTTTTGGGCTTATATGGGTTGTGATCAGTGGCTTGGTTTCACTGGTGATCTTCCAAAATTACCTAGAACCTATCACGCATTTCCTAACTCACTTTATGGCATAGCGTACTCCGCTATTCAAAATGAAAAATCCCGAGTTCTGCTCGGGATTTTTTTTATCTTATTACTTTCTTTTGTCGATTACGTTCAACGCGTTGATAGACGATAGCCTTGAATAACAAACAATAACCTTATTAAGAATAAACACATAGATAAGCTTTAAATAGAATTTAATCTATTAATAAGCAATAAGATAAAAAGAGAATAAAAAGAAAGAAGATAAATGCAATGACATATTCTAAATATGACAAAGAACGTTTTAGGTAGGGATAAAATAAAACAGCCTAAGTAATAATAAAATTATTATCTTAGGCTGAATAGCATATTCATATTAAATTAGAATATGAACAGATGTTCGCTCATTTAGATGAAACGAATTTTAACGGCTTTTAGCTTATTGCTTGAATCATCAAGAGAAAATTCAACCATGCTACCAGAAGATGGCTGTGCTTGACCGCATACTTGAGATGCGTCAAAACGAATATCACCACCAAGATCGCTTGTAATTAGACCGATCTTTTCTACTGGGTTAAAGCTGCGAATAATACCTGTTTGTGAAGTCATAGTTATATTTCCTTTATGCCCAAACATCGCTTTCAATTAGCATTTTTGTTTGTGGCTATCAATTTGAGTTCGAATAGTTAAACCCGCAAATTAAATATTAATTACGGTAATTATCGTTTTACTCATTGACCTACTACTTCTGAGCTAAAAGTTCACCCTTCTTTTAGCCGAGCATTGCGCCCTTCGTTTGCAACAATAACGAATCACAATGTTAGAAATGAAGTTTTGATTTTAAAAACACTTGAGGTCTGAGTAACAGACGAGACAGACATTAAACACTATTTTTAATTCTGTAAATATTTTTATGACAGAATTTTGTAAAAAACTGTGGATAACCACTGAGAAAGATTTTTAACCATTGTTTTTAAAG
>NZ_SSMG01000253.1 GCF_009873615.1 Photobacterium lucens
CATATGAGAACATAATAATTTTTAAAAAATTACAGACTGTCATTTTCATATGCTGATTTATTCATTTCATAAAAATAAAAAGCACCGATATATTTCGGTGCGAATAAATATTTCAGTGCCTACTCTTCTTCCATTAGTATTTTCATCATTTGCTGATGACGATTAAGGAAGTTACGAGTAATTTCATAATGCTCAGTATCTTCATAAGCGGTTTCGTAAATACCATTATCACTGAACTGGTAGATCTTCGCTCTTGGGTAAGCAAGTAGAATCGGTGAGTGAGTAGCAATAATGAACTGTGAACCATCTTCAACCAAACGGTGAATTTCAGACAGTGCCGCCATTTGCCTTGCAGGCGACAATGCTGCTTCTGGTTCATCCATAATGTATAAACCATTACCACGCAGTTTGTTGGAAATCGTCGCCATAAAAGATTCACCATGAGATTGATGATGTAACGACTGCCCACCGTAGCCTTGTAATGGCGGCGGTATTAGCTGATCTAAATAGGTAGCTACGTTATAAAAGCTCTCTGCCCTTAAAAAATAATAATCTTTAGGGCGTTTAAAGCTTTTTACTGTTTTGATGTAGCGATCTAACTCGGAGTGTGTTTGCTCGGTAGCAAAGCCTGTATTTTTATTACCGCCTTCTGCATTCAACCCCATTGCAACAGCGATAGCTTCAATTAAGGTTGATTTCCCAGCCCCGTTTTCACCAACAAAAAATGTTACATCAGGGTGAAACTCAATAAAATCCAGTTCTTTAATAGCAGGAATAGAAAAAGGAAATTGATCGTAGCTATCAATTTTGTCGCGCTTTAATTCAATTTCTCGTAAATAAGGCTTTTCTTCAAAGTTCATAACATCTCAAACGATATTGCTTATCTCTTCTCTTAGTTAACTGCGAGAAGGTAACATTGATCTGTCATCAATTTGAAATAAAAAGAGCGAGATATTCATACTCGCTCATTAAAACACCAGAATGATTCAGCTAAATTATTCAGGCTGACCTTGCGGTTTTTCAGCAGCATTGGTAGCGGGCTGCGTTGCGCTCTCTTCCGCGGTTGGCATTGATGCAGAAGCTTCAGCAGCAGTTGTTGTTGCTGCTGAGGTTTCTTTTGCCGAAGTTGTCTCTGCATTTGGTGCTGGCGCAGGATCTGAATGCGGAATAGGCTCCGCAGTTGAAGCTTCCTGTGAATGAGATTCTGGTGTCACTTGAGTCTCAGGAGCTGAATTTGAATACGTCTGTGTTTCTACCAAAGGCGCAGCGGCATCTTGCTGTACTTGTGCAGCAGTAGGTTGGGTTGATGCTGCCTCTAAGCCTGAGCAGGTCATACCAAGTTTTGTTAGCTTTTCAGCAAATGCTTTAGCTTTCGCTTCACAATAGCCTTTTTCATTTTTCGCATCCCATAACACTTCTGTGCCTGTTGATTTTATGTAATGAACTTCACAAGGAACTTGACTACCAGGATTCGTGTATACCACTTCAATTACGCGTTCAGAGTCGCCACGCTTACATACGTATTTATCTTGTGCCTGCGCTTGAAAAGCTAAAACAGTTAAAGCAACTAACAGTAATGGTTTCATAACTATGACTCCTAATAGCCATTCTCTATTCTTGAAAATCCTATCTTATGCGTTACACAGTGACTGGAAACTGAATACACAAACAAAGCAGGAATAAAAGATCATTGCCCATTCAGTATAAGATCTTTCGCTATTTTGAGAGGAATAATTAAATAAAAGACTCAATAACGAGTCTTTATCTATGCTTTTACTTTATATGAGGGGCTTATTCTTTAGGTAATACCCAATCAGGACGAGGGAAATGACAGGTATAACCTTTAGGTCGGTGAAGTAAATAATCTTGATGTTCAGGCTCTGCTTGCCAAAAATCACTGGCAGGCTCTACTTCAGTTACAACAACTCCCGGCCAAATACCAGACGCATTAATTCGCGCAATCATCTTTTCAGCAGCCATTTTTTGCGCATCAGAAGTATAGAAAATTGCCGAACGGTAAGAGGTACCAATATCATTACCTTGACGATTGGTCGTTGTTGGATCGTGAATTTGAAAAAAGTACGCCAAAATATTATCAAAACTGGTTTGGCTATCATCAAATATGATTTCAATGGCTTCTGCGTGAGTACCGTGATTAGGATACGTGGCATTTTCTACATCACCTCCAGTATAGCCAACACGCGTAGTCAGAACGCCTGTTTGGCGACGAATGAGATCCTGCATACCCCAAAAACAACCGCCCGCTAAAATCGCTTTTTGTTGTGCCATCGTTAATTCCTTCGTTTTCTTACATCCCAATTCGATATATACCCTACCAAATTTCTTTGATGTGTTTTGTTCTTAACTATCCAACTTTACGGGTACAGATCAACGTTGATTTAAGATTTACAGATCTCTTTTGAAGTACTTACCTCTATCACGTTACATGCGCAAGGCGTTACTTGAAGAACAGAATATTCTCTACGATTTTCATCGTTCGCACTATGATCTGATATTGTGATTCCTTTTTCACTTTGTCTAAGAGAGCTTGCAATAGTCAAAGTTTGTTCGTTTTCAAGGTGTATATTCAATTCAGCTATGCTAACTCTTATCTCTTGACCACTTTCATTTATATAAGAAACAGTCACGTTATTTCGTTTCATTGCTAAAGCCCTTAATTTTTATTATTTGTACGCTGAAAAATCAGGCAAGTTGAACAATCCTATTTCTTTTTTGTTTGTTTTTCTTCTTTTTCTTTTTGAAATTGAATATCACCTATGTGATAGAGATAGCGCGGATAAAAATACTGTACGTATTGTTACTGCTTGAACATGCCTGTTAACCCTGTAGCTCAACCCTATCACTCGTACTCTCCACCATAGAGTGGTAAAATCCGCATCCCATTTTGCGATAGATAACACCATGCACGATTCAATCTTTACTCCATTTCGCTCATCGATTGAGGCTATCGCCTTACCTGAACGTTTTACTTATCCTTTTTGTTATAAACCACATCCACTCAGTGTATTAGCTGCACAAGAGTTGCAACAACATCTAGAAACACAAACCGACTGGCAACACGATTTTGGTATAGATGGTTTAACACAAGGCAATCACACTGATGCTATTGGCACTATGTTCGGTGTATTAGTGGTACAAAACGCACAAGGCGAAATCGGTTATCTATCAGCATTTTCAGGTGATATTGCTGGGCAAACTCAACTGCCCCATTTTGTACCACCAGTGTTTAATACGCAGCAAACCGATCCAGAGATCCATGCAGGACAAACTGAGCTTGCAGCAATAGCGTCTGAAATAACGAGTGTAGAATCTTCGCCTCGTTTTGCTAAATTACAGCAACAATATAACCAAGCGAAAACACAAGCAGAGCAAGAGTCTGAAGCCTTTCGTTTGCAGATGATTGAACAGCGCAAACAGCGAAAATTACAACGTAAAGCAGCAGAGCAAAGTGATGATGAAGCCTTTAAAAGCGAGGAGTTTCATCGCTTAGCCCGTGAAAGCGCTTACGACAAACATCAGCAAAAAGCATTGCGCCAACAGTGGCAACAAACGCTGCTATCACTGAGCGAACAGCTTGAAACAGATACCACTGTGCTTGCTGAACTGAAAGCCAAGCAAGCTAAATTAGCAGCACAGTTAGAACAAAGTATTCATAGCCAATACCGCTTTGTGAACCAGTTTGAGGAATACAAAGATCTCAATCAACTGTTTGATGTGATCCCACAAGGTGCAGGAGACTGCGCCATCGTCAAACTGCTTCAATATGCATTTACTCATGACTTAACACCATTAACCATGGCGCACTTCTGGTGGGGCAAATCTCCTGCACCACAAATGCTAAAACATAAATACTTTTATGAAGCATCAAAAAACAAATGTGAGCCTATTTTAGCGCACATGTTGGCAGGCATTGCCGTCGACGATAACCCATTAGAGCAAAACCCAGCCGAAGGCAAAGAGCTAACGATTGTTTATCAAGATGATGACATGGTGATCATCAATAAACCGGCAGAGTTCCTATCCGTACCCGGTAAAACCATTACAGATTCAGTCTATAGCCGAATGCAAGCCATGTTCCCAGATAGCGATAGCCCGTTGATTGTCCATCGTTTAGATATGTCGACATCAGGATTAATTGTGATTGCGTTAACCAAGGATGCCCACAAAGCACTACAAAAACAGTTTATTGAACGTACGGTAGAAAAGCGCTACGTTGCCCTATTGGAAGGGACAAGTGAAGCGAATGAAGGCGTAATTGATTTTCCTATGCGAGTGGATTTAGACGATCGCCCTCGTCAAATCGTGTGTTACCAATACGGCAAGCCTGCACAAACCACATGGCAAGTGCTTGAACGTAAAGATGGCAAAACAAAAGTATATTACTTCCCGAAAACAGGTCGAACTCACCAACTTCGCGTTCATTCAGCCCATGCTAAAGGGATGAATATGCCCATTGTCGGTGATGACTTATACGGTCAAAAAGGTGAACGTTTATGCTTACACGCTCAATACCTAGCGTTCAATCACCCAACCACCAACGAACGTGTAGTATTTGAAGTCGCAGAAGATTTTTAACGTTAATGAAAACGCTTAAATAGCAAGGCTGAACCATTACTATCGAGTGTTTAATCAGCCTTGCTGCTTTTTAAAATGTGTTGCTTTGAACGTCGACAACGCTCAGAGCAATACTTCACATCATCCCAACACTGTTGCCATTTTTTACGCCAAGTAAACGGACGTTGGCAAACCACACAGACTTTCGATGGTAGATTGCATTTCTTGTGCACATTGAATTCTCGTTGAACTCACTATTTTTCCTTACGTGTTCAATCGTATTTTCGATTCAAAACCAGCACATTTATTCAACTTTCGCTTCAGCAAATAACCAATCACGAAACACTTGAGTTTTGGCAAGCGCCACAGATTCCGACTTATACACCACATAATAAGCCAGTGGTGAATCAAATTGGATATCAGGAAATAGCCGTATCAACCGCCCTGCTGCTAAATCATCTTTGACCATGACGCTGCGTGCTAATGCCACACCGCTACCATCAATCGCTGTTTGTAATACTGCTGCTGAGTTATTGATCTGAATATTATGGACTGATTGATGTTTCTCTACGCCAGCTTTTTCTAACCATGCCGACCATGTTGGAAATCCGGTATGTTCATCCATTGATAAATCATGAATTAAGGTTTCTTGTAGCAATTGCTCAGGCTTTGTTAGTCTTTCAGCTTGCTCTAATAATCGTGGTGAACACACTGGAAATACTTCTTCTTCCATGAGCTTTTCTGCCACCAGCCCCTGCCAATTCCCCGTACCATAACGCACACCAATATCGACACGCTGAATAACGAAATCGATCGGTTTTAAATTAGTATCTAGCCGCACATCCGTTTCAGGACACAGTGCTTGAAAACAATCAAGCCGTGGCAATAACCATTTAGCAGCAAACGCAGGACTGACAGTGACCGTTAATATACCGCATGTCGGGCTTTGCTGAAGCAGCTCTAACCCCAATGCTAATTTATCAAACCCTGCTCGAATATCCGGTAACGCACGCTCAGCCGTTTCCGTTGGCACTAACCGAATTTTTCCACTATTTGCTCGGTGAAATAATGGCGTATCTAACCACTCTTCCAAGGTTCTCACTAATTGCCCTACCGCAGCAGGGGTGACGTTTAGCTCTTCCGCTGCCGCAGAAAAACTTTGATGGCGTGCGCTGGCTTCAAAGGCTTTCAACGCATTTAAATGTATAGGTAATTTCATAGCGATAAAGTTTTTCTTTAGCGTAGTGACAGATTATCTCATTTGTCGGAATCATCAAAAACAACAAAAATGTCATCAAAGCCAATGAGCAGCTAATCAATGCTACTCAATCATAAAAATGACTCGAATAGCTTAAGACTAACATGAAAGTTTTTCTTTTGTTGAGAGTGAATAATAAAGACAACGAAAAAAGAGAGAGTAAAGCCATGAGTGAACTATTTGCAGGTAAAAAACTACTAGTGATTGGTGGTACTAGCGGTATGGGTTTTGAAACTGCCCGTCAGGTATTAGAACAAGGCGGTCGTGCCGTTGTCGTTGGTCATCGAGTAGAAAAAGCCGAGCAAGCACAACACGATCTTGCTCAATTTGGTTCTGTTGAAGCTTTAACTGCCGATCTGACAAGTGAGGCTGGGGTTAACTCACTGTTAGCCATCATTGATGAGAAGCACCAAGATATCGATCTATTAGTGAATGCTGCCGGTGTATTTTTCCCTAAACCATTTATTGAACACACGGGTGATGACTACGATAAATACATGCAGCTTAATCGTGCGTTTTTCTTCATCACTCAAAAAGTCGCGGCCAATATGATTGCCAATCATCGTAAAGGCGCCATTGTAAATATTGGCTCTATGTGGGGCAAACAAGCCATTGCTGCCACACCATCATCAGCCTATTCAATGGCAAAAGCAGGGCTTCATGCACTGACGCAACACTTAGCGATGGAGCTTGCTGCAAACAATATTCGTGTCAATGCAGTATCACCGGCAGTAGTACAAACCCCAATTTATGAAGGTTTTATTCCTAAAGATGAGGTACACACTGCCCTGCAAGGATTTAACGACTTCCACCCAATTGGTCGTGTTGGTACGCCTGCTGATGTTGCCAATGCCGTGACGTTCTTACTGTCTGATAAAGCGGATTGGGTCACAGGTGCCGTATGGGATGTTGATGGTGGTGTAATGGCAGGCCGTAACTAAACCAATAAATTACGTTAAATCAAAACGTTATTAATAAGTTTTTGGTGTCACTAAGGGTGATGGTATGACGACCATTGCCCTTCACTACTACGTTTACGAGGAGACTATCATGCATGTTAACGCTGATTTTACTCGCCCTGTCACCATTAGTGCCGATCGTTACCATTGGGTGGCATCGACCCAACCGGGCGTAGAACGCATGATGTTAGATCGCATTGGTGGTGAGAAAGCCCGTGCGACAACCGTGGTTCGTTATGCACCACAATCATCATTTCCTCATCATATTCACCCTGGTGGCGAAGAGATCTTAGTGCTATCAGGGACATTTTCCGATAGCACTGGTGATTATTCTGAAGGCTGGTATTTACGCAATCCGCCATCTTCAACGCACACGCCATTTAGCACTCAAGGCACGACGATTTTTGTCAAGCTATGGCAAATGCGTGAAGAAGATACCAAGACACAACGTATCAACACCAAGGATCTTAAGAACTGGCAATGTATCAATGGCAGAGCCGTTTGTGTCTTGTTTCATGATCGTTATGAAACAGCCAGTTTAGAAAAAGTCCCTACCTATAACCAAGTATGCGATTTAACAGTGGCAGCAACGGAAATATTGGTTGTGGAAGGTAGTGTTAAACGTGATGGGATCACATATCACCAAGGTAGTTGGTTACGATTACCACAACACTCAACACCTCAAGTGTATGCCGGTGAGCAAGGTGCCATTGTGTACATTAAACAAGGTGAATTTGTGAATATTGAAAGTGAGGCATGATCATGACACATAAAAAAGTAGCCATTTTAGGTGGCGGACTAAGTGGTCTTTATGCTGCCTATTTACTAGAGCAACAAGGGATCCAAGATTATATCTTACTCGAAGCTCGCGACATTCTAGGCGGTAGGATCATGGGATTTCAGCCCAATGATGAGCCATACTCGTTCGATCTTGGCCCGACATGGTTTTGGCCCGATATTCAGCCACAATTTGCACAAGTGATTGCTGATTTAGGCTTAGCCGTTTTTGCTCAAAACGATGATGGCAATATGCTAGTCGAACAATCGTTTGAGCAAGCCCCTCGTGAATTAGCAGGTTTTGTGACCTCCCCTACCTCTATGCGATTAACAGGCGGTATGGATAGTATTATTAAGGCGCTGGCAGCTAAACTAAAGAACCCTGATATTTACCTATCAACACGAGTAACACAAATAGAGCACAAGCGTGATTTAATCACGGTTCACTGCCAAGAAAGCCATGCCGATACAGAACATAGTGTTAATGTTGATCACATATTGTTGGCTATTCCACCACGTTTAGTCAGCCACAATATCGTGTTCTCACCATCACTACCTAAAGAATTGATCACGCAGTGGCAAAACACCGCGACATGGATGGCACCTCATGCTAAATACATTGCGGTTTATGAGCGTCCATTTTGGCGAGAGCAAGGGCTATCAGGCAGTGCACGTAGTATGGTTGGTCCTATGGTTGAAATTCATGATGCATCAGAGCCTAATCATTCAGCCAATCAGGATAACAATGCGGCACTGTTTGGCTTTATTGGCATTCCTGTCGCACAGCGAAAAATGATTGGAGAAGCCCAATTAAAAGCTTATTGCCAGCAACAACTCATTCGATTATTTGGTGAACAAGCTGCTACCCCAATAGCACATATCATTCAAGATTGGGCGCAAGAAACATTCACCGCTACTTCGTTTGATACGCAAGAGATGAGCCATAGTTTGCCTCCTGCTAATGCTCCTTTTCAGGGGGCGTGGGCTCGGAATATAACAGGCATTGCTAGCGAATGGGCACCGGAATTTCCCGGTTTTCTTGCTGGTGCAATTGAAGCGGCAAACATTGGTGTTACACGTTATATAGCCCTACATAAAGAAAATGCTAAGGCATAATATCAGCGACTAATGATTTTATATTCTGCTAGTACTTTATCATTATGTCGTAGCTAAACGTATTTCATGATATATTCCGCTCGCTATTAGATATAAATAGCGAGTAAAAATAATTATCAATCCACAACACTCACTGATAATTTATCAAGATAATCTAATAAGTACAGTGGTGAACACTCTTTCATTGCTATTCGACGTAGTATATCTGCGCTTTCATCATCACCGCCCAAGCAACGCTTAATCAACTGATTTATTTCAGTTTTTGTTAGACCATCGTAATTAAGGGTTTCAATCCATTTATATTCAACGGAATTTAAATCAGAAATAACCTGCCTTCCTAGCTTTAATTGACTCATTTGAAATCCTTCTAAATGGCAACGACTTAGACTATTTAATACAGGAAATAATAATATTTCAAATTATATTACGATTTAAAAACAAAAAAGCAGAGACATAAG
>NZ_SSMG01000254.1 GCF_009873615.1 Photobacterium lucens
TCATGACTGGGGTGAAGTCGTAACAAGGTAGCCCTAGGGGAACCTGGGGCTGGATCACCTCCTTACCTAAAGACTTACTGTTGAATGCAGTGTCCACACAGATTGCTTGGTGAAATGGTTTTAGAAAAATAGCGAAAGTGCTAATGAATGAGATAATCATTGATTAACGCTTTTGCGTTATGCTCTTTAACAATCTGGAAAGCTGACTAGTAAATTCAATCAATAGATTGATTTATAGTTTTCATCGAAAGATGA
>NZ_SSMG01000255.1 GCF_009873615.1 Photobacterium lucens
TGCATTTTAACTCTCGACTATATTTGGACATAAAAGACCCCCAATAATTGGTGTCCAACTATTGGGGGTCACTTCATACAGAGGCTTTTTACTTTCGAGAAAACAAAAGCAGCGATAGCCCCAACTATCGCTGCTTTTTTATTACTCGTTGTTCGCTGTTTTTAAGCGGTAATCGACACGACCGAATTTATTCTCAGCCACTGCTGTGCGTCCAATAGCCGCTGTTGCAATCAGCATGAATAGAGAAGGTAATAACCAACTCGCATGGGCACTGTATAGCGGTAGTGCGTCAGCGAAGAAAGTACCTAATTCTTTTGGCATTTTGCCTAAGATATTAATCGCATCAATAGTGCCGAAAGCCGTAGCTGTCACTAATACTGCAGTATGCGTTAAGCGAGATACTGTCAGTGTAGAGGCTGCTAATGATGCTAATACTAGCGCAATCGCAACAGGGCAAAGCACTAAGATAGCAGGCAGGCTTACTTTTAGAATGTCGTTTAGACCAAAGTTTGCAATGATACAAGTCAGTACCACAATGATGGTCGCGGTTAAGCCAAAAGAAGCTTTAAACGTATCTTGGTAGTATTCAGCACAAGCGTTCGTTAGACCAACTGTTGTCGTTAAACATGCCATTAAGATAATTGCTGCCAGTAACCATTGACCATAGTGACCAAATTCACCAGCCACGTAACGGGTTAAGATAACGCTACCATTTACGCCATGCTCTGCAATAGATGAAGAGGTTGCACCTACGTAGCCCATCACAATGTAGCAAGCAGCCATTAATGCAGCATAAATCAAGGCCACTTTAATAGAAGCAGAAGCAATGCCTTGTTGAGTGGTAACACCTTTAGCTTTAATTGCATGGATGATCACCCAACCAAAACCAACTGCCGCAATCGCATCCATTGTCATGTAGCCTTGGATCAAGCCACTAGTCACAGCACTTGTTTGGTAATCACCATATGGAGTGGCTGGCACACCTAACGGATTTAGAAAAGCAGATAAACCAAGACCACATAATAGAAGGATCAATGCAGGTGTCATGATCTTACCGATATAAGTCACAAGGTTACCCGGTTTAAAAGCAAGGAATAATGTGAGTGCTGAAAAGATCACTGAAAACGCAACAAGGTGATCGCTTTTGAAAAATGGCTGAATTCCCATTTCATAAGCCACTGTTACAGCACGTGGCATACCAAAAGCCGGGCCAATTGCAGTAAACAGAAGCACCCAAAACGTTGTACCTAACCATTTAGGCAGTGCTTTAGTAAGGTTATTAGTATTACCAATACGACCTAACACGATAATAGTAAAAGCCGGTAGACCAACTGCTGTGATCAGAAAGCCACCCATGGCAGAAGCAAGTGAAGTACCTGCGTCTAACCCCATTGCTGGTGGAAAAATTAAGTTACCAGCGCCCAAAAAGAGGGCGAATGTCGTGAGACCTAGTACGAAGATGTCTTGTGTTTTCAAATTGGATACCTGCATTTTTGAAGTTATAGACAAACATCGGCGTATTGCGCAATGAGCTACACATCCATGATTAAAATTGTATTCCGCAGGTTTGCTGATAGAAGATAGTTGACTTGATAGTATCCTCCGCCAGCTCGGCTGACGGAAGTTTAACCGCCAGCCTAGCGAATAATCACTAGGATAATAGCGGTAATAATTCGTGCTGTTTGTTGTAACACAGCAGCAGAAGTTTCGCCCCAACTGGTTAGCTGGTTCGATGCTAAGTATTTTCTTGTTTTATGTTCTAGCTTTGCTGAATACATAACTTAACAACTTCTGGTATGTGACGAAATTAACGCTTACAACATATAAAGAAAACGTAGTGTTGTAAATGATTTTTTTATGGTATGCGTTTTTTTACTAGCAATAGTAGATGAATTGACTGTTAATAATCAAAATATTAGCAGCTAATGAAATATAAATCGGTTTTTTATAAATACTTTAACTTAGGGATGAATTGAAGGCTTCAAGGGGAAAAGGCTGAAGTTAGGGAAGAGAACATAACTTCAGCCGTTGGTATTATTGGGCTACAACATCACTACGACGTTGAGTCGTATGGATCACTTTACTGATCACAACCGTTACTAACACAGGCAGTAACCATGAGGCATGAGCATGGAAAAGAGGCAACCATGTATTGAGCTCTTTTAGGGTTGATGCTGGTATCTTGCCTAGAATATTCAACGCATCAATGGTGCCAAATAGGGTTGCGATAATCACAATAATGGTTTGGCTCATAGACAGTTTACGTGTTTCATTACTCACTGTTTTCGGCATGAAAATAATAGCAATGATCAGTGATACAGCGATTGGGCATAAGATCAAAATAGCAGGTAAACTGACTTCGATAATGGTTTCTAAGCCCACATTAGAGATCAGTGCTGTTAGCGTCATGATCACCGTTGCACTAATGGTAAATGGTACACGGTAAGTATTTTTGTAGTATTCGCCGTTTGCGTTAGTTAAACCAATCGTGGTGGTTAAACATGCCATTAAAGTGATGGTTGCTAAGAGTATTTGACCAAAGGTACCAAATTCGCCAGCAGCGTAGCGCGTTAAAATTTCACCACCATTGGTAGAGTTTGGCGCGATAGACGATGATGTTGCACCAAGGTAACCCATCGCGAGGTAACATAGCGACATCAATACTGCATAAATACCTGCTACACGCAGGGTGTAGTAAGAAATGGCTTTATCACACTTAACGCCTGTACTGCGGATCGTTTGGATGATCACCCAACCAAATGCCACAGCAGCAATAGCATCGAGCGTCATGTAGCCTTGGATCATACCGTTTACGGTTGGTGCTGCTTTATAAACAGCGTTAGCATCAGTGGGTGAGCCTAATGGATTAACAAGTGCAGCGATAACTAATAAAGCCAGCATCGCGATCAGGGCTGGTGTCATTACTTTACCGATGTAATTAACGAGTTTCCCCGGCTTTAGTGCCAATACTAACGTCAGTAAACAAAACAGAATGGAGAACACCATTAAGCCGTCGCCGTGGTAGAAAGGCTTAATGCCCATTTCATAAGCGACAGTTACAGCGCGTGGTAAAACAAAGGCAGGACCAAGGGTTGTTAATACTAAGAACCAGAAAGTACGATCCATCCAGTTCGGTAGCGAAGCTGTAAGTTTGTTGGCTGAAGATAGGCGACCAAGAACAATCAAGGTTAAAGCGGGTAGACCAACAGCAGTTAATAGAAAGCCACCAATTGCAATCAGCCAGTTTTCACCAGCTTGCTGCGCCATCATAGGTGGAAAGATCAGATTACCTGCCCCTAAAAACAAGGCAAAGGTCATAAATCCAATCGCGGCTAGTTCTCTTCTCTTCAAATGGCATACCTTCTCAATGAAAGTCAGTGTGCTGGAAGATAAAAGAGGTGAGATAGTATCCGCCAGCAGTAACTGACGAATAAACTTAAACGTCAGCGTTTAGTTGACGACGACGACAGAGACAAGCACAGATGTATTCATAACAAATACAGCAGAAGATACTGTTAAATTGTTTTGGCTAATTGAATACATAATATATGCGCCTGATGAAATAATTGACCTAAAACTAAATCTATTTAAGTGGATTGTAAAGCTATAATCGGTATTTATTTGTACTTCATTTTTCATGAACAGTGTATTTATCACCATAATGCAGGATAAAATAGTGATAAATACAATTTATAAATTACAACCTGTTGATATTATTCAAGGATTTTTTCAAGCTCAGCCAAGGTAGCAACTTGGTAGTTTGGGGTAATATTTTCTGGTTGAGGTTGGTTTTGATGGTTAAACCAACAAGTATCAAAGCCTGCATTAATACCACCAAGAATATCGGATTGCGGATTATCGCCAACCATCAATACACGGGAAGGGGCTGGATTGCCCATTTTTCCAAGGCTGTAATCGAAAATACGGCGATCAGGCTTAGCGACACCTACTTGCTCAGAAATAACAAGCAGATCAAAGTAGTCAGCAACCCCTGTTCTTTCCAAACGAATGCGTTGTAGTGCAGTAAATCCATTGGTAATGATGCCTAATTTAGCTCTGCCTTTTAATGAATTTAATAAAGACTTTGCGCCCGGTAAGGCTTGGCAGATATCTGCCATAGCATTCATAAAATCATCATTAAGTTGTTGCTCTGTGGTGTTGAGTTTAGTAGACCACGAACGAAAACGGGTTTGTTGTAATTCTGTCGCGGTAATTTCCCCATTTTGATACTGAACCCATAATGGACGATTAACTTTTTCGTACTCAATAAAATCCGTTTCAGTGAAGCGAATACCATGACGAGAAAACATGAGCTCAAGCCCTTTGAATGCATCAAAAGAAAACAAAGTTTCGTCTGCATCAAAGAGAATCCAATCGTATTTCATTTTTGCACTTACCTCGGCATGTTATTTTATCTGAAAATCATCAACAAGCGCGCATCTTACACTAAGAATTAGCTATATGTTTATATAATTATCAATAAATCGGGAATGTTTTACGTGCAAAAGATACTGTAATTGAATGCTTAATAAGCAATTGAACAATATTTTTATAAATATACCTTATTAGCTTTGAACCTTACCAAATAAGATCAGTCTACAATTAACAAATATGCGTTTTTACTATATTGAGTTTATATAGGAGTTCCTATGGGTATTTTTTCTTGGATCATTCTTGGTTTGATCGCAGGCGCATTGGCTAAGTTTCTTATGCCAGGTAAAGACGGCGGTGGCTGGATCGTAACAATGGCACTAGGTATTGGTGGTGCATTTGTTGGTGGTTATGTAGGTAAGTTTATTGGTTTAGGTCATGCGACAGGTGTCAATATCGGTAGTATTGTGACTGCAACCTTAGGTGCTTTCATCATTCTATTTATTTATAACCGCTTTATTCGTTAAGTTATAAGCTAAATAGTGAGTAAGAAGCGAGAAAGGGTCAAATATAATGACACTTTCTCGCTTTTGTTTATCTAACTGACTAAGGCTTTATGCTGCTCTGCGCCTCGAAGCATTGCGTGAATCAGTTCATTGGCTTCAAATTTCGTTAATGCTTCTTGTGCCCCAACTTGGTGTGCTTGAGACACACTGATTTCGCTTGATAGTGATGTGTGAAGTATAATGTAGGTCGACACGAGTAAGTCGCTATTTTTCACATTAAAGGCTAATTCATAGCCATCTAACCCCGGCATCTCAATATCACTGACTAAAATATGGAACGGTTCATTGGCTTGAGCTGCACTTTGCATCATATTAAAAGCGTCTTGTCCGTTTGTTGCCACAAAATAGGGCACGCTGATACTTTCCAATGCTTGAGTTAACTGTTTTCTGGCTACAGCTGAATCATCGACTAATAAGATTTTAAGTGGACGTAAGGTTTCTCTTTCAATATCTGTTAACGAAGGTAATAACGTAGAAGGATCATCTGGAAATATTTTAGAGAGGAGTAATTCGACGTCTAATAACTGAATTAGCTTATTGTCTTCACGCATAACACCCGTCACGAAAATATCACTGCCTAAATGTTGTGGCGGCGCTTCAATATTTTGCCAATTACATTCGGTGATTCGATCAATTCCTCGGACTAAAAAACCGACAAGCTTACGACGACAGTCGGTAATAATAATAAAACAGCGCTGGCGTTCTTCTTGACTGATCGCAGGATAGCCAATGGCTTTTGCCATATCAATAACAGGTACGGTATCCCCGCGTAGTGTGGTAGTCCCTAAAACGGTAGGATGAGATTTTGGTATAACACTCAAATTGGTGTAAGGCACGATTTCTCTGACTTTAAGGGTCCCGATGGCAAAGCTTTGCAGAGCTGATAATTTAAATAACAACATCCCTTGTGATGTATTAGTCGTATTTTTTATCATACCTAGTCCATTAAATTGATATTTTATATTAATTTACTATC
>NZ_SSMG01000256.1 GCF_009873615.1 Photobacterium lucens
TTATTAATAATTGACAGTTTTATATTATCAATAGAATCAAAATTTAAACTACTTTTAAATGAATTAAAATTAGTACCTAAGTTAGCACCTAAAATAGCACCAGCCACCAATTGAAAAAATACAATTAAAGCGGTAGATATAGGATGTGATATAATAGATACAATAACTTTAATCAAGATATGCAAAAAATTTAACCGATTTAATCCTAACCGTTTAAATAATCTTTTAAGTTCACTAAGGTAAAAAATCTTAATAGGTCTTTCTTTTCTCATGAATATTAAACCAACTTACATTATTAACAATGATGCCGCATTCTTAAAGTTGACAGTATACTATACCAAAAACTTAATATATTGTTTTTAATATCAAATTAATGACTTCACCACTCTCGCTATCGTTGCCCTGCTGCACCCTAACTTCTGCTGTATCTCTGAATAACTCCGCCCAAGGCTTAACTGATCCCGAATATCTTGATGCAGGGATTCATTCACACGGCGACCACGGTACTTTCCTTCCGCTTTTGCTTTCGCAATGCCTTGCGCTTGGCGTTTATGGCGAGTTTCGTAATCATCACGGGCCATCGCGGCCCCCAAATCCAACATAAACTCAGTTAAAGCCAAGGTAATACTGTTTTGTTCCCCCGAACTGAACACTGCATGCGTCATCGGCTGATCTGCCACTACAATCACCAACCCTTTTTCCATGATACGGGCTTTTAAGGTTTTCCATTCAAGCCAAGGTAAACGAGTGAGGCGATCCATTTTTTCAATCAGCAACACATCACCGGCTTCGCTGTCATCTATCAACTTGTTGAGTTCAGGACGTTCTAACTTGGTGCCAGATTGGTTTTCGATGTAGTAGCCAGCAATACGACTACCAAATTTGGCGCCAAAGGCTTTGAGTTCTTCTTTTGCTCGTTGGGCATCTTGCTCGGTGGTTGAGGCACGAAGGTAAGCACGGATCAGCATGGTTTTCCCTAAACTGGTTTAATTTAAGTTAGTTTCTTAAATCAGTTTAGTATAGATGGTTTCACAAATGAAGCGGTAAGGGTTGAGAGGCGATGGGAAGTGGTTTCGTTAGGGTATACATTAAAGTTAAAGAAGGAAAACATAAAAACCTATTTCTTGTTTTACCCCCTCAAACGAGGTTAAAATACAGGAAATCTTAAATCTAGGTGATCCAACGTGTTAAACATTAAAGTTACTGAATACCAAAAAGAAGAACAGCTTCTTTCTCAAAAAGAAGAACAGCTACAATCATTAAATATGCCAGAAGAAACATTAAGAACAGCTCTATTAAGAGGCTTAAGTTCACGTCGAAGTATGACAAAAAACAATCCAAAAACTGGCGGTGGGCAATATTTTTACAACGAAACAGTAAGAGCATTACGTGAATTACTGAAAGACAAAGGTTTTGTTGGCGAATCTATCCGAAATATAGAGCTAACAATTAACCAAGATCTAGGAGTGGCAATCTACTTATGTTCAGGCTGTAACCAAACAGGGCTAAAGAACGGTACACCTCAATCTAAGACAAGCAAGGGTGATTTCACCTTGGATCTTTTTAATTTAAATCAAATTGAAAGCCCAAATTACGATATGTTTGAAGAGCTTATACCCAAAAAGCAAGCAAACAATGCAATAAATTGTGAAATTTGGTTCTTATTACACTATTTCAATAAAGACAATAATAGTCTTATGGCTGAACTAACCAAGCCAATTTCTTTTAATAGTAAAGGCTATGTTACTGGATTTGATCGTGAAAATAGAATCATTATCGACCTTGATATTAACAAACCAATTGATATCGATGACTCTACTTTGACCCAATCATTTAATGCAGACATAGATATACCAATTGAACTTAAAATTTAAGAAAAATGATGTTTAATTCACAACGATTAAAACTTGCACGTGAACGACGAGGCATGACAAAGAAAAGTCTTGCTGAATTATCTGGCATAACAACTAGAACACTTTCAACTTATGAAAATGCAGGTTTTTTAGAATCTATTGATGAGAACACTTTAAGTAAAGTTGCAGCAGCTCTAAATTATCCAATAGAGTTTTTTTTCCAAGATAACCTTGAATTGCTTCAACAAAATGGTGTCAGCTTTAGAGCTATGACCAAATTGAGCGCAACCAAAAGAGATGCGGCATTAAGTGCTGGTTCAATTGCGCTTGAATTAAATGATTGGATTGAAAGTAAATTTAGTCTACTGAATCATGACCTTTTAGATTTTAGTAAAGAAAAGTTCGCTGAACCTGAAATATCTGCGACTTTACTCAGAGAACACTGGGGGCTAGGTGAGTTATCGATATCAAATATGATTCACTTACTTGAATCAAAAGGGATCAGAGTCTTTTCACTTGCCGAGAACTGCCTTGATGTAGATGCTTTTTCATTTTGGCTTGATGAAAAGCCTTTCATCTTTCTAAATACAATGAAAACGCCAGAGCGAAGTAGATTTGATGCTGCACATGAATTAGGCCACCTTGTTCTTCACAAACATTCTTCAAATAATGGGCGAGAAGCAGAAGAACAAGCAGACAAGTTTGCATCCGCATTTTTAATGCCAGCGGCAAGCGTTGTGGCAACAATATCAGAGTACCCACAACTTGATGATTTAATAAAACTGAAGAAAAAATGGAAAGTATCACTTGCAGCTTTAATAAGACGAACTTTTGATTTAAATATTTCAACAGAATGGCATTACAGGCAACTAAATATAGCTTTATCTCGAAAGTATGGAAGAACTAAAGAGCCTGAGGGAATGGAGCAAAGAGAGACATCACTTATACTAACAAAAGTATTCGACGCTTTAAGGAATAAAGGAATTAAGAGGTCTGAGTTATTAAAAGAATTAAACTTGCCGCTTGATGAATTAAGAGCTTTAACTTTTGATAATAACTATTTTGGTTTAGAACTAATTTCAAAAATGAACAATGTAACCGGTACAAAAAGTTCAACACAACCAACAACATTAAAAATAGTTAACTAACAAAAAAGCCTGCGCCAGCAGGCTTTTTTATTGCTTTTGATCTTGCTTTACCACAACGACAAGCCCCCGTAGACCGCCCGATAAACACAGTAAATAAAGCCTGTAACCAGATAGGTAAAGCCAAAGGCGTAGACACCCTTTATTGGTTCTGAGCGGGATACCCTGGGCGGGCGGGGGAGGTTGTGGGAGTCGATGTGCGAAGCGCGAGATAATTGGCCCGCAAGGCCAAGACGGCAGACAACCAACGCACACAAAAAGCAAAATGCCACCGAACTGACGTGAATGTTTGCAGGCAACGCCTGCTAGGGTGCAGCCACGCTGCGCCTTTGCTTTTGATGTTGGCTTGTGGCCAAATCGATCACCGATGCCAAACTGAGCGCGGAAAATTTAACATAATTGCCGTTTTATGCGTTGTGCCCAGTGCCCGCCAGCTTGCTGGGGTTAGGCACGTAACATTTCGCATAAAAACCATTATGTTAAGGCTGCTTTGTGCCAGCAAAAGGCACCAAGTAGCCGTAATTATGAAGCGCCAGCACCCACGATACCCAAACGCACGGTAATGGCGAACCACAAACCAATGCAATTAAACCTAAGAGTGTGAGCCATTACGGTGCGAACGGCTCTTGTTTGCGCGAAGCGTAAACTTCCCCAAGATTGGGGATAGGGGTTGGAAGCAAGCTCCTAAGCTAGCCAGCGGCAGAATGAATGTAAAACCGCCCCGATAACACCATGACGTTGCCTTGGTGTGAGCGATGCTTGCATTGCGGCTTTTCACACGAAGGCGCTTTAACGTGATGGTGTAAGGGTGTGGTTTGCAATGAATGGTGCGTCTCGCTGGCGGGCCTTATTCTCGGAGTGTCCGAAAGTGATAAAACCATCATAAATCAACGAAATCACATGTTAACCAGCTGATAATAATAGATAAGTAGCGTATTATCACTTTCAATCACAAATGTATTTAAGGCTGTCAATATTGAACAATACGAACAAATGGGAAATATGCTTTAATGCCTACACTAAAGAGTGTACAAGAATAGCTATATTTAGAGAAAGCTTAAAAGCGATTGGAATAAAATTTAAAATATCAATTTTATTCTCTCTAATACTTTTTGGCTTTTGTTTATATTCATCCATTTACTCTGCTTACAAAAAAGACTGGGATTATTACTATATATATCTAGGCGCCACTATATTATTTGAATTTATTAGTCTTGTTTTAATCATCAAAGCTCAGAGTATTTATACAAAAGAAGAATATTCAGAATATGAACTATCACAAGTACCTCCGGAAGATAATAAAGATCAAAAAGCGAGGGATCTAAAGTTCCATAGAACTTTAAGTTTAAACGAAATAAAAAAATCTCATATAGAAGGAATATTAGAAATACTCAATGCAAGGATACTAATCAGTGAGAATAGCGGACTTGGTATAGAAAAAATAATTGGTTTTTTAGTCACATTCTCAATATCAATTTTAGTTGCAACAATGAAAAACCTTGATATTAAAGTTATAGCTCTTATTGGTATAGCTGGAATGTGCTTCTTCATCTTCATTTATATGATCATCAAACTGACGCCAAACAAGAGAGAACAATTATATGAATTAAAATACTTTTTAACTATATTCGCTAACGAAGAGCGACAACAATAAACACCATTAATATGGCTAAAAAACCATACCTCATCGTTTTCTAGCCTATCTACTAATAGATTACAGTAAATTAATTTAGAGTCTATATTGCTGGGTATATCATAATCAATAGCGATTTCTTACCAATCGGATAGCATCAGCTGTAACAAGTTTATCTACTTGTACATCTAAAACTACGTTTATAATTTCAGCCAAAGCATTGTTACTAAATCTAAATCCGTCAGGTAAATCATTAAGTTCATCAAATGCACTATCAAAAGCTAAAACAAAATCTTTGATATTTGAGACTCTTCCTTTCATAACAACATCTGGAATAATGCTATGCTCAGGCTCTTGTAAATTAGATTCAAATAAGGCTATAGACTCAACTATATCCGCTCTTTTAGGCCAGTATTTTAAATCAAATTGACCATCTAATGAGCGAAGTTTTTCTGATAGTGCGAATTCATAATACCCATTATCTTTACCACCTTGCTCTATCATGTCAAAAACTGATTGATACTCTTGTTTGCAGAACCCTGAACTTCTGTATAACTCTTCTTGTTCTCTAAGAGCTTGTGACAGTTTTTGAGCTAGCTCGATAATATCTTTTGTGTTTTTCTTAATAGACTTAAGCATTTCCCTTGAAGCAACAATAGATTCTTGAGCCAATTCATAACTATCCCAAATGTGTTCAAATGTAAGCCATAAATGTGGACTATCCATTTTGTCGGAGTAACCAAAAGCATCAACTAACTCTCGAAACATAATAGAAAGCTCATCACTCCTTAAGAGCATTTGCTTCATAACTTTTTGTCTATCTTTATACTTATTATTTTCAATAAAATTTTGCAAATCTCTTTCAATATACGCTCTGCAAAATTCGGTTGGTGTTGTTTTAGGCAAATTCATAAAACAATATATCTCTTTGATTAAAAACTAAATCCATAATAAATCCATCAATAAATTCTGTCCGTATCTAAAGGATATTTTTTTATTCATCTTTAGATACGCTATATAAAAGCCCTGCAACGCAGGGCTTTTTAACACTTACCGCACTCCTACAACGACGTATACAACCCCGTCATTTCTGTGAAAGTATCCTCTAACATGTCGCAGTAAATCCCCGGTTGGCGTGTGACTTCAATGTATTCCAGTTGACCTCGCTTTTTACGAAAGCTGATCACCGTGTAGGTATCACACGGATCCAAAATTACCCGTAACCGTGTCACTTTGTTGATTGCCCCCGTATCAGTAGGTAAATCAAATTGCAGCCCAGGTTCGGTGAGGCCAACAAAATGTTTTGCGCCGGTCATGGTAATAAAACGGTTACCGCCGAGCTGGCTTAAAATGGTGTTGGCTATTGCCATATAATACGGCTGACTCATAGCGCCCCCTCCTGCTCGTAACTTTCTACCGCTTCAATAAAACATTCCAGATCGTGACAAGTAGCAATCACTGGCCCTAATGCAGGGTATTGCTTAAGCACAAAGTTAAGCGCATTCACCATCTCCAATACGCTAGGGTTACATTCACGTAGTCGGGTATAGAGTTGGTACAGACGCTTATCAATGAAGTAATCGCGGGATCTGTCGCTCATCGTTGTAGAGCCTGAGTGGTGCAGCGGTGATACGCTGCTCGGTTGATGTGCCTTAGTGGAGCCGCCTCAAAATAACTTACATAAGTTACTTAACTTACGTAAGTTGTGTAACTTATTCTTTTGTTATATATCAATGTGTTAAATAATAACTCAATATACTTGGTGCAATATCTAATAACTTTGCAGTCGCTCTAATTCCCCCCCATTGCCCGATACTTTTCTATCTTTTCACGTTTATCATCGAGCTTTAAGCGTTTGGCTGATCCTTTCGGGCGGCCCAATATTTGGCCTTTTACTTTACGTTCCGATAAACCATAGTGAAATAACCCAGATAAATGATCAAACCTAAAGGTTGGACACAAAAAACAGCAGAGAGCGGGGATGAAAGTAAGCACTGAAGTACAGTAAGTTTGAATTTGATTCTGAATGAACGCCGAGTAATGGAGATAATAAAAAAGCCCCTGAAGTGCTAGGGGCTTGGTTTGAGCAATGCAGTAATCATAAAGATTGAATATATTAATCTGAATATTACTCTACTTTAGAAGGTACCCATTCTCCATTATTATAAATAAAT
>NZ_SSMG01000257.1 GCF_009873615.1 Photobacterium lucens
GTTTGATCAAGATCGTGAAAACATCGATAAAATGTAACTGAAAGCAAAACTACACTATAATCGTACAAAAGAATTTTTAATAAATAAGGATATTGAGTATGTTCAAACTGTGGAAGACCAAAGAAACAGACAGGCCTGCGTTAGGTTCCGCCTCCATTGCTAAGCAACGCCTATTAGGTGAACTTCGTACTAACCGTATTCCTTACAATATTCAGATGATGAAAGATGAGTTAGCTAAGCTTTTATCTCAATGGTCAGATATTAAGGAAAATAAGATCGAGATCGTTAAAACATCTGAATCGACGTCTCTATTAAAAATAAAGTGTCGCTGTTCATAGTTTAATCGTTTGATTGAATGTAAAAGCTCCTTCTTTTCTGCTTTTGCCTAAAGCAATACATCTTTACGTCTAAATTTCTTTCATTTTCATCTTATTTTCTGAATTCCCCGTCTTTCCTTTAGTGCCGCAACGCTTCTTTTATCAATAAATTTCATCGTTTTAGCTTTTTTGTTTGTTCCTTGACATAACTTTGTTATCTCTATCTGAAATGTATTCAATAATTGTTATTGATATAGTTAATAGTTTGTATTATTCGTGTAGCTATAAATCGTAATGGGATCGCGGAAAGTATGTTAGGAAGGACTCTATTTAAGCATCGACGAATTAGTATAAAGTCGATTGTTATTTCTCTTTTTGTATTGGTGTCGGTAATTACGTCGTCTATTGCGATAGGTCTTCAGTACTATCACAGTAAAGAGATGGCACGAGAGCAAGCTAGAAGTAAGTATCAGATGATGGCTGAATCGGTATCTGATGCGGTTACTCGCGTGAATGATAATGCGGTAAGTACCATTAAGTTATTATCTCACTTGGGTACGGTTTTGAAGTCGCCATCACAAGAAGATATCCGTGGGATTTTTACTAAAGTATTAAAAGATAACCCGAGCTTTTATAGTGTTTTTCTCGGTGATGAAAATAACTATACGTACATCGTGATTAACCTGGATGCAATGCCAGAGGTTAGGCATAAAAATAATGCATTAAAAGAAGATCGTTGGTTGGTAATTGAGCGTTTATCCGATGATGACGGGGGAGCTCAATATGATCACTATTATGATAAAGACTTTAATTTACGCAAAAAAGTAAAACGTAAAAATGTCATCACGCCGACGTTACGTTCATGGTACAAGCATGCTCATGATGATGTTATTTATCGTAGTGCCCCGTATTTATTCTTACCCGAGGAAATTACGGGTATTACCTATTCTGCGGTGGTGCCGAGTAATGACAAAAAAATTGTTGTCGGTATTGATCTCACACTGTCTCATTTTAAT
>NZ_SSMG01000258.1 GCF_009873615.1 Photobacterium lucens
TAATTGCGAATTATTTCTTGATCTATAAGCATAAAAAAACGGTGTCTACCTATGATAGAACACCTATAGCTAGTGTAGTTTATGATAATAAGGAATGCTTGATTATTGCTTTATTTGTTTTAAATCATTGATATTTAATTGTATTTGTTGTTTTTATTGTGCTGATGTCTTGATTCCGTTAGATATGGTGGAATCGTTTATTGGTATTTGAAAGGAGCAGTAAATAATAGTGTATTGAAGGAAAACTAAACGTTTAGATTTCACATCATCTAATTTAAATTTTTTTTACTTGTATTGATGTGATGGCAGTTAATTAGCTCAGTTAGAGGCGATATTCTGTGGGTAACGCTAAATTTCAGTGTAGCTTGAGATACTGACTTTTTATGCATAGAGAACTGCATGTCATCTTGTTTCTTATTCACTGTTGTCAGAACTACTGCAACTTAGATGAGAACATTTACGATGTTTGAAGTTGAAGTTGAAGTTGAAGTTGAAGTTCTTGTGATTTTGTTCCAAATCGGAAGGTGAGGTTGAGTAATAACTAACATAGTTTATATCAAACAGAAAAAAGCCCGAATCCTAGCGGTAAGATCCGGGCTTAAAACGTTATTGGATGTGTTTTATTATTTATGCGTCTTTATGGTTTTGAGCATAAACGTGAGCTGCGATCGCATCCATTAGTGCTGGAGATAGGCAATCGTAAGGATTTAGACCTAGCTCTTTTAGACGAGAACGGATAGCAGTCATGTCTTTAGGATCTGTGCCTGTTTCAATGATTGAAGAAACAAAAGCAGCAAACTCAGGAGCAGACCAACCTTCGTCAGTTGAAAGCTCTGTGTGAACAAAGTCTAAACCATGGAATGGGTGGTTAGTATCTTCGATACGACCGTACATATGTACACCACACTCTTTACATGCATGACGTTTGATCACTGCATTTTCATCAACAACCACTAACTTATCGGCGTTAGCAATAACTTCGACATTGTCACGAGAGATAACAGCGATTTGAGAGAAAATTGCACCTTCAGGTTTCCAACATTTAGAACAACCACAAGCATGGTTATGTGCTGTTTGACCTGCAAGTTTTACGCGAACAGTATTCGTTTCACATTTACAGTTTAATACGCCACCTGCAAAGTTTTCTTTTGTTGGTTTAAAACCATTATCAATGGATGGATGTAATTTAATAGTCATATTAGTATTCTTAATTATTTGTAGGGTATTATTTATTTTATATTAATTATTCAACTAACTATGTTTAATTAGAGAATAAAAGTATTTTAAATTGTTAACGCTATTAAACAATAAGCATTCCAGTAAATGATTATTACTGTGTTGAAATAATAAAATGAATTATTACTTGTTTTGCTGTGCAATATGGGTAGCGATAGCATCCATTAGATCTGGAGATAAGCAATCGTAAGATTCCATACCTAATTCTTCAATGCGAGCACGAATAGCTGCCATGTCTTTCAATTCAGTGCCAGTCTCAATGATTGAAGAAACAAAGGCGGCAAATGTTGGAGCAGACCAGCCTTGCGTTGGCGATAGCTCAGTATGTACAAAGTCTAAGCCATAGAAAGGGTGGTTTGTGTCTTTGATACGGCCGTACATATGCACACCACAGTCTTTACATGCATAACGCTTGATCACTGCTGCATCATCAATAATCGCTAATTTATCAGCATTAGCGGTTACGTTTAATTTGTCACGAGGAATAACCGCCACTTGTGAAAATAAAGCACCGTTAGGTTTCCAACATTTAGAGCAACCACAAATATGATTATGCGCTGTTTGTGATTCTAAATTAACAACGACTTTATTATGTCGACAATGGCATTGTAATTTACCACCATTTAATGTGTTATTTGTTGGGTTAATACCATGATTAACAGCAGGGTGAATATTAATTATAGTCGGCTTGTTTTTAGGTTTAAAAAATTTAGCAAATAGATTTAGCATTATTAGACTTATTTAATTTAGATGTGCAGGTTCACTA
>NZ_SSMG01000259.1 GCF_009873615.1 Photobacterium lucens
AGTATGTTCAAACAACCAAGGTTTATGTCTCTCCTCTTCGATCAAAAAGAGCGAGACGTTGGTTTTTCGCCGGACTCATTATTTGTCTTCACTTTAAAAAGTGAAAGCAAACAACAGACACTTGAATGTGTTTGTTTTTGAGAACTCGTTTTCATCTTTCGATGAAAACTATAAATCAATCTATTCGATTGAATTTACTAGTCAGCTTTCCA
>NZ_SSMG01000260.1 GCF_009873615.1 Photobacterium lucens
TGACTCCGATTGAATATCGAAATCAGGCCTTACAAGCCGCTTAACCGAAATGTCCAACTTTATGGGGTCACATCACTTTTGCATGGCTTTTTTATTTTCTAAATTTGAGTCAATATCATCGCACTTTTTGTTAGCGGCTTACATATAGCTCGAGTTTTTCCATTGTAACAGGCGTAAACATCGTAATAAGGCAACTAAAGTTGAAGCAAATTACAACTTTCTGTAGCATTCTGTTAACTAAAACACGTCTTTTCAATACTGCAAATAATAGAAGAAACCTCAACTCACATGTTAGATTTCCCCCAAAAAACACATCAATCCGTCAAAAATGACGTCCTTTCAGGTTTAACTGTAGCACTTGCACTAGTACCTGAAGCCGTTGCTTTTGCCTTCGTTGCAGGTGTCGACCCAATGGTTGGTCTGTACGCTGCATTTATTGTCGGCTTAGTCACCGCTATTCTAGGTGGCCGTCCTGGTATGATTTCAGGTGCAACCGGCGCAATGGCCGTGGTTATGGTAAGCCTAGTTGCTGAGCATGGTATCCAATACCTATTTGCAGCCATTATGCTAGCAGGTCTATTACAGATCCTTGCAGGTGTCTTCCGCCTCGGTAAATTTATCCGTATGGTGCCACACCCTGTTATGATAGGTTTTGTAAACGGTCTTGCGATTGTTATTTTCTTAGCCCAATTAGGTCAATTTAAAGTACCTTCTGTTAACGGTGGCTTAGAATGGATGCACGGCACACAGCTTTACATCATGTTAGGCTTAGTCGCATTAACCATGGCGATTATCCACTTCTTACCTAAGCTAACCAAAGCGGTACCCTCTTCACTTGTTGCCATTCTGACCGTGACTGCGTTAGTTCATGTACTTGGTTTAGAATCTCGCACCGTGATTGATTTTGTTCGCACGATGAGTGGTGATAGTAATGCAACACTTGCAGGCTCTCTCCCAACATTTGCTTTACCAGATGTAGGCTTTAACCTAGAAACGCTAAAAATCATCTTGCCATATTCATTAATTTTGGCAGCTGTGGGTTTAATTGAATCGCTACTAACCCTGACTGTGATTGATGAAATGACTAATACTCGTGGTAAAGGTAACCGTGAGTGTGTCGGTCAAGGTGTTGCTAATATTACGTGTTCAGTGTTTGGCGCGATGGGTGGTTGTGCGATGATTGGTCAGTCAATGATCAACATTAACTCTGGCGGTCGTGGTCGTTTATCAGGTATCACAGCAGCCATCGGTTTACTGTTATTCATTCTATTTGGCTCATCATTTATTGAAATGATCCCACTTGCTGCGCTTGTTGGTGTGATGTTCATGGTTGTGATCGGCACATTCGAGTGGGCAAGCTTTAAGATGATGCGTAAAGTGCCAAAGCATGACTTCTTTACTATCATCCTAGTAACTGGTGTAACCGTTATTGCTGACCTTGCTGTTGCTGTATTAGTCGGTGTGATTTACTCTGCACTTGTATTTGCTTGGAACCATGCAAAACACATCTACGCATCAAGCTACATTGATGAAAATGGCGCGAAAGTTTACCAAGTAAATGGTCCACTATTCTTTGGCTCTGTTTCGCATTTCCTAGAGTTGTTTGATGCACCAAATGATCCAAAAGAAGTGATCATCGATTTTGCTAAATCACGTGTTGCAGATCACTCGGCTATCGAAGCGATTGATACCATTGCAGAGCGTTACGCTAACCGTGATAAAACAATTCATATCCGTCACTTAAGTCCTGAATGCCGTAAACTACTACAAAAAGCAGGCAACTTAGTCGAAGTGAACCTGCTGGAAGATCCAACTTATAAAGTCGCTTCTGACGTACTAGGCTAAGCTCTCCTATTCAGCCCACCTTCTTGGTGGGCTTTTTGTATCAATTATTGATGTTTTTCATTCATTTGCCTGATTCCTTCTCCCCTTATATTTCATTTTCTGGAACAATAACTGCATTACATTATTAGTAGTGAAGCATTCGGCAAAGGATAATGACAGTGTTTACCATCTCTCCTATAGATAAATCTCAAGCAAAACAAATCAAACATCGCATTGATAATAAGACAAAGCCATTAGGTGCATTGGGACAATTAGAATCTCTTGCGGAGCAAATTGCACTGATCCAGCAATCAGACACACTCACGGTCACTAACCCTCATTTACTAATTTTTGCAGCAGATCATGGGATATCACAACACGGTGTCAGTATCGCTCCTGCTGAAGTCACCACTCAAATGGTACATAACTTTCTCGCAGGTGGTGCTGCCGCAAACTGTTTTTGTCGTAGTAATAATATGGCACTAAAGATCATTGATGCGGGTATTTTAGGAGAGATCGACAATCACTCAGATCTGATCAAGCAATCTTTGGGCAAAGGCACAAAAGATTTCAGTACTGAAGATGCAATGTCACTAGAAACAGCACAACAAGGTATTGAAGCAGGTGCTCATGTTGTGAAATCACTTCATCAATCAGGCACTAACCTTGTTGCTTTTGGTGAAATGGGGATCGGAAATACCAGTAGTGCAGCCGCTATTATGGCATTACTGCTTAATCTTCCTGCCGAAGCGTGCACTGGTCACGGTACGGGAATTGATGACAGCCAGTTCCAAAAGAAACTGTCATTGATCCGCCTTGCCTGCAAACATCACTATGAATGTACAGGCGATCCGATGAAAGTACTGGCTGCTGTCGGTGGGTTTGAAATTGCCCAAATCACCGGTGGTATATTACAAGCAGCTGAAAGTCGAATGATAATCCTCATTGACGGTTTTATTGTTACAGCAGCAGCACTGCTAGCTGTCGCAATTAACCCCAATGTGCGAGATTACTTGGTGTTCTGTCATCACTCGGAAGAAGCAGGACATAACCGTATGCTGCAACATTTAAATGCAACGCCTTTACTTAACCTTGGTTTACGCCTTGGTGAAGGAACTGGTGCGGTGCTCGCTCTGCCATTAGTAAAATCAGCCTGTGCTTTTTACAATGATATGGCAAGCTTCGATGCCGCTGGAGTCACAGTGTGAACACGGATAAAGCACAAAGCCAAGATGTCTCAAACGGCTGGCAATACCAATGGCAGCTATTTCTCGTTGCCTTGGCTTTTTTCACTCGTATCCCGATCCCCAAAGAGACACCTTTTACCACAGAGCGATTAAACCACGCTAATCGTTATTTTGGTGTCATTGGTATTGTTGTCGGCCTACTTGTTAGCTGCGTCTATTTAGTTAGTTCGATACTGCTTCCCGTTTCCGTTGCGATAGCATTAGCTATAATCAGTGGATTACTCATCACCGGTGCTTTTCATGAAGATGGATTGGCTGATGTATTTGATGGTTTTGGCGGTGGCTGGACAGTGGAATCCAAGCTCAATATCATGAAAGACTCCCGGCTTGGGACTTATGGGGCTGCCGCGCTATTTATGGGATTAGGCATTAAATGGGTAGCCCTTATTGAACTTGCCAAGTTAAATCCTTTATTACCAGCCTATGCCTTTATTGTGGTGCATTCACTAAGCCGAGTCGCGGCTGCAAGTCTTATCTTCTCATACCCTTATGTACGAGCCGATCAAGACAGTAAAGTGAAGCCGTTAGCCAATCAGCAAACACGTAGTGATCTACAGATACTATTAGGAACTGCGGTTATTACTCTTCTTGTATTACCTTGGCCGATTGCCATTATGTTAGCAATTATCACTCTGCTAGTACGACAAGGCTGTGGTTATTGGTTCCAACGTCAACTTGGTGGTTATACCGGTGATTGTTTAGGTGCCACACAACAACTTGCAGAAATCGCAGGCTATCTGACATTATTAGCTTTTGCGACCCATTATCATTTTTAAGGAATTTCCATGACAGATACAACGAGCAAGGATGATCGCCACAAAGCTCGCCAACAAAAACTCAAAGAACAAGTAGATGCCAAAATTGATGCCGCCCAATATGAAAAAGGGTTAGTGCTGATCATTACAGGCAACGGTAAAGGTAAATCAACTTCAGGTTTTGGTATGGTGGCGCGTGCAGTTGGTCATGGTCAACATTGTGGTGTCGGGCAATTTATCAAAGGTACATGGGATTGTGGCGAACGTAACTTGCTAGAGCAACACGGTGTTAAATTTGCTGTGATGGCGACAGGCTTTACCTGGGAAACCCAAAATAAAGCCGCCGATACAGCAGCAGCCCAAGAAACATGGCAACAATGTAAAACAATGCTTGCAGATGAAAGCCTTGATGTAGTGCTGCTCGATGAACTGACTTATATGATCACGTACGATTATATCGATTTAGAAGAAGTGCTCCACGCGATTGAAAACCGCCCCGCGATGCAATCGGTGATCATCACAGGGCGTGCTGCTCATCGTAAACTTATTGAAATTGCAGATACGGTATCGGAAGTGCGTAACGTAAAACATGCATTTGAAAGTGGCATCAAAGCACGTAAAGGTATTGATTGGTAATTAACTTTAGCCATTACAAGAATACTTACTCTTTTTATGGCTAAATTTCACACACTTAATACTTATTTTACATCTATTTACTATCTGTAAAGCTATAGCTTCATATAATAGCAGTAGACTTATACCCAAGTAACTTCTGCCTTTTGTTGGAGCTATCATGCCTTCGCATTTACCTAAAGCGTTTAGCAAACCTTTTCTCAAAGTTTTTCATATTCTCGAAGCCATTCTTTTAGTCGGTATCACCCTTTCTACTGTTGTGGCTATGTTTAATGAGTTTATGCATGTCATTGTAGAAAGAAAGATTTTGCTGACAGATATTCTATTAATGTTTATCTATTTGGAAATTTTAGCCATGGTTCAGCAGTTCGTTGCGAATGGTAAAATTCCAGTACGGTACCCTATTTATATCGCCATTATGGCAATCGCTCGCTATATCACGCTTGGCATGAAAGAGCTAGATGGCCCCTTTATTATCTGGCTATCATTAGCCGCTTTTGTTCTCGCTGCAGCAACGGTACTTATTCGTGTTGGTCATCACTACTGGCCGTATGAAACTCCAGAAGATCCACGCCGAAAGCAAGCAGATGATTAATAATGGGTATTTAACTCATAATAAAAAGGCACCTGATTGGTGCCTTTTCTCTATTGCTATCTTTTAAACTAATTAGCGTTTAAAGGTAACACTTTCAGATTGTTCTAAATGAATTTGTGTTACCGCAGGTTGAGTTTGAGCGATCACTTTACCATGACGCACTGAGTATTGAACTGGCACTTGTCGACGCACCGCGTCAAAACCATTCTCAGCAGGTAAAATCAATAAACTACCCGGCTTACCAACTTCAATACCGTAGTTATCTTGAATGTTTAAGGTGCGTGCTGAGTTTTTACTGATCAAATCTAACGATTGGTTAATTTGCTCATAACCCATCACTTGGCATACATGCAAACCCATGTGAAGCACTTGCAGCATGTTGGCTGTACCTAGCGGATACCAAGGATCAAACACATCATCATGACCAAAACAGACGTTGATCTCAGCCCCTAGCATCTCTTTAACACGAGTAACACCACGACGCTTTGGATAATCATCAAAACGCCCTTGCAGGTGAATATTTACCAATGGGTTAGCAACAAAGTTAATCCCTGACATGCGTAATAAGCGGAACAAGCGTGAAGCATAAGCACCATTGTAAGAGCCCATTGCGGTAGTATGGCTTGCTGTGACTTTCTCGCCCATATTATATTTATGTGCTAGTGCGGCTACAGTTTCAACAAAGCGTGACTGTTCATCATCAATTTCGTCACAGTGCACATCAATCAAACGATCATATTTACGTGCTAATTCAAATACGTAATGCAGCGATTCAACACCGTATTCACGAGTGAACTCAAAGTGTGGAATAGCACCGATAACATCAGCACCAAGCTGTACTGCTTCTTCAAGTAGCTCTTTACCGTTTGGGTAAGACAAAATCCCTTCTTGTGGGAAAGCAACAATCTGAATATCCACCCAAGGCTTCATTTCTTCACGTACTTCAAGCATCGCTTTTAATGCAATCAAGGTCGGATCGGAAACATCCACATGAGTACGTACATGTTGAACACCATTAGCAATTTGCCATTTCAAAGTCTGCTTAGCGCGTGTTTTTACATCTTCAATCGACAGTAACTGCTTACGCTCAGCCCAACGCTCAATCCCCTCAAATAAGGTGCCTGAAATATTCCAGCTAGGCTCGCCTGCTGTTTGCGTGGTATCTAAGTGAATATGTGGCTCACAAAATGGCGCAACGACTAAGCCACCTACGGCATCTAACGTCTCGCCTTGGTGATCTGTGATGGTATGGTTATCTACGATTTGTGTAAAAACACCATTCTCAATCAGAATTTGCTTTAAGCCGGCTTCATTCTGCAACGTCGCATTATTAATCAATAAACTTGTCATCATTTTCCCTTACGCCACTTGCTTTGCTGCATGTGTCTTTTTATTCATTGCTGTATTCAGTAGTACATAACTTATTGCACCACCTAATACCGCATTCACTGGCACAATCCCCGGTAGGAAATGTCCTGCCACAACACCGATAGCTATCGCTAACATGCCAGCCCAATTAACTGTTTTAAATTCTGCTTTAGTAAAATCTTGGTAGCGTTTACGGTTGATAAAGAAATCCGCAATGATCACACCACCAATTGGAGGGATCGCTAACGATAGAAATGTTAGCCAACCCACGAAATTGTTATAAAGCCATAGCGCACAAAGTGTGCCGATCAAACCATTCACCACTGAAATATACTTACTCGGTAACCCCGTGATATTTGAAAAGCCTAAGCCTGAAGCATAAAGCGCATTATCATTGGTCGTCCAAATATTAAGACCTAACACGATAATGGCAGGGATCAATAACCCTTGTGCAATCATCACTTCAGAAATATCAGAATGCCCTGTCACTGCGGCTCCTGCTGCGCCAAAGATAAACATCAGCGAATTACCTAAGAAGAAAGCAATCATGGTCACGAGTACTGCTGATTTAGGCTTCTTACCAAAACGAACGAAATCTGCGGTTAGCGTTCCCGCACTCACAAATGAGCCAACAACCATGGCGAGTGCAACCGAGAAATTGATAGGCTCTACTGGCTTCATCATCTTTAACTGATCGACACCACCAATGCTTTCAACGGCTTCAACAACAGAATAACTACCTAGCAATGCAATGGCAGGTACGGCAATAGCAGATAAGATCATTAATGCCGACATACCAAAGTACACAGTAACCGTCATCAATATACCGGATACGACAATTAATACATTGGTATCAATACCTGTAGCTTTATGAACAGGGATCGCAAACATGGCGACACCAACGCCAAACCAGCCAACTTGTGTACCACCAAGTAATGCAGACGGTAACCATGAACCTTTAGTACCAAAAGAAAAACGAGCAAGAAGATGGGTAGAAAGTCCGGTGGAAGCACCGATATAGCCAAGAAAAGAAGTGTAAATACCGAGGATAAGATTGCCGATGAGAACAGCAAGGAAGAAATCGTCAAATGATAGTCCAGTACCCAGTGAACCACCTGTCCACATGCTAGCGGAGAAAAAAGTGAGACCTAACATGACCATTGTCAGTGAAGCGACACCCTTTCGAGCGGTAAGGGGTACAGGCCCTAAACTGTAATTATTATCAGCAGCCATTTTTATCTCCGATATGAATAAATTCGTAAATCCAAGTTAAACGGCGCGCATTATGCTGATAATAAAAAAGCAATCAAGAACAATAAATTCCAACAAATATGTAAAAAACAGCAAATAATAAATAAATTACTTTAAATACAGTCAATTAAAAAATGAAATGGAAATCATACTGTACAATTTGAAA
>NZ_SSMG01000261.1 GCF_009873615.1 Photobacterium lucens
AAGTAAAACCCATTCAAAGAAAAAGAATAACACGAACAGAGCATGAATTGACAAAGATAAAAGAATTTATCAGTAAAAATATACATAATAGTAATTTAAATTTAGATCTTATTTCTTCATCTTTATTTATGTCAAAAAGTAAAATCCAGAAGCTATTTCATAGCCACGGTGAGAAATATAACGACTTTGTAAAAGTGCTACGTGTAAATTGTTTAGCAGAGAGTATCAAATTAAACACGAGCAAGACAATGCTTGAAATGTGTTATGATTGCGGCTTCAACTCTAGAACCAATGCCGATATACAGTTCAAGAAAGTAAAAAATGTAACGATTAAAGAGTTTAGAGATAGCATTGAAGTTAAATGTGTTTTAGATTAATTTTATTTAATTATATATATTTAGTTTAGGAAATAGTTGTTATATTTTACTCTCTACTTTAGAGTTTATAGGATAAATAGACTTTAAAATTTAATAGTTTTGATTTTAAAATGCATTGATGTAGTGGTAGGTTTTTTTATTGCCTAATATCCTGGTTGTTATTGTTCTG
>NZ_SSMG01000262.1 GCF_009873615.1 Photobacterium lucens
TCCATTAGATCATAACGTTACTGATGGTGAAAAAATTAAAGTATTTGCTCGTGAAGTTGTTCATCAAAAGAATCAGAATGCGGATTTACCGTGGTTAGTTTATTTTCAAGGTGGTCCTGGGTTTCCATCTCCACGTCCTGCGGGTAATTCAGGTTGGTTAAAAGAAGCCTTAACCAAGTATCGTGTATTGTTGTTAGATCAGCGTGGTACTGGTAAAAGTACACCGATTACACATCAAACATTTGCAGTGAAAACGCCAGAGCAACAAGCCCAATATTTAACCCATTTCCGAGCTGATAACATTGTCCGAGATGCTGAGTTTATTCGTGAAGCTTTGGGTATTAAACAATGGTCGATTTTAGGCCAGAGTTTTGGTGGTTTCTGCTCGTTGCATTATTTGTCTTTTTACCCTCAATCGTTAACTCGTGCGTATCTAACGGGTGGGCTCCCACCTATCACAGGTCATGCAGATGAGGTTTATCGCGCTACTTATAAACGTGTAACGGGTAAGAACGCTGCTTTCTTTAAACGTTTCCCTGCCGCTCAAGAGCAATGTATCAAGATTGCAGAACACCTATTAAATAATGATGTTCGTTTACCTAATGGTCAGCGTTTTACTGTTGAACAATTCCAGTTATGGGGAATTAATTTAGGCCGTAGTGGCGGTGATCTGGCGATGTATTACGTGCTTGATGAAGCGTTTATTGAGGTCAATGGAAAACCAGCATTGAGCTATAGCTTCTTACAACAGATGCTTGTAGAGCAGAGTTACCAAACCAATCCTATTTATGCAATTTTGCACGAATCAATCTATTGCCAACATCAAGCGTCTAATTGGTCAGCAGAGCGAGTCCGTAGAGAATATCCAGTGTTTAACTACAGCAAAGGTCAACCATTTATGTTCACCGGTGAAATGGTTTATTCATGGATGTTTGAGCAATTAGAGTGTTTAAAACCACTTAAAGCGGCAGCTGATATTTTGGCTGAAAAAACTGATTGGCCAGTACTTTATGACGCTGAACAATTAGCAAATAACACAGTACCTGTGGCAGCTGCTGTTTATGTTGATGATATGTATGTGGAATATGACTTAAGCTGTCAAACGTTGGCATCAATGAATTCTGTAAAAGCGTGGATCACTAATGAGTATGAGCATAATGGTCTAGGTGCAGCAGGCGGGGTGATTTTACCTAAGTTGATGAAACTTGCCGATCAAATCTAAATTAGTTGAGTTGATTGCTAGGTTATTAAATATGTTATAATATAACAAAAAGGCAGTGGCTATTGTTTAATTCAATCTCGTTATCTTAAAAACGGTGTATTAGTGATCTTTTTCAGGAATATATAACGTAATATTTTCTGTTTGAATGCGCAGTGCTGTTGTCAGATGATAATTTTCGCTATTATCTGCGAAACAAGAAACAACGACGATAGTCATCATAAGCAATCAAAGCTCTTATGATTGAGTATTAGCAAAATGCTTAGGAAGAATATGGTAAATGTTAGGGCGAGAGTGCCTTTTAAAGTTGGTCTAAAAAGCAATATTCCTGCAGATTTGCTTTCGTTCAATGGGCTTGAGTCTGGTAAAGAACACGTTGCAGTGATTTTCAAAGATGCTGATAAAACATCTGCGCCATTAGTGCGTATGCATTCTGAATGTTTAACTGGCGATGTTTTTCACTCATCACGTTGTGATTGTGGTGAGCAGCTTGATGAAACCATCGAAAAAATGGGTGAGTTAGGCGGTATTATTCTTTATCTTCGCCAAGAAGGTCGTGGTATTGGTCTTTACAACAAAATTGATGCTTATAAGCTTCAAAGTGAAGGTATGAATACTTATGAAGCGAATAATCATCTAGGTTTTGGTGATGATTTACGTGAATTTGGTGAAGCGGCCCAAATGCTTAAAGCTTTAGGTTTAACGGATATTCGCCTTGTTACCAATAACCCGAAAAAAATCCGTGAACTTAGTGAGAACGGCATTAACATCGTGGAAGTTGTTGGTACTAAAGCACATGTTAAAGACGGTAACGAAAGCTACCTAAAGACTAAAGCAAGTCATGGTCATCACCGCTTTAACTTTGAAAGTTAATTCTGACTATTACTTCCAATGCTAATAATAGAAGCCCTGTATAGAATCAGGGCTTTTTTGTATCTGAATGAATATGTCAGTAATCAACAGTAAATTCTCACCATTAGAAAATCTAATCCAAAATTAAAATTATTTCGTGCTAATTGCTGCAATATCTGCTTGTTTAAATGCAAGTAGAGGATTAACATCTCGTGTCTTTTTTAGGCATAGATTCTAATAT
>NZ_SSMG01000263.1 GCF_009873615.1 Photobacterium lucens
TCACCCAATGGCGCACCGTTGTTATCAACAATCACAGGGTTATCGTTCGCAGGATTAACCGTGATATTCACGGTGATAGTATCGGTACCACCTTTGCCATCACTGACGATAACATCAAATTTGTCATTACCGTGGAAATCGGGATTCGGGTCGTATGTCCAGTTGCCGTTGGCATCTACCGTCACGGTGCCATTTTTGGGATCACTTGATTGAGTAAATGTCAGTGCATCGCCATCAATATCGGTAGCAGTGAGTGTGCCACCCACTTTGACTTCTTCATCGGTGGTAACCGCAATGCTTTCACCCAATGGTTGATTGTTCGCATCAACCAATACTGGCGCATCATTAATTGGGTTAACCGTGATATTCACGGTGATAGTATCGGTACCACCTTTGCCATCACTCACGGTGACGGTAAAGCTGTCATCACCATTAAAGTTCGTGTTCGGATCGTATGTCCAGTTGCCATTGGCATCTACCGTCACGGTGCCATTAGCAGGATCGGTTGATTGAGTAAACGTCAACGTATCGCCATCGGCATCAGTGGCTGATAACTTGCCACCCACTTTGACTTCTTCATCTGTGGTAACCGCAATGCTTTCACCCAATGGCGCACCGTTGTTATCAACAATCACAGGGTTATCGTTCGCAGGATTAACCGTGATATTCACGGTGATGGTATCGGTACCACCTTTGCCATCACTCACAGTGACGGTAAAGCTGTCATCACCATTAAAGTTCGTGTTCGGATCGTATGTCCAGTTGCCATTGGCATCTACTGTTACGGTGCCATTTTTTGGATCACTCGATTGAGTAAATGTCAGTTCATCGCCATCGGCATCAGTGGCTGATAACTTGCCACCCACTTTGACTTCTTCATCGGTGGTAACCGCAATGCTTTCACCCAATGGTTGATTGTTCGCATCAACCAATACTGGCGCATCATTAATAGGATTAACCGTGATATTCACGCTGATGGTATCGGTACCACCTTTGCCATCACTCACGGTGACGGTAAAGCTGTCATCACCATTAAAGTTCGTGTTCGGGGTGTATGTCCAGTTGCCATTGGCATCTACTGTTACGGTGCCATTTTTTGGATCACTTGATTGAGTAAACGTCAACGTATCGCCATCGGCATCAATGGCTGATAACTTGCCACCAACTGTGACTTCTTCATCTGTGGTCACAGTAATGCTGTCACCCAGCGGCGTCTTATTCTCGCTGTTATCAACAATCACAGGGTTATCGTTCGCAGGATTCACCGTGATATTCACGGTGATGGTATCGGTACCACCTTTGCCATCACTGACGATAACATCAAATTTGTCATTACCGTGGAAATCGGGATTCGGATCGTATGTCCAGTTACCATTGGCATCTACTGTTACGGTGCCATTTTTTGGATCACTTGATTGAGTAAACGTCAACGTATCGCCATCGGCATCAATGGCTGATAACTTGCCACCCACTGTGACTTCTTCATCTGTGGTCACAGTAATGCTGTCACCCAGCGGCGTCTTATTCTCGCTGTTATCAACAATCACAGGGTTATCGTTCACAGGGTTCACCGTGATATTGACAGTGATGGTATCTGTACCCCCCTTGCCATCACTGACGATAACATCAAATTTGTCATTACCGTGGAAATCGGGATTCGGGTCGTATGTCCAGTTACCATTGGCATCGACGGTGACTTTGCCATATTTTGGTTCACTCGATTGAGTGAACGTCAGACTATCATCGTCTGCATCAGTGGCTGATAACTTGCCACCCACTGTGACTTCTTCATCTGTGGTCACAGTAATGCTTTCACCCAATGGCGCACCGTTGTTATCAACAATTACAGGATCAACATTTGCAGGCTTGACCGTGATATTGACAGTGATGGTATCGGTACCACCCTTGCCGTCATTCACTATCACATCGAAGCTATCTTCACCATTGAAGTCTGTATTAGGTGTGTATTCCCAAGACCCATCCTTGTTCACATTGACTAAGCCATTACTTGGTAGAGAATCATCTGCAAGTGCAAAGTTAAGCTCATCACCATCGGCATCTGTTGCCATTAGCTGACCACTAACAGGTATATCTTCTTCGGTCTCTGCTGTGATATTTCCACCAGCAGGACTGTTGTTATCATCTATAAATTCAGGCGCATCATTGACAGGTTTTACTGTTATCGCCACGGTTGCTGTGGCACTTGCACCATCATCGTCAGTAATGGTGTAGTCAAAACTCACATCGCCGTTAAAATTTGTGTCTGGTACAAAAACGATATTACCTACTGCTGATATTTCAATTTGCCCATTATCAATAGAAATTATTTGCTCTTTCCCTGTGAGCTCAATACTTGCAATGGCTGTGATTTTAAAACTACCATCAGCATCATTATCATTTTTAGTAAGATCGAGTGTGATACGTCCATCTTCATCAACTTTCACTTGATCGTTAACGGCATTAGGCAATTTATTGACTTTACTGTCATTTTTGTCTTTAGGAGATTGAGGGGCGGAAGGAGAAGATAATGAATAATTTGTCGTTTTTTCGAATGATGCAACGGCTGGGCGTTGATTAAGCTCAGTTGTATCATATCCAGCTTGAGCGATAACTTCTTTTGCATTTCGCTCTACGCTTGTAAAACCAAAACCACCACTATTGCCACTAATTGAGATACCAGCAGCCGATGCTTCTGCAACTTGTGTAGGATCTTCACCAGATGCAATCAACGCTTGTAAGCTCGCTATTTCCGCGTCTGCTTGATCATCTGCTGGTTCTAATTCTAAGCTAGGTAGCTGAGCAATCGTGCCATCCAAATGTTCAATCGATAATATTGCATTGTCACTAAATATTAAGACATCCCCAACAGAGAGCATTTGCAACTCTGTAACTGGTATGTTCCCCGTATCTTTATGTAATTCAACATGACCAGAAATTGACAGTATTTTACTTACATTAGTGACAACAATAGATTTCATTGAAGAAACAGTCCCTGTTTAGTTCAAAAAACAAAAAAATGTGATTTCTATAGCCTTTAAATCTCTTTATCAAAACAAATCTAGAACCTAAAATTCACACAAAATTAACAATGGTTAT
>NZ_SSMG01000264.1 GCF_009873615.1 Photobacterium lucens
AGATTGTTTATAGAAAGCGATACTTTGTAAAAATGCGTTTGGGTATTTGCAAAAATCGACAAAGGTGAATGAATGACTAAATATTAGCTATTTCGTTTTCTTGCTATAGGTAAATTAAACCTAATTGTTTTTCCCGACATAAATTTAAAATAACCTAGCCCAACAAATACCCCCCATATTGCAGCGCTAATCCCAAATAAGTGCATGCCTGATAAGGTAATGAGTAAAGTCAGCATTGCAGGCTCTCGATATTCATCTTTATTAAACGCATTGTAAAAACAACTGATTAATGTCGTTAGCAGAGCAAGTCCAGCTAGAATATCCGCCAACCCTTCAGGTAAAGATAAGAAAACTGCCACCACAACTGATGCCCACACACCAACCAGCATGTAAACCCCACCAGCACAAATAGCAGCTTTGTAGCGATCACTGTGTTTGCCATCAATATCTTCATTCATACAAATAGCAGCGGTAATTGCAGCAAGATTAAGTGTAAAGATCCCACATGATGACGCAATCATATTGATTAGACCTGTACCTAAAAGTACTGGGCGCACAGGGGCGGAAAATTGAAAATGTTGAATAACAGCAAATCCTGCCATATTTTGCGACAGCATAGTGATGAGATATAAAGGAATGGCGATATTGATGATTGATTCAATATCAAAGCTCGGTGTTAACCAATAAAACCTTGGCATAGCCAAATGCATTGAAGCCGTATTTAGGGTATTGAAATAGAGCGCAATGCCGACTGAAACCAATAGAGTCAGCAGCATCGAATAACGAGGTATAAACCGCTTCGCGACTATATAAACAGTAAACAACAGCAAAAACATCATTGGATGTGTATTTAGTTGGGTAACTCCACTTAAACAAATCGGTAGTATTACCCCGCACAATAATGCAGAGGTTATTGGCGACGGAATACGTTGTAGTGCTAACGATAACGGACGAATTAACCCTGTAATAAAGATCAATAAACCACAAACTACAAACTACAAATGCACCAACCACATCAGTTGCGCTATAACCTTCTACTGCAGTAATAAGAAAAGCTGCACCAGGCGTCGACCATGCTGTTAATACAGGCACTTTAAAATAGAAAGAATAAATGATGGTAGTTATTCCCATGATCAAACCCAACGTAAACAACCAACTATTTATCTGTCCCTGAGTTAATCCCATTTCTGTTAAAGCATGAATTACCAAAATCACAGATGACGTGTATGCCACTAAAACAGCTATCGCCCCTGCTGATATGTGACTCAAATTAAATCGCAGTTTGCTCATTCTCTACTCCTTAGAACAATGCTAACATGTGCGTTATAGCGCACATTACAGACAGGTTTATTTGTGCGTTATAGCGCACAACAGAGAAAATAATGAACGAAGACATTTTTAAAGCTCGAATATCAAAGCATTTAAAAGCATTACGTGAAAAACAAAAACTGAGTCTAGATGCAGCATCAAAGCTGACTGGCGTATCAAAAGCCATGCTAGGTCAAATAGAGCGTAAAGAGTCGAGCCCTACCGTTGCAACGCTATGGAAGATATCCAGTGGTTTAAATTCTTCGTTTACTGCCTTTTTTAGCGATCTTAATGATACCGACGGGAAAATATTTCCTGCCGATATCGATATACATGTCAAAACGCTGATCGCTTATGATCCCACGGTAAACTTTGAGATGTTTGAAATCACGCTAACCCGTTTTCATACCCAATGTTCATCACCGCACAAGGTTGGAACCATTGAACATTCTGTTGTTATTGATGGGGAATTAGGCGTTCATGTCGATGGCGAATGGCACTATTTATCTAAGGGTGAAACCATCCGTTTTGAGGCAGACAAACCACATGATTATCGTGCAGTAACTGAAACTGTTGTATTCCATAATATCGTTTCTTACTCAGCTGTGATGCATGTAAACGAATAGCACCCAGATAAAAAGAGAGTGAGCATATCCGCTCACTCTCTATGGCTTTGACAATAAATTGTTAGCTTACTGCTTGCGTATTTTTATCCCGTACTAAGTCGTGCATTTGTTTTACCGTCATTAAAGACAGCCACATTAATTCATAGGCTGCACGTTCATTGATTGATTTATCTTGATGTTGTTGCAATAAGTCTTCATCTATTATTGGCAATTCAACCACGCTTTGGGTTTTAACACTGTTAATTAATGCATCCATTGATGAAGTGATCACGGCTTCCCACTCTTTAAGTACATGTTGCTGCGTACCTTTACGCACAAGTGGCACCAACAAACACAAATAATGCGATAACAACCGATATTGATTTAGCATTTCTTCGTAATAAAGCGGATCGCGACGGGTAAACTGAGGTTCATTGAGCATTTCCTTATAAATCAATTCAAGGCTACTTTCCTCTGTCAGCATTTTCCCTCTCAGCTGACTTAATGTAGACGGTGCTCGCTGTTCCATTGGTTGTTGTAATTGCTGATAACTGTTTAAAAATAGCGCCTTTGCCGCTCCCAATGATTTCAACGCTTGATCATGAATTTCATTACCTCGCCATTGCGGCCATAGAAGCGCGTAACTGACTAAAACAAGCAAACAACCAATCACATTATCCATGACTCTCGGGATCACAATATCAATACCTTGACTTGTCATCACTTGGGTAATTAGCACCAATATTGCGGTGACACAACCAATAGCAATGCCGTAATTTCGCATAATATTGAGCATTGCAGTGACTAATAAAACAGCCACTAATGCCAATAGATATGGCGTTGGAATCCCAATATGAATTAACGCTGTCGCAATACATAGCCCCGTAATTGTGCCTAAACAGCGGTGCAAAATCTTACTTCTGATAGCTGCAAAGGTAGGTTGAATAACCATGATCATGGGGATCAACACCCATTCGGGATGGATCAATTTAAAGGTTTCTGCCACACCAGCACCGACAGCAAAAATAAAACTAACCCGAGCCACATGGCGCCAAATAGGATGACTTAAACTAGGAATATGCCAAGTTAATTGAAAAGGCTGAATGTCGATTTTTCGCTCATAGCTTTGTTCATTTAACTCTATTCTGCGAGAAATGTGTTTCACTGTAGCAGCCCAATATTTAAAACGGGCTTGTTGTTCTAACTCACCTTTCACTGCATCAATTAATTGCTCTGCTGTAGCAATGCAAGAATAAGAGTTATTGCTTGTTTTACGATGTTGAAATTGTGCTGCTTTATTCTTAAGTTGAAGCTGGCAACATTCACTCCACCGTAATAATAGCTCTCGCTTAGTAACATCATGTTCAAACTGATAAATAAGCTCAGGATTTTTCGTTTGGCTTGCCAAAATACCTTCAAAGATATCAAGCGCTAAAAAGAGCTCTTGACGCAATGGATCCACTTCTTGCTTATGTGAACGAAATGATTCGGATTGAATAGCTTGTTCAAATAATTCAACCAGTCGGTATTTTAACTTTTGCCCTTTCGCATCATTGTGATCACCTAATAAAATAGCGGTACGCTGCTTGATTAGCTCGCTTAAACTGTCATAAATCGCTGCAAGCCCAACTCTGAGCGCAAAATGCTTCCATATTGCAAACCATAACCAACTTAATAGAGCGAAAGCCAATGGACCAATAACCAGATAAATATACTGAAGAAATTCGGTGTTTAAATTGTGTAGTGAAAGAGAGACAACCGCCATTAACAGGCACGACATCCCTAGCCGCCCCCAAAATGCGCCATTAGCCGCAAAGCAAACGAACAATGCTGCTAACCCACCATACACTAGCCACAATAGTAACCCTGTTTCTAGCAAGGTGTAACAAAGTACAATGGATAGACACCACGCAATAGCAGTAATAAAGAAGCGTACCCAACGTTTTGGGCCTGCTGTATCTAAACCACTAATTAATGCCGCAGGTAACGTCATTAAAGCTGTCATTAAGCTACTGATTTGGTTGGATGCTACACCGATGGTTATGAGGATAATGAAGATAACTGAAGCACGTAGACCTAAATTGACGGACGGGGAATACCACATTTTTTTTATTGCTGAACCCAATCTATCCCCCTGTTTATTTTCAAACTTTCATTAACATTTAATGTAACATTTATAAACATGGCTAACGATTCAGTTTTTCTTAACTCGACTTTTTCTGTTTTTAAACCAATAACTAAGCAGCTCTGTTTCAAATAAAAACAAAAAGCCAATGAGACTGATGCCAACAGTTAATAATAAAAGTGGCATCAGTATTCATTGGCTTTACATGGATCAATTACAGTTTTCGGCCTAAACGTTTTTCAACCTGCTTTCTCTCCCACTCAGGACCGAAAATATTAAGTATTTCAAACGCACTAAGAGCATGGCTAACAATACCTATCCCCCAGCCTAATGCAGGCCATACCGCCCACCAATAATCAGGACTAGTAAAATAGTTAATCACGAACAATCCAGTTATAACCAAAAGATACGTGACTAAGTGTGAATAAAATTCTTTGATACTCTTCACATATTCAATCGCTTGTTTTTCATCTTCTGTAATGGTGATTTCTTTGTTCATTGGCGGCTCCATTTGAAGGTCTGATACTTGTATTTCAAACACAGCAGCTAAAGATTTGAGTGATTCTAGCCCCGCTTTTTGTCCTTGCTCAATACGTTGAATAGTACGAATACTTAATCCACTTAATTGAGAAAGTTGCTCTTGAGACCAACCACGCTGTAGTCGTAATTTTCGAATAATCATTACAAATCCTTTTTGCTACTTTCCGCTAAAGCCTACCGATATCGAGTTCAAAACATCACGTCACAAGCCTGACAAAAACACGACAATCTTTATTTATCAGCACGTTACAAAAAACCACCTATAGATAGATATTTACCTGTCAGGCGATTTTGACGTTTTTGCCGTTAAACAACTCATAACACAGGTTATCTATTGTATGCCGATAACCACCATCAATTTATTTAATCGTTGTATTTCACCTCTCCAATGTTAGCTTTCGTGAAAAGCATCGTACTATTTTGTAAATATGAAAAATTTCTCTTTGATGGAAACAATAGCACTTTAACTGCTACGTTCTTAACCTTAATTCAATTTTCATAAATTCAGGCTTCACTACCTTCACATGAGTACATACTGTTGCTAGATACCGTAACCCTGTAACATACGGTAGAATAAACAAATTACAGATGTAGACGTATAGAGATCAGCACAACATGAAACGTATTCCAACCAACATTATTACTGGCTTTTTAGGTGCTGGTAAAACGACTGCCATCCTTTCTCTTCTTGCTCGTAAACCTGAAAATGAAAAATGGGCAATTCTTATCAATGAGTTTGGTAATGTTGGCGTCGATGGCGCAATTCTCGAACAACAAGGTGCCATTATCAAAGAAGTCCCAGGCGGTTGTATGTGCTGTGTAGCGGGATTACCTATGTCTGTGGGTATCAATGCCCTACTTGCACAAAAACCTGATCGCTTATTATTAGAGCCAACAGGTTTAGGCCACCCAAAAGAAGTGATCAAAAAACTGACGTCAGGTGTTTACAAAGATTATGTTGATTTACGTGCAACGATCACGCTTGTCGATCCTCGTCATTTTGCCGATAGCTTCTATACCAACAATGAGAACTTCCAAGATCAGCTTGCCCTTGCCGATGTCGTGGTTGCTAATAAGATTGACCAATGTGACGATTATGATCTATTCACTTTCCAATCTGCAGTTGAGCAAGCTGAGCCCAAAAAAGCCTTAATTGGTGAGGTAGAACTGGGCAAACTAGAGCTAGAATGGCTTGATATTCCACGCATTGAGCGCCAAGCACAACATAGTCACCATCATCATCACGATGATCACCATCACGATATTGCCCCAGAGCCAGAGATTGAACTTTTACCAGGTCAACAATTCATTCGTAAGGAAAACCACGGACAAGGATTCCACAGTTGTGGTTGGTTCTTTGCTGCCGATCAACGCTTTGAGTTTTCCAAACTGTTCAGCCTATTCTCAAGCATCAATGCAAACCGTGTGAAAGCAGTGGTGAACACGGAAAATGGTTGTTTTGCTTTTAATGTTGTAAATCAAGTTGTTTCGGTTAACGAGCTATCACTAGACGGTTTTGAATCACGTATTGAAGTGATTGATAGTGAAGTTTTACCTTGGGATGAACTGGAACAAATTCTTCGCTCTATTATTTTGCCTTCAGAGGACAACCAGTAACGCAATACAGTTACTCACTGATAACTCAGTATTTAATCGTTTCGACCTATTTTATCTATGGAGGAAGAAACAATAAAAAACTGCTAGTTTATTAAATAGAGCTCATAAAAATACAAGGGAGCAAACATGCTAAACCCTAGCACTGCTAAAGCAGTCATCGATCATGCGCTATTTTTAGGTGCTGATTTTGCTGAACTCTTTGTTGAGCATCATCAGTCTAACTCAGTACAGTTAATCTCTGGTGAGATCGATAAAATTAACTCAGGGATCGATTTCGGTATCGGTATTCGTTTATTTTTCGGCTTTAAAGTCTTATACGGCTACACCAATAGTACCGATGAAGAAGAGTTAAAACGTGTCACTAGCCTACTCGCTGCAAAAGACAAACGCGATCAAATCGTTAATGCAGGTAGCTTGAACTTAAATCGTTTCACCAATAAACACAGCTGCCAATTTCCATTAAGCCAAGATGCTAACATGGCAGCCAAAATTGCGTTTTTACGCCAAGCGGATGAAGCTGCACGAGCTGAAAATGAAAAGATCAGCCAGTTCATCGGTAACATTAGTCAGCGTGAACAACAAATTGAGATCTTCAACTCTGAAGGTTTACACATTGGTGATACTCGCCACTACACGCGTATTTCTGCAAATGCCGTGGCACAAAACGGCAGTGAACAATCTACAGGCTATGAAGCGCCGGGCGCATTTACTGGCTGGGAATTTAATAGCAAAGTCGATCCAAAACAGTTAGGTCAAGATGTGGCGAAACAAGCCATGATCAAACTGTTTGCAGATGCTTGCCCTTCAGGTGAAATGCCGGTGATCATTGGTAATGGCTTCGGTGGCGTTATTTTCCACGAAGCTTGTGGTCACTTGCTTGAAACAACATCGGTTGCGAAAAAAGCCTCAGTTTTCCACGACAAGATGGGCGAAATGATCGCAAATTCCGTGGTCAATGCAGTAGATGATGGCACCATGATCAACGAATGGGGGTCTATCAATATTGATGATGAAGGCATGGAAACCCAGCGAACTCAGCTAATCAAAGACGGTAAGCTAACCAGCTTTATGGTTGATCGCATGGGCGGCATGAAAACAGGCTTTGCGCCTACAGGCTCTGGTCGTCGTCAATCTTACAAATTTGCCCCAACGTCACGTATGCGTAACACCTTTATCGAACCCGGTGATAGCAGCCTAGACGATATGTTAGCTGGTGTTGAACGTGGTATTTACGCGAAGAAAATGGGTGGCGGCTCGGTTCAGCCGGGAACAGGTGAATTTAACTTTGCAGTACAAGAAGCCTACCTTGTTGAAAACGGTAAGATCACCAAGCCTCTGAAATCTGCAACTTTAATCAGTACGGGTCCGAAAGTATTAAAAGAAATCAGCATGGTTGGTAATGATTTCGCACTTGCGGCAGGTATGTGTGGCTCTGTGAGTGGTTCTGTACCAACAACCGTGGGTCAATCCGCATTGAAGGTTGATAATATCCTTGTGGGAGGTGGTAACTAATGGCTGATCAAAATAAATTACAGCAAGCCATCGACCATGTGCTTGAACGTGTCACCCAAAAAGGTGCATCTGCTGATGTTATCGCTAATCGCAGCAATAACTTCTCATTAAAAGCCAACAACGGCGAGCTCGATGAATACAAGGTGACGTCAGGTCAAGTGATTGGCGTACGTGTGGTAAAAGATCAACGTGTTGCCACCAGCTATTCTGAATCATTAGATCCAACAAGCCTTGATTTAATGGTGGATAATGCACTGTTAAATGCTGAATATTCACAACAAGATCCGCATCAAACCATTAACTGCATTGATAGCAAAATCAGCACAGATTTAGGCGAGATCTACCAAACTGATGATGGCGATGTAGATCAAAAAATCGCCCTTGCCCTATCGCTAGAGCAAGGTGTGGTAAGCAAACCCGATGCTAAAAGTGCGCCATATAATGGCTTTGCTGAATCAGATGCTCATGTAATTTTAGCTAATACACAAGGCACACTTTGTCATCATAGTGAACGTTCCACTTACTGTTATGCTTATAGCTTAATTGAAAAAGACGGTAAGCAAGCCATGCATGGTGGTATGTCATCAGGTCGTAAGTTCAGTGAGTTAGATCCTAACTACTGTATTAACTATGGCTATGATATGGCAGCAGCATTGCTTGATGGCTCACCCATTGCTACCAGACAATACCCTGTGATCTTCACTTTAAGCTCACTCAGCAGTTTATTTGGTGCCTTTGGTATGTGTACCTCAGGGCAAGCTGCGATGAAAGGTATTAACCCGTGGCGTGATGCAATTGGTAACCAAGTGGCAAGCCCGCTTATTACCATCACTGACAAAGCTTATATTGAAGGTGGTTTTTCTATTAAAGCTTTTGATAGCGAAGGTTTTGCGACCCGAGATACAGTGCTGGTTGGTGAAGGCCTATTAAATAGTTTGCTACACAACAGCCACACAGCAAGTTACTTCGGTATCGAAAACACAGCTAACGCATCACGTTCAGCAAAAGGTGGATTAGGTGTTGGCTCTCGTCACACAGTAATCTCTGAAGGCGTCAATAGTATTGCTGATACGACTAGCGGCGAGTATTTAGAGCTTGTTGAATTGCAAGGTGTTCACTCTGGTGCTGATGCTATTAGTGGTGATTTCTCATTTGGTGCGAGTGGTTTCTTATGCCGCGATGGTCAACGTATTCAAGCGGTACGTGGTATTACGGTAGCAGGTAACTTCTACCAAATGATCAAAGAAATCGATGCGGTAAGTAATGTGTTAGAACACGATTATAATCGCAGTTTCTATGCACCAAAAATTCGTTTTGCTCGCCTCAACATTGCTGGTAAGTAAGCGTTTTAACTAACATAAGCCTTGCGTTTAGTCGCTAATAATAGAGCTACTTAGCGTGAGGCTTTTGTTTATCTATCCTTTTCAGCCACGTTATCCACGTATCCACTTTTAAAATTTATAAAACAACACCTATCAAATAACTTTAAGCTTCTGTTTATCAAATCTTTTTTCATTCCATTTTTCGTATATTAGAAATACTAAATACAGAATTCATAATCCATTAATTTGCTCTATGTTAGTAAGCAGCTATCACAGAGAGATGATGAAAATGAAGGACTATTTTAATACCAATTATCCAGACGTTGAGTACCTACGCCGTAAAGCGAAATTTAACCTACCTAAATTTGCCTTTGAATATGTCGATGGTGGCTGCAATATTGAAACTGCATTAAAACGCAATACCCATGATATTCGCCAGATTGAGCTTATCCCCTATTACCTACGCGACTACAACTCGATTTCTTTAAAAACCACTCTGTTCGGTGAGACTTATGATGCTCCATTTGGGATCAGCCCTGTGGGTTTACAAGGGCTTATTTGGCCTAACGCACCTGAAATTTTAGCCAAAGCCGCTTTTGAGCAAAATATTCCATTCGTATTAAGTACGGTATCGACTTCTCCAATAGAAAAAATCGCAGAAATCACCGAAGGTAAAGCATGGTTCCAGCTCTATCACCCTGTTGATGAAGCCATTACTGACGATTTACTTAAACGCTGTGAAGCGGCAGGGATCAAAACGCTCGTTTTGCTCTCTGACGTGCCTACTTTTGCTTATCGCCCAAAAGAGATCCGTAATGGTTTAGCCATGCCACCTAAAATGACATGGCGCAATATGGTAGAAATCATGCTTTCACCATACTGGGCACTAGCCACATTGAAAAAAGGTCAGCCGCAATTTGAAACATTGACTAAATACATGTCAGGTTCAATGGACATGCACCATTTGGCACTCTTTATGGATAAAACCTTTAATGGGCGTTTAAGCGAAGATAAAGTTGCCCGTCTGCGTGATAAATGGAAAGGTAATTTAGTGCTTAAAGGCCTTTCTACCGTTGAAGATAGCCAAAAAGCGATTTCCCTTGGGCTTGATGGGATCATCATATCTAACCATGGTGGTCGTCAGTTAGATGCGGGTCCTTCTACCATCAGTAAATCGATTGAAATTATGGAGAAATGCAAAGGTCAAATCACCATTATGATGGACAGTGGCATTCGTGATGGAGCTGATATTGCACGTACCTTATCGACGGGTATTGAGTTTGCTTTCTTGGGTCGTAGCTTTATGTATGGCGTAGGGGCTTTAGGTGAACACGGCGGTCATCACACCATTAATATGTTGAAAAAACAGCTGCAACAAGTCATGGAACAATGTTGTTGTGAATCGGTGTATAGCCTCACAGATCATATAGCCAAACGTAACCCCTTCTGTATGAAATAAACAATGATCTGCACTCATGATAAATGAGTGCAGATTGCTCACATTTGATACTTGCGTCATTCTAATTTATTGATCACCCACTAAATTAACGTTTCTGCAATCAATAAGAACATAATAAATACAAAAGGTTACTTCGCTTTTGCATTATGTCTTACCAACAAACTGCGCTAAGATAGAGAAAACTATAATTTAAAATTTTGCTATGAACCTTACAGCTATCTCGACTCTTCTTATTGAAAATAAAATGTTTGCTAATCCTCGTCGTATTGCATTACTCAATGCTATTGAACGTACGGGATCAATCAGTCAGGGAGCTAAAGAAGCAGGGATAAGTTACAAAACGGCTTTTGATGCTGTAAAAGAGATGAATCTTCTAGCTGGCGAACCTTTAGTATCAAGTGAAAAAGGTGGTAAAGGCGGTGGTGGTGCTGCACTTACTCGTTTTGGTAAACGCCTAGTACAGATGTATCAATTGCTTCATCAAATCCAAGATATGGGGCTAAAAGCTTTAAATGATGATAGTGCACCGTTAGAAAGTCTATTAGCGGTAATGTCACGCTTCTCTTTACAGACCAGTGCGCGTAATCAGTTTTTCGGACATATCAGCCACATTGAACGTCATGATTTACATGATGTCGTGCAGATTGCAATTACACCTCACCATAGAATTTCAGCCACCATCACCCATGGCAGCACGGTAAAACTTCAATTAGAAGCAGATAAAGATGTGGTTGCTCTGATCAAAGGCCCAGCTATTACCGTGTGCAGTGAAGATAACTTGATCCACGGAAAACGTGATCGTTTTGATAATCAATTAGTTGGAACGATCACTGCATTAGTACAAGATATGAAATCAACCGAAGTGACTATTGCATTAACTGATGATATCGCTATCTGCGCACTTGTTGATAATCGTGATTTAATGGAAGAAAATTTACGGGTAGGTATGGAAATTTATGCTCTCTTTCATTCAAATCAGGTCACTATTGCAACCATGTGCTAATTCTTAGTAACTTGAATAAAAGCTTATTGAATATCAGCAAAACCACTATGCTCATGGCGGTTATCTAAACGCTCAGAAAAGAAACGATAATCTTGATATTGTTTTGCAACTAGGATGCCGCCACTGATCACCATCAGTAATAATGCCACACGACTTAGCCACATTTTTTCCTTTTGTATTGACCTATAAAGCATAATCACTGCTAGCAACAGCAGTAATAGGCACACGATCCCTATGTAGTTTATAAATAAATAAGTCAATCTATGATTCCTAGCAATATAAGTCGATGCAGTTTAATGCTTTTTATTTAGAAATCATTGAAATAATGCATCAAACTCGCATGTTTTACACTGCTCTGACAAAACCATCGATGAACAAGCCAAATACCTATCATCCATTAAAGCTATATTCAGTTTTAGTAGGAAAATACTCCTCCCTAAGTTCGATTCAGGGAGGAGCAACAACTACAACTAAATCACAAGTCCACCATCAATTTTCAGCGTTTGACCAGTGATAAAACTTGAATTATCACTGGCTAGAAATAACACGCCATTGGCAATATCTTGTGCTAAACCCATTCGTTTCAGCGGTGTTTTTGACACCATAAAATCAATAACCTTTTCAGGTAAATCAACCGTCATCGGTGTTTCAATAAACCCTGGAGCAACGCAATTGGCACGAACTTTCGCCCCTTTACGTGAGAACTCTTTAGACCAAGATTTGGTCATCGCTATAACACCAGCTTTAGTAGCAGCATAATTAGTTTGACCTATATTTCCGTCAGTACCCACGACCGATGACATAGTAATAATTGAACCTGAGCCAGACGCCATCATTAAAGGCGCAATGGCTTGAGTCATATTAAACACGCCTTTTAAATTCACATCGATAACCAGATCCCAATCATTCTCTGTCATGTTTTCAATTAAGTTATCACGCGTGATACCTGCATTATTGACTAAGACATCAATCGTTCCGTACTTCTCTGCAATTTTGGTAATAGTTTCAGAAACATGTTTTCGATCGCATACATTCAATTCAAGTGCAGTCACATTAGAAAATTGCTGCTCTAAATCAGCCATCGCACCTAAATTCATGTCACAAACAAAAATATGCTTTGCATTCTGATTAGCGAAGGTTTCAACAATACAGCGACCAATACCTTGAGCCCCACCGGTTACTAGACAAACCTTATCAGTTAGCATTTCACTACCCCTCTTAAAAACACATACTTGCTATATGTAGTTATCGTTATCCCCAAATAAATAAGCGCTAATGTTTACGGCTTACTATTAAGCGTAGATAACGCACTTCATCTTGTAGTTGCATAAAAGCAATTCACTCTTGCAGATATAATCAAATACCGTTCCAGAATTAAGAAAATGTCTAAATTTTCATATTTGCTATATTTAAACCATGAACCATCCCGTTATGATAAGTCGTCATACCAATAGGATATTCTTTTAGCTAAGCAAGGAATGCGGATGTTAGATAAAATTGTTTTTTTTCTTCATGTCGTACGTTGTCACTCTCTTACCGATGCTGCTAAGCAATACGGTATATCGCCTTCTGCGGGTAGCCGTTGGTTAACCGAGCTGGAAGAAGCCATGGGAGTGAGTCTAATAAAGCGCACAACCCGTAAAATCACACCCACGCAAGCAGGTGATTTACTGTTTAAACAATTTAGCCACATTAACAGTCAAATCACTGATATGGTGAATGAAATCCAAAACCTCGGCAACGAAGATATTGGTACTATAAAAATTGCCAGTACTCCCTTGTTTGCGAAACATTTTCTCAGCCAAATCATTGGTGAATATATCAGTGACAACCCCAACATTAACTTTGTTGTTATTGAAACGGCGTTTGAAGTCGATAATGTTCATGAGGTTGATTTCGCAATACGAGCAAATGCAACTTATCGTGGCTTTCAAGATAAAGATAGCTTGCTGGTCAAGCGGACTTTATTTAGTGAACCCCTTAAAGCATGCTGTTCTCCTCGCTATATTCAACGTTATGGTGAACCTATCGTTCCCAATGATCTTAAACAGCATTTATGCTTATTTGCCACGACGTTAGTGGGCGGTAATAAATGGATTTTTGAGCAAAATGGCGAATACAATTCAGTTCAAATACCAAGATCTGTTGAAGCCGATGACAGTGAAATACTGAAAAATATCACTTTAGCGGGTGGCGGTATTGCTTACTTACCCTATAGCCTAATTCAAGAAGAGCTGAAGAATAAAAAGCTAGTGACTGTATTAAATAACTATGTAAGTAGTGAGTTTGAACTCAGTCTTTATTACAAACCGCGTAAATATATGCCTGCTCGATGCGCCAACTTTAAAGATTATCTATTAATGCGTGTAGACGAAATCAACCAGCAGCGCATACACAAAAAAACACCTATTGCTGTTTCTTAAATAATCAAAAGCCTCACCTTTCCATTAAAAAGAAATAGGATGTGAAGCTTTTATTACATATTCAAATTATTTGCGACGACCACTAACAAGTAAAATACTTAAGTTGCTCACTTTGCTTTTCAGCCAAATCTGATAGCTCTTCACTAGCAACGGTACACTGACTTAGCCCCGATGCATTCTGACGAATTATATGGTGAATATTTTCAATGCTATTGCTGATATCCATGGTGACCTGTAACTGCTCTTCTGATGCTGTAGCAACATGCGTATTCATATCACTATTCATAGAAATTGCAGCAGTAATCCCCTCTAATGCTTCATTCGCTTGATTAGAAACCACTTTATTATTCTCTAACGTATCTATCGCTGATTGCATACGCTCGTTCGCAGATGTCGATTGTGCTTGTAATTGCTCAATGATCTGCTGCGTTTCTTTGGTTGAATCCTGCGTTCTTGCTGCTAATTGACGAACCTCATCAGCCACAACAGCAAAACCACGGCCACTTTCCCCTGCACGTGCCGCTTCAATCGCAGCATTTAGTGCCAGTAAATTTGTTTGTTCCGAAATTCCTTGAATCGAGTCAATCACTTGACTAATTTGTGCGGATTGTACTTTAAGCTGCGCAACCACTTCTGCCGCTTCCATTAATGAATTTGCCATCTCTTCATTAGCTTGTTGATTGTTAGAAAATAAATCTAGGCTCTTAATCGCTAAGTCACTTGCACTCTTAGCATTTTTATCAGATTTCTGTGCGGCTTGCGTGACTTCTTGTGCGGTTGTGGTCAACTGCTCAATCGCCGTTACCACTTGTTCAATCTCGATAACTTGATCGTTGGCATGTTGCTCAGAGTCTTTCATTACTGTCGATAGCTCTGTCGATGATGATGCAACATTACGCCCGACATCATTAAGCACAGTCACCGTTGAGCGCAATTTGCGGATCATACGATTAAGGTTCTTCGCTAACTCGCCAACTTCATTGGTACCATCAACATTAATTTCATCCTGCAAATTACCTTCTGCTATTTTTTGCATTGCACGTTGCAAAACAGTAATCGGTTTAACAATCATTGAACCAATCACAAAACAGATAGCGAGAGCTATCAGTAAAGTAATAATAAACTCAACCCCGATTTGGTTAATCGCCTTACTGTGTTCCGCTTTTTGCTCCTTTATGTATGCATTTACTGTCTTATTTACGCGTTCATCTAGCGCATTGATAGCAGCGATCATATCGTCTCCGAGTTGACGATACTTAACAATAAACTGTTGATACTCTGAATCTGCGATATTCCCAGCATGTCTTTTATCCAAAATACCTAACACCGTATCACGGCTAAAATTGATATAAGCCAACATCGCTGTACGAAATAGTTCTAGCTCTTTATTAATTTCTGGAATTTTTTGTAACTGTAAAATAGCGGCTTGATTACTTAACTCACTACTCTCTAATGATTTTGACAAACGCGGCAATGATTTTTTATCGTAAATCGCATAAATAGCACTTACACGCATTGCGTAACTACTGCTAATTAACATCGCTGTACTGTCTTTTGCTTCCACAACTTGAGAAGTGGTTGCATTCATTTTATCAACACTTTCTATTAAATTATTACGCCCCATAAATAATGCAATACATAATAAAATAGCAATAAATATTACAGGTAAGGCTATTTGTAACTTAACAGACATATCCTTAAGCAATGACATTAACAACTTTCTCCATGTTGTTTGTTGTATTGGTAACTTATTGGAAAAGCATAATAAACAGTATTAATGAGATATATCAACAAATTTATTGATATTTATATCAATTTATCGACATGGAAATAACCATAACAAATCAAGTGGTTATTCTCGATTTACGACATAAATACACTTACAACTACAATCAGCATTGTATATTTTAAATAGTGTAACTATTAGAGCCCTTACTATTACTATGTTATTTAATAGTATAAGAAGAATATTATTTTAAATAACTAGCGCTGCTATGAATATAAAATAATATGCTTCTCTTCTACAATATACATATTTATATAAAATCAATAGTTGAGAATAACCATTCATCAAATAGAAATAAATACACATATTTTTTATGATTAGTATATTATTAAATATACCTAAAAAACTTCACTCTTTCGTAAAAGGGATTATGATTAACGAAGTAAATTACACTCTATAAACATACTAAATTTATGAATCTATCTAATTTATTGCTCCGGTATCCTTCACTACGGACATTTCTCAACTTCAGAACTAACATTGCAGCCTTTAGTTTCATCACATGTTCTGTACCTCTGTTTCTTATGGGACATGTCACGATGGGGATCGCGTTCTCACTGGGTAGTATTAGTTGTGGTTTTGCAGATACCTCAAGCGTCACGCGTTACCGTATTCTCGATTTTCTGATCACCGTCCCTTTATTCTTTTTGATCAGCCTTGGTACCGAAGCCGTATTTCCACATTCTATCGTCTTTGTTATTAGCTTAACGATTGTAAGTTTCAGTCTCTTTATGCTGGCCGTACTCAGTCCAAGACTTGGTGCAATTGGTTTTGCCTCAATTCTATTGGCTATCTACGCCATGCTGCTGCACATAGATGGAAGACCTGTTTGGCTGATCCCTATGTGGCTAACAGGTGGTGCACTTTGGTATATTTTCTGGCAAGCATTAGCTATCTACTTTTTACCTAATCAAGAGTCGAAAGATATTCTCTCCGATCTTTATCAAGCTTTAGCTAAAAAGCTCACAGCTCATGATCATGGCTTTATTTTTAAATCAGATAACAATCAGCTTTTCATTACATCAGCTCAGTTACGCTCACAAATTGCCGGTTTATCACACACCTTAGAAAGCCGTATCCACCAGCAATTTACAGCTGGTGAAGATAGCGCAAAGCTGCAAGATATTTACCGCTTTTTGACGGTTGCAGAACGTATTAATGAGCAAACACGCTTGATGTACTTCACCCCAACATCCCAACTCAAACAAGCATGTCCAGAGTGGTTAGAACATATCCATCAGGCAAATTTAAAAATTAGCCAGTACTTAGCACAAGTCACCGTAGATAATGTTAGCCGTATTAAGATGCCTGAGATTAACTTTGACGCATTGCGCCAACACTCAGTCAATCCAGAATTACAAGAAGAAGCGATTGCTGCTTACGCGTACATTAATAAACTCGACATCATCTATTTATCATTACAACAACTTAGCCAGCAGACAACTGAAGTTAAAAATACCGGGCTAATCAAACCGATCGTTATTTCATGGAAATGGCGAGAAATTGTTGCCAAACTGACCAGCCAGATGACGTTAAAATCAAGCTACTTTCGTCATGCACTACGCGGTACGTTGAGTTTAGCGACAGGGCTAATTATTGTACGTGCTTTAAATTTGGAGTTTGGTTTTTGGACGCTAATGACGAGTTTATTAGTGCTACGTCCTAACCTATCAATGACTTGGACGCGATTGCTACAACGTTTAACAGGCACTATTTGTGGATTAATCGTGGTCGGAGGATTACTTCACTTCCAAGTATCAAGTGATATTCTACCATTTATCTTCTGTATTGCAGTGGTGCTCTTTTTCCATACTGCAGCACGTCACTATGGCTTTGCGGTATTTTTCGTCACCCTCTTTGTATTTGCTGGCTTCTCACTAAATGGTCAGGGCGACAACATTTTATTACCACGACTTGATAACACCGTACTTGGGGTCTTTTTACCACTATTCTTCGTGTCTATCTTAGCTCCGGGTTGGAAAAAGAAATCATTTCCAACCCAGTTAACAACAACTATCGCTGGCTACATCCGTTACCTTGATTCATTGAAAACCTACATGAGTAACAAATCAGATAACGTCACAACTGAGTTACAACGTCACTATCAAGCTTGTGTTGTTAATGATACTAACTTGTTTGATCACTGGATGGGATATTTAGGCGAGCCACATCGAAAATCACAAACTGGTGAACACATTCTGTTATGTAGTAGAAGTTCAAATATCATTTTGCGCATTTTGACTCAAGTAAATGAAAACAAACAATCATTAGCTCTTGATCCCATGATTAGTAGCGATCTTGACAGCGCTATTAGCTCACTGCGTGAACTGGAACAAACACTCGAAAAATCGCAAAAACATACCGAGTTATTTAAACATATCTCAAAGCAAGAACAACTGATTTACCAATCATTTACTTATATTGAAAATGAAATCTATAAGCTAGATAACCACACCTTGCTACAGTTACTAGCCAAAGAAGTGAATTTGTTTGTCTCTGCAATCCAGAAAACTACCGCTTAACTTCTCTCCCACCCATGCCATTTAGCATGGGTGGGTAGACGCCTGTACTAAAACCAATCAAGTAACAATGAGTTTACTTAGTAGTAAAGCGTTATCTCACCGCAATTATGATAGACTGAGTACCAAGTTAAAAATGTAAGTGAGAAATGACTTGTGTACGTATGTGTACTCCCTCACTTACTCTCCAATTTAAGTGCCCTTGGTTAAAACTAAGGGATAAACAGACAAATAAAGAGTACATAGAAGATGAGTAATAGCATTCAGTGGTTTCCGGGTCACATGCACAAAGCTCGTAAAGAGATCGAGGAAGCACTACCGAAAGTTGATGTGATCATTGAAGTATTAGATGCTCGTATCCCGTTTAGTAGTGAAAACCCACTGATCAAAACGTTTCGTGAAAAAAATGACAAACCTGTCGTTAAAGTACTGAATAAGCGTGACTTAGCTGATCCTGAAATGACTAAACTTTGGATTGATCATTTAGAAAAAGAACAGAACGTTAAAGCTATTGCGATCACGACTGAAAATATCAACGAAGTGAATATGATCACTGAGTTATGTCGTAAACTTGCTCCTAATCGTGAAGAAATGGGCAAGAACATTCGCACCATGATCATGGGTATTCCAAACGTTGGTAAATCAACCATCATCAATACCCTTGCAGGTCGCAAAGTCGCAATTACAGGTAACCAACCGGCTGTTACTCGTCAGCAGCAACGTATCAATTTACAAAATGGTATTGTGCTATCAGACACACCGGGAATTTTGTGGCCAAAAGTTGAAAACCCACACAGTGGCTTCCGCTTAGCTGCAACCGGTGCCGTTAAAGATACAGCAATGGATTACATTGATGTGGCGTTCTTTACGGTTGAGTATCTTGCGCAAGCCTACCCTGAATTATTAAAAGCTCGCTATAACCTTGATGATGAGTTCCCTGAATCTGAAATGGAGCTACTAGAGGAAATTGGTCGTAACCGTGGTTGTTTACAAAGCGGTGGCCGTGTTGATCTACATAAAGTTTCTGAAATTCTAATCAATGAGCTTCGTAACGGTACGCTAGGTAAGATCACGATGGAACGCCCTGAGATGATCACTCAAGAGTTGATTGATGTTGCGATTGAAGCGGAACGTAAAGCCGAAGAAAAAGCAAAAATCAAAGAAGAACGTCGTAAGCGCTACCTGAAAAATAAACGCTAATCGATAATACTCTAAACCACCTCGCTATAGTCCATAAGCTATCGCAGGTGGTTTTTTACTATTTGTAATCCAAACATCATCTTAGTTAATCAAGTTACTTATACCATTTTGAAAATAATTTGTTCTAATTGGTACTTTTTATATATAAAGCAACATTTACAACACTAATCATTTCTTTGGCTAAAAATTATTTTTCCTCCCTATTTTTTGCGCTAATACCTTAATAATAAATATATTAAGCAATAAATCCTTAGTCATATACTCATTAGAATAAGCATAACTCTAATGATTATTTTTTGTCATTATTGAATATTATTAGAAACGCCATTTCTCATTAGTTTTTCTCATTTTACTAATCTGAATATTAGATGAATAATCGCCGCGTTTTCAATCGAAACACCTTTACAATCAGTACTGTCTTCTTAGTACCAGTGATCATTCCTTGATTTCTGGACTTTCGCATTCTTAGCGTCAAATTCTTTAATAAAGACAGTGAATTACAACCTCTTTAACTTGGAGATCAAGGTAGTGCAAGACATCACTACTTCTCGCGCAACTAATGGCGTTTTCGTGCCAGTTGCAGGACTAACGGTATTCGCAATTGCATCAGGCTATCTAATGAGTCTGATCCCACTATCATTAGGTAATTTTAATATTGATAGTTCTTATGCCAGTTGGTTAGCGAGCATTTATTATGTTGGTCTTCTTGTGGGATCAATGATGATTGAGCCAATCATTGCAAAGATTGGTCACCGTGTTGCGTTTATTACATTTTTAAGCTTACTTGCTACCACTGTCGTTGTATTACCTATTTTTCCTAATAAGGAAGTATGGTTATTTGCACGTTTAGTCGCAGGTATGGCTGTGGCTGGGATCTTTGTCGTTGTTGAGTCTTGGTTACTGATTGGTGATAGCCCAAAAGAGAGAGCAAAACGCTTAGGCTTTTACATGACATCACTGTACGGCGGCACTACGATCGGTCAGTTAGCTGTAGGTGTCTTTGGCGTGAAAGGCTTTATTCCTTTTATGGTTGTAATGGCATTACTACTTATCGCTATTTTGCCACCACTATTAGTGAAACAAGGCCAACCAAACAGCGATGCGCACCAAGTGCTGTCATTTAAGCAAATTACACGTTTAAGCAAGCCTGCGATCATCGGTTGTATGACTTCAGGTGTTGTGATGGGCAGCATTTATGGCTTAATGCCACTTGCTTTAAAGCAAAGCTCACTTTCAACAAACCAAGTGGGTGTACTAATGGCATCCATTATCCTAGGTGGTATGGTGATCCAACCAATCATCAGTAAACTTTCAGTGAAAATGAGTAAAACACTACTATTAGCACTGATGTCTTTAGTGGGTGTATTTGCAATGGGTATTACGCATTTATCATCTGATTTTACTGTATTGGTAACAGCACTTGCGTTGCTTGGTATGTCTTCATTTGCGCTATACCCTATTGCCATTACACTGGCATGTGACAATTTAGATTCATCTTACATTGTTGCTGCAACGCAGGTGATGCTATTTAGCTACAGCATTGGCTCTGCGCTTGGTCCTATTGGCGCAAACACCTTTATGGCTCAGCCAAATGGCTTAATGGATTTCTTCTTCATTGTGCTACTGGCAACAGCAATTTACATGCTATTTGCAAGTCTACAGCGCAAGCCACAAGTGTTGGCAAGCTAAGACAAAAGAATTTAAAAAGGCGTGTCTTCTACTCTTTAAGTTAAAGGGTATGAGCCACGCCTTTTGTTTTATTTATACGTTGCTAAAGATGCTTCACCAATGCAGCAGCCCCAAATACTCCGGCACTATCGCCCAATTCTGGTTTAACAATCTGGGTATCTAATTCTGAATTAAACAAATGTGGAAGAATGAGTTGGTCAATATTTTGATAAAGTTCATCAACATTACCGACACCACCACCAATCACGATAACTTCGGGATCAATAACATTAATGATCTTCGCAACCGCTAACGAAAAGTAATGACGTAAACGCGCTATCGTTTTCTCGGCATTCGCATTACCGTTTTTTGCAGCGGCAACAATTTCAGGCAATGGTAAGTCTTGCCCTGAAATCTCACGATAATAACGCTCTAAACCTTTTCCTGAGATCACTGTTTCAACACAACCTTGCTTACCACAGTAACAATCTGCGCCTTGTGCTTCGATAACATTATGTCCCCATTCACCTGCAATACCATGACAGCCATATAGACATTTACCATCAACCACAATGCCCGAGCCAACACCCGTTCCCATGATGATACCAAACACAATTTGCGCATCAGGCTTGATGCGTTTAACAACACCATAATGGGTTTCAGCAAGAGCAAAGCAGTTCGCATCGTTGGCTAATACTGCTTTAATATTCAACAACGCATTAAGATCTTTATCTAATGCTTTGCCATTTAGCGCAGTGGTATTGCAGTTTTTCATTACCCCATGAATAGGATCTAATGTACCAGGAGTACCGAACCCGACAGATTTAGGATATTGACCTAATTTATCTGCGCATCGATCAATGAGCGTCTTTATTTGCTGCAAAATATGCGTATAACCTTTTACACTTTCCGTGGCAATCCGCTCACGAATAACACTTTGCTCGGTGTCACGATCAATCACAATACACTCAATTTTAGTGCCGCCTAAATCTATTCCCCAGTAATAACGATCCATTTGATTCCCCTAGAAAATTCACCTTGAGAGTATAGCTGGTTTGATATTTTGTTCTCTGGGTTCTATCACTAATTAGATTAAAATCATTTGGCTCGGCTCCCTTTTCACAAGCCTGTTTTTAATAAATTTATTACTTAGATTTTCATTCACTTTATTCACAAAATTGCTCACGGTACATTTCGTTGCACTTTTTATCTTGCAGACAACGAGAAGTCACCTAAAGTGTCGGTTATTTATATCTTCTGCGTAAATTCGCGTGAATATTGAAGTACACGATGAATAAATTCCGTCCTTATATCGATGTTCCATTACTGATATCGATTTTAATTCTGATCACCTTCAGTTCATTGAGTGTGTGGAGTGCCAGCAGTTTTAGTGTTCCTATTATTGAACGTCACTTAATCCGTGCAGGCGTAGCGATTGCTGCACTGTTGTTTATGTCGTCAATTTCACCGGCTACATACGAGCGCAGTGCCCCTTATTTATTTTTAATCACTGTCCTACTTCTGGTCGGTGTATTTGTATTAGGTGACAGTACCAACGGTTCACAACGTTGGTTAGCATTAGGCCCTATTCGTTTTCAGCCTTCTGAATTGGTGAAAATAGCAATACCTATGATGATGGCATGGATCCTGGTAAGTGATGCAGGCCGACCTAGCCTCAAGAAAATCATGATCTGTTTGCTCCTAACCGCTATTCCTGCAGGTTTAATCTTTATTCAACCCGATCTGGATGGTGCGATTTTCACTGTCATGTATGCCCTATTCGTCCTATATTTTGCAGGTATGTCATGGAAGCTAATTGGCTCTGTGGTGGCAATTATTGGCGTTAGCTTGCCCCTTGCTTGGTACTTTGTCATGGAAACGTACCAGAAGAAGCGTATTTTGCAGTTTTTAGATCCAGAATCCGATCCACTGGGCTCGGGCTATCAAATCATTCAATCAAAAATTGCGATTGGCTCTGGTGGCATGGTGGGTAAAGGTTGGATGGATGCAACCCAAGGTAACTTAGGCTTTATTCCAGAAAGCCATACTGACTTTATCTTCTCTACCTTTGCTGAAGAATGGGGCTATATCGGTAGTTTTGTGATTTTAGCGATATACACATTTATGACATTTCGTGTGTTATGGCTGGCGAACCAATCTGAATCAACATTTGCTCGATTAGTGAGTGGCTCTTTTGCACTGAGCTTTTTCTTATATAGCTTTATTAACATCGGTATGGTGAGTGGCGTACTTCCAGTAATGGGTAGCCCGCTACCTTTCTTTAGTTATGGTGGTTCAGCAATTATTACCCAAGGTGCAATCTTCGGGATTATTATGGCGTTATGTCTGCGAAAAAAATCAATTTGTGCGCCAACTAAATAATTTCTCTCTTAAACACATCAGACGC
>NZ_SSMG01000265.1 GCF_009873615.1 Photobacterium lucens
AAAAAAAAGCTGCCAATTGGCAGCTTTTTATTTGGTTATTGATCCGCTTTTAATTCAAGGAAGTAGTTCTCGTAACGGACATTCATATCACCTACAGAGTCTTGCCACTCACCACGGTCAAGATCTTCTTGTGGTGGGAATAGTGTAGGGTTGTCTTTGTACTTCGCGTTTGATTTCTCAACAGCAGTTAGGTAACCCGTTTGCTCTGAAATTTGTGCAGCGATATCTGGACGTAGTAGGAAGTCAATCATCTTGTGTGCCGCTTCTACGTTTTTCGCTTTTTTAGTAATTGCTAGGCTATCAACCCAGAAGATACCGCCTTCTTTTGGCCAAATTAGCTTAATTGGTAAGCCTTCTTTTTGTGCCGCTGCTGCAGAGCCATTCCAAAGCATGCCTAGGCCCACTTCACCAGCAAGGTAAGGCGCAGCAGGGTTGTCGGAGTTAAATACCAATACGTTTGGCATTAGCTTCTCAAGCTCTGCTTTTGCTTCGTCAATTTCTTTCGGGTTAGTTGTGTTACCAGAGTAACCTAGCTTACGTAATGCGATATGGAATACTTCACGAGTATCATCCATCAGCATTAGCTGACCTTTCAGCTCAGGGTTCCATAGATCCGCCCAGCTATCGAAATCTTCTGGGTCGTACATGTCCGTATTAACAGCAAGACCTGTCATCGCGATTACGTGTGGAATTGAGTAATCGTTATTTGGATCAAATGGCTTGTCTAGGTAGTTCTTGTCTAGTTCAGTGAAGTTAGACAGCTTAGACTTATCAATTTTTTGTAACATGCCTTCGTCGCGCATTTTCGCAACAAAGTATGTTGATGGCACAACCAGATCATAACCTTCTGGGTGAGCACGAAGTTTTGCATACATGGTTTCATTCGACTCGTAAGTCGAGTAGATCACTTTAATACCTGTCTCTTTCGTGAATTGTTCACGAAGCTCTGTAGAGATATAAGGACCCCAGTTCATGAATACTAACTGTTTATCCTTTTCTTCCTCAGCAGCGAAAGCATTAATACTTGCTGTTGCAGAAAGTAGAGCTGTACCGATAACAAGAGATGACCATTTTTTCATTCGTGTGTCTTCGTAGTGAGGTGTATTAAAAAGTGGGCGAAATTTAGAGCAAGTTAACCTTTTTGGATACTAAAAAAGTGTGTCAAATTGTAACGATGGAGTTGTTATAATCAGGTGAATTTTAAGCAAAAAAAATGGCTAACTGTTTCCAGTTAGCCATTTTTGTATTTTGAATGCAGATGTTTACTTTACTTTGTCTCGTGCTAGTAATTGCGAACAAATAACAAGCACAAGAGAAACACACAGCATAATTGTTGCTAGGGCATTTACTTCTGGTGAAATGCCTACACGTACCATTGAGTAAATCTTCAATGGTAGGATTTCGTAAGTTGGACCCGTTACAAACGAGCTCACAATTACATCATCTAGCGATAGGGTGAAGCTTAGTAGCCAACCTGCAGCAACCGCTGGTTTTGCTAGCGGTAGGATGATCTGCTTTAAGATAACCCATTCACTTGCACCAAGGTCACGTGCTGCTTCTAGCATCTTCACATCAAAGCCTTTTAAGCGGCTGTACACTGTCACAACAACAAACGGTAGACAGAATGTGATGTGTGATAGGAGTAGCGTTAGGAAACCTAAGTTAGCACCCAATAGTAAGAACAGTGCCAGTAGCGAAATTGCCATTACGATGTCTGGTGACATCATAACGAGAAACAGCATACCAGATACAAACTTCTTACCTTTAAAGTTATAACGGAACAGGGCAACCGCCGTTAAACTACCAATTAAGGCAGCAGCCGTTGCTGAGAACACAGCGATAGTGATCGAGTGTCCTGCCGCTTGCATTAAACTGTCGTTGTTAACGAGTTGCTCATACCACTTAGTAGTAAAGCCTTCCCATTTCATACCAAACTTGCTGGCATTAAATGAGTTAACAATCAGAATAATGATTGGGGTATACAAAAACGCGTATACCACCGACATAAAACTAAATTTAAACAAGCGTCCCATTATTCAAGCTCCACTTTCTTGTTCAGCAACTTACCTGCACGGTAATAGGCGTATAGCATAATTGCCATTGCCAAGGTGAGGGCAATACTTGTTGCAGAACCAAATGGCCAATCGCGCGCGTTTAGAACCTGACTCTTAATTACGTTACCAATTAATAGGTTCTTCGCACCGCCAAGAAGGTCAGAAACGTAGAACATACCCAGAGCTGGTAACAGTACCAATAAACAGCCAGCGATAACGCCCGGCATGGTTAATGGGAAAATCACTTTAATAAAGGTTTGTATTTTATTAGCGCCTAAGTCACGTGCTGCTTCGATGTAGTTATTATCAAGTTTCTCGATAGCGGAGTAGAGTGGTAGCACCATAAATGGTAGCAAGATATACACTAAACCGATCATTACTGCGTACTCGGTGTACATGATTCGCAGTGGCTTATCGATAATATCTAGGTACATTAATGTGTTATTTAAAATACCACGAGTACCTAACATCAATTTTAGGCCGTAAGTACGAATTAGAGAGTTAGTCCAAAACGGTACGATAACCAAAAACAGCATAAATGGACGCCATTTCTCTGGCATTTTTGCAATGGCATAAGCAAAAGGGTAACCAATCAATAAACACAGAATGGTTGCTGTGATTGCCATGTAAAAAGAGTGCCAAAGTACTTTTGCGTACAATGGATCAAACAGTCTTGTGTAGTTATCTAACGTAAAGACCATTTTGATCAAATTAGCATCGTCACGCGTTAGGAAACTGGTTCCGATAATCATTAAGTTGGGTACAAATACAAAAAGCAGTAACCAACTTACGACTAGCGCGATAATGAAATTCTGTAAATTAAATTTCTTGCTCATCAGCGAGTACCACTTCCCAACTTTCAACCCAAGTAATGGCTACTTTTTGATCAAGAGAGTGGTCTACATCAGGATCGTCTTCGTTGAAGAACTCACTAACCATCACTGATTTACCAGACTCTAACTGCACAACAGAATCTAAAGTCATACCTTTGTAAGTACGCTCACGAACGTAACCGACAATGCCCGTTGTTTCGTCACCGTTGTGGATCTCTTCAATGCGGATATCTTCAGGTCGAAGTAGGACTTTAACCTTATCACCTACATTTACGTCTAATTCACAGTGAATCAAAGAGTGACGACCTTCAACATCTGCCATAATACGTTTAGCATCTAAACGCTCTTTAACAATGGCATCAAAGACGTTAATTTCACCGATAAAGCGAGCAACGAATAGATTAGTTGGTTCTTCGTAAATTTCACGAGGAGAGCCATCTTGTTCTACATGACCATCACGCATAACGATGATACGGTCAGACATAGATAACGCTTCTTCCTGATCGTGGGTCACGAAGATGAAAGTAATACCCAACTTACGTTGTAGTTGCTTCAACTCTAACTGCATTTGCTTACGTAGTTTGTAATCAAGTGCAGACAGTGATTCGTCAAGTAAAAGAACTTTTGGTTTGTTTACAACTGCACGAGCAATCGCAACACGTTGTTGCTGACCACCAGACAATTGATGAGGTTTACGAGGGGCAAACTTATCAAGTTGCACCATACGCAATGCTTCCATTACACGCGGTTCAATTTCACTCGCGGGAACTTTCTGCATGCGTAAACCAAACGCGACGTTCTCAAACACTGTCATATGTGGGAACAGTGCATAACTCTGAAACACCGTATTTACTAAACGTTGTTCAGCTGGAATGTCAGTAACATCTTTGCCGTCAATTGTAATCTGCCCATTATCAGCAGTTTCAAAGCCAGCAATTAGACGAAGTACTGTGGTTTTACCACAGCCTGATGGACCTAAGATGGTCAAGAACTCACCATCGTTTACGTTTAGGTCCAAACCTGAAATGATCTGCTTACCGTCAAAGCTTTTGCTAAGACCCTTCAGCTGAATGACAGGTTTCTGAGATGTTTTTTCAGCGTTCAATTCTACGTTATCTCCACCCTGGGATTGTTTTGTTAAATCCCAACATTTTGGCTTAAAAATAAAGGGCGCATGATAGACCTGTAGTCTTTCAATTTAAAGCGTTTTTTCACTGAATTTTATGAGAAAGTGTAATATTTCCCATCACAAACTTGTGAAACCCCTTATAGTACTTCACCCATTTTATATAAATGATTAATACTCTTTTACTCACATGCAGGTAATATAAAAATTCAAAAATACTTCCTCTCGGATAATAACCATTCTTACATCTTAGTATGATTAAAACCGATTTTATGAAAAAGACGATTTCTTTATCAGCTTTTTGAACAAATCAGCATGAAAAACACACAAATTAAACATCCCAAACGATTTTTTACGTTTGAAATGTTTTTGTCTTATCGCCAGTAACGTACAATGCCGCCATTACATCAAGAATTGATATGAGTATGAAAGAGCCAGTTAACCGTAGTTTCCACATTGGTGGGTCAATTGAAAAAGCATTAAAAGGCGAGGTTGATTTACAGCCTGTCACTGTTTTACATGAAGCGTGGAAAATAACCGCAAAAAATATCTTCAGTTTTTTACCTGCGGTAGTTTGCTTGTTTCTTGCTCAAGTGGCGCTGTTACTTTTAGGTTTAGAAGTACAACTTGGTAGCCCAAGTGTATTTTTTGATGCATTCTTAACAGGGCAGGGCTTTACAGCTGAGATCTTAAAAGCAGGCTTTATGGCTAACTTTTGGTCTGATGTATTAATTGCTCCTTTGTATGCTGGCGTGAGCCTTATGGCATTGAACCATGCTGTTGGTCTGCCAAGTAAAGCGAGCCAAATTGTAAAAGGCTTCTCTTTTACCCTTGTGTCTCTTATTACCATGTTATTGCTTTCATCCATTCAAGGTTTAGGTAGCAGCTTATTCCCGTTAGTGGGGCTGTTCTTAACAATGGCATTAAGCATGGCTATTCTATTAGTGTGTGAAAAGCGAGTATCACCACTTAAAGCAATTCAATATTCTTTCATGGCGACAATTCGTAAAGTGCTACCGATGACGGCAATTTACATTGTGATCATGTTGATGTTCTTCATCTCTATTGCGACGGCTGGTTTAGGTCTAATTTGGACATTACCTTTCTTCTTTAATGTAAAGGGTATTATCTACCGCAATATGTTTGGTGTAACACTGCAAGTGACATCAGTAAGTAAAAACGATAGTAATGATCAGCAGCCTCCGTCTGATAATCAACCGCCCGTTGATAAAGATGTGTTCAATGCGTAAATAATGATTTAAAAGCTCCTTTAACAGGAGCTTTTTTATTACCTTAAATATGGCTATCCATAAATCTAACGCACTATAACTTTATTGTTTGATTAATAAATAACACACGGTTACTAAAGGATCTCATGATAAGATAGCTTTAATGCTTTTATAGGAAATAAATAAAGATGTTAAAAAAAGGACTTTTTCTCGCAGTTAGTTGCTTATCGTTTTTAAGCAGTGCAAGTGTTCAAGCACAAGACGTTAACATGCGTTACAGCGCATTATATGGAAAGCTTAAGAATAATCTTAAAGAAGGGCATGACGACGTTAATATCCGCCTTTATCTTATCGATCAATCAGGGCAAATCTGTCACGTTCATAAAGCATCAATGCGTAAAGATGAACATTATGAAGAGCTAACGATTCCTGATGATTATGCGTTGTCTATTCCACTAGATTCTAATCTAAGACAAGCCAACCCTGATGTTACCTTTGTCATTGATGATGGTATTACCTGTGATGTTTCAATGCAGATCTTAGCTGAAAACTATCAGCCGAAAGTGTTAGAGCAAGCATATATTGAAGCGATTGTGCCTCAGATGAATACCATGATGGCTGATTTGGGTGGCATGTTTAGTCAATGGTTTATGCCAAAAGCTGAAGGGGTTGTTATTACATTAAAGGATCGTAGCTTTAATAAAGCCCTTACTTTAAAAACAGGTAAAACACTCAAGTTTAATTCTGGTGTTGCGCGTGTTCATCTTAATGACTTAGTAGAGAATGAATCTATCAATCTAAGTAAAGAGATAGAGAAAATTTCACCGTGGATCCCAACCAAATCATAAATTATCGATATATAACTTAAAACTGATACATCGCAAAGTTATTCACCTGCTTATCCGTCATAATTGACTCATATTTAAATTTTCGTAATTGAGTAATGTAAGGTTAATGATGGATAAGTTACTTGAGCGTTTTTTCCGATATGTACAAATCGATACTCAATCTAATGGTAGTGTTGCAGCATGTCCGAGTACGGCAGGGCAGTTTAACCTTGCAAACCAGCTAAAATCAGAAATGGAAGCGCTTGGTTTATCAGATATTAGCCTTGATGAACACTGCTACTTAATGGCTCGTCTTCCTGCCAATACATCTGCAGATATTCCAGCCATTGGCTTTATTGCTCACATGGATACTGCACCTGACGCATCAGGCTTAAATGTTAAACCGCAAATTGTAGAAAACTACCAAGGCGGTGATATTGCATTAGGCATTGGTGATGAAGTGTTATCACCGATTCAATACCCAGACCTGAATAAGTTACATGGTCACAATATCATTACGACTGATGGCACAACATTACTGGGTGCAGATAACAAAGCTGGCGTTGCTGAAATTATGACAGCGATTGCGTACCTTGTTGCTCATCCTGAAATTAAACACGGTGATATTTGTATTGGTTTCACGCCAGACGAAGAAATTGGTCGTGGTGCTGATTTGTTTGATGTGGAAAAATTCAATGCACAATGGGCGTACACCATTGATGGTGGTCCTGTTGGCGAATTAGAGTTTGAGAACTTTAATGCGACATCTGCCGATGTGATTTGCTACGGCACTAATGTTCACCCTGGTACTGCTAAAGGTAAGATGGTTAATGCCATGAATATCGCAGCTCAGTTCCAGTTAATGATGCCAAGTGATGAAACACCTGAAACAACGGAAGGTTATGAAGGTTTCTACCATTTAAAATCAATGAAACCATCGGTTGCCAAAACAGAGTTAGGTTACATCATTCGTGATTTTAGCCGTGAAGGTCAAGAGCAACGCAAAGCGTTCATGCAGCAAAAAGTGGATGAGTTAAATGCACAATTAGAAAAAGGGCGCGTTGAACTTGTTCTAACCGACTCTTATTTTAATATGCGTGAAATGGTAGAGCCTTACCCTCACATTATTGAACTGGCAAAAGATGCCATGATTGATTGTGATGTAAAACCTGAAATTAAGCCTATTCGTGGTGGTACAGATGGTGCTCGTCTATCTTTTAAAGGCTTACCATGCCCGAATATCTTCACAGGTGGCTATAACTTCCACGGTATTCATGAGTTTATTACGATTGAAGGGATGGAAAAAGCAGTAGAAGTGATTGTAAAATTGGTTGAGAAAACCGCTGAAAAATACAGTTAATTCACCCGAATTGAATGAAAAAAGCCCCTAACAGTTAGTACGTGTTAGGGGCTTTTTGTTATGCGTGATCAGAGCCTTTCAGCAACTCATTCAACTTCTTAAGGATAGTATGAACAGCATGGCCTTTAGTAACTTCACCACCTTGTTCAACTTCAATTTCATGTTTGCCGTATAAGCCAGTTTCGTCTTCAGCGATATGTAGCCAATCTGGGTGCCAATAGAATGATTGACCACCATCAGTGATCCAATTATGAACGCCACAGTTCTCGCCACGGTAATTTAGATCTTTAGCTTGGTACGCCATACTTTATCCCTTTGGTTTTATAGTTAATTATGTTCGTACAATATAGAAATTGCCGATGATAAACCGTGATCTAAGTATAATATTGATGCTGAATGTAACTACTTATTAATATAAATAATGGGATTAAATTCTCACGTTTCGTTCTCACTAAACGTATTTGTGATGGACTTTTGAATCTCGTAACAGCAGTCTTTTCAACCAAAATTATCACGATTAATCTAGCACCATTATTTATGTCTTATATTAATAAGGATAACGATGGACATCCTCGAACAAGTTCATAGTCAAAAAGTCTATTTTTGTACTGATGAAGCGTTAGCAAATGCCCAAGTACAATGTTTGGAAGTGCTGTATGACTTTAATCAAACTCGACCTTCCGAATATGATACACGCCAAGCTATCATGAAAGATTTGTTTGCTGCTGTGGGTGAGAATTGCTACATCGAACCACCACTACGTGCTAATTGGGGCAGGAATACTCACTTAGGTAACAATGTTTACGCTAATTTTAATCTTACTTTGGTTGATGATACTCATATCTACATCGGTGACAGTGTCATGATCGGACCTAATGTCACGATAGCGACAGCTGGTCATCCTATCGACCCAGATCTTCGTCGTGATGTAGCCCAATTTAATATTCCTGTAACGATTGGAAATAACGTATGGTTAGGTGCACATGTTGTGGTTTTACCGGGTGTAACCATAGGCGAAAATACGGTGATAGGTGCGGGTAGTATTGTTACCAAAGACATTCCTGCCAATGTGGTTGCAGTGGGTAATCCTTGTCGGGTATTAAGACCGATTACTGAACACGATAAAGAGTATTACTATAAGAATCGCCGTATTCATGAGTAATTATGGCTATGAATTTCACTATTCTTCCGAACTAACAGGTAAAATAGTGTGATAAATAACTCAGTGGTAAAGGTTATATGACCGCTTCAATCAAATTTATTGCAACAGACATGGATGGCACGCTGCTTTGTGAACAAAAGCAATTACCATCAGATTTTTATGATGTATTCAACCAACTACAGCAAAAGAATGTGTTATTTGCTGCGGCATCAGGGCGTCAGTATCAAAGCCTGGTGAATACATTTGCGCCAATTAAAGATGAAATGATCTTTATTGCTGAAAACGGCACATTGGTAATGTATCAAGGAAAGGAACTATACAGCTCAACCATTCCAACCAATGAAATTCACGATATTCTTAAGGTTGTTAAGCAAGTTGAAGGCTGTGACATTGTGTTATGTGGTAAGAATGCCGCCTATACTGAAGCCACCAGCGAACAAGCCTTAGATGAAATTCGCAAGTATTATCATAATCTAGAATTAGTTGATGATTTGCTGGCTGTTGATGATGAGTTTATTAAAGTCGCTGTTTTGAATTTCAATGGTACAGAAGAGCACGTTTACCCAGTGTTATCGCCATTCTTTGGTGATACCCATCAAGTAGTAGTTAGCGCGAAGATTTGGCTTGATTTAATGGATAAAAATGCATCCAAAGGCGCAGCAATAAAGCATCTTCAACAAGTGTTTAATTTCACGTATGAACAAAGCATGAGCTTTGGTGATTTCTTCAATGATATCGAAATGCTTCGTGAAACATACCATAGCTATGCCATGGCAAATGCCCATCCAGAAATCAAAAAGCTTGCACGTTTTGAAGCTCCAAGTAATAACGAGCAGGGTGTAATGACGGTAATCAAAGAGCGTGTATTAAAATAACTGTTGAGTATGCGTGGCGTTCGGCTCGATGCCGTTGTTTGAGTTGAGAATAATCCGTCATAACCATCAACAATGTATCTAGGGTAAAACCATATTGCCTGAGTGCGGATAAAATAAAATCTATTTTAATTCAGTATCCTATATCTATTACAATTCAATTGAGTCAAATTAAAACAAAACGCCTGAACCATAAGATCAGGCGTTTTTGTTTAGAGATGAACTAATGGTTATAAATAACGACTATTCAAATGCGCTTGGAAATATTTAGGATTTAACGTTTCACCTGTTGCTTGTTTCACTAATTCATCAGTTGAAAGCGTGCAGCCTTTAGACCAAACATTCGCTTCAAGCCATGCAAAAATTGGGGATAAATCACCTGATGTAATAGCTGCTTTTACATCTACAGTATGCTTCATCGCTGCCATAAATTGTGCGGCATACATTGCACCTAATGTGTATGAAGGGAAGTAACCAAAACTACCGTCAGTCCAGTGAATATCTTGCATACAGCCATCTTTGAAGTTGCCTTTGGTATCAATACCTAAGTAGGCTTGCATTTTTTCATCCCAAATCGCTGGAATGTCAGCAACTTCAATCTTGCCTTCAATAAGATCACGTTCAATTTCATAACGTAAAATAACATGGGCAGGGTACGTAATTTCATCAGCATCCACACGAATGTAACCCGGTTTAACTCGGGTATTAATCGCATTGATATTTTCTGCCGTTAAAGCTGCATCTGATTCACGACCAAACGTCTGTTGTGCCAATGGTGCTAGTTGTTGGGCGAAATCCACGTTACGTGATATCTGCATTTCAAAAAATAGCGATTGGCTTTCATGAATACCCATTGAACGTGCTTGACCAACAGGAAGATCACGCCATTGTTTAGGTAGCCCTTGTTCATAACGTGCATGGCCTGTTTCGTGGATCACACCCATTAGTGCTGAAGTAAAATCCGCTTCATCATAACGAGTAGTAATACGTACATCTGTCGGTACACCACCACAGAATGGGTGAGTACTGATATCTAATCGACCATGATCAAAGTCGAAGTTAAGTAACTGCATCACATTAAGGCTTAATGCTTTTTGCTGCTCAATGGGGAAAGTGCCTACTAATGGCTCAAAACTTTCTGTTTGTTGTTTATTTTGAACATCTCGGATTAACTGAGGTAGCCACGTTTTTACATCAGCAAAGATACGATCTAATACTTCTGTTGTCATACCCGGTTCGTAAAGATCAAGTAGGGCATCATAAAGGCTAAGCCCTGTTGCTTTGGCACGAATAGCAGCTTCTTTACGGGCTAATTCAACAACAGGCTCAAGGTTCTTTTTAAATCCTTCCCAATCATTTGCAGGTCGTTGAGAACGCCAAGCATGTTCACATAGCGAGCCTAGTAATGATTTTTGCTCCACCAGCTCTGCCGGCAAAATGTTATGCATCATCCATTGGCGTTTTAAAGCAGCAAGGCTAACACGTTGTTCATCAGTTAGGTTTTCTTTCTCTGCACTTGCAAACCATTCTTCTAGATAAGGTGCGGTAGAAAGCTCATGAGAAATAACAGCTAACTCTGCCATGGCTTCTGAACGTGCTTCTGCACCGCCACTTGGCATCATAGCAGCTTGATCCCAACCACAAATGGCACTTAAGTGATCTAAGCGAGATAACTTACGAGCATGCTGTTCTAGTTTTTTGTAATAGCTCATTATTTGTCCTGATATTTCAAATGAAAAAATAAATTTACCTCATGTACTTAC
>NZ_SSMG01000266.1 GCF_009873615.1 Photobacterium lucens
GGATAGGATATGATTTTCTCATCTTTATTCATAAGAAATAAGAGAAAAACTGTCATAACCATATTAACTATAGAAACTAGTACTAAACTTTCAAGCGAAGGATATAAAAAAATATATATTAATCCTATAGCTCTAACAACCCATAACATAATTACATGATTTATTTTTATAGATTTAAATGTTAACCATGACGGAAATAGCATTACAGGTATAAAATACAATGAATACGACACAACCCAACTCACACTAAGAGGAGAATCTGAAACCATATTCCATATATAATACCCTAATAAAATAGATAATGAGTAAAGTAATAAACTTACGAATACAAAACACGATGCAATCATGTGAGTATTCTCAACTTCAGACGTTAGTACTTTTGGAGCTACATAAGAAATCCCACCCTCAGCAATTGCATAAGCTAATACACTCAAACCAACAGAAGTTGAGAATAAAATAAAATTCTCACTATCTAACTTAGATGTAAATATCATAAAGACTAGAAAATTTGAAGCTGATAGTGTTATTTGAGCAATAACCGCATAGATCGACTTCATTAGCTATAATACCTACTTAATAAATATTTAATGCTTTCCTCATGAAATTTTCTATGACTATTCATGCTTAATAATGATATAGATGCATGTCTTTCATCATTAACAATGATACTTGGCTCATATTTTATTTTTTTGTTTTTAGTTTGAGCTTCTTCTGCAATAAATATTTC
>NZ_SSMG01000267.1 GCF_009873615.1 Photobacterium lucens
AGCAATAATAAGTCACATATTTAAATGCAGTATGTAAACATTAATATGCAGTTAAAATAAAAAAGGCAGCGCTCGCTGCCTTTTAACATCACTAACATTGATATTAATTTGCTGGAACAACACGTGTTGTACTACCTTGCTGGTAAATATCTACACGCTGACCAACACGGAAAATCATATTTGGATCAACTTCCTGCACCACTGCAATGGTTCTACCGCTATCTAGCTTAATGACGATATTCACACCATTACGCTGGCTAATGGCATCGCCAGCTTTATTACCTAAAGCTGCACCAGCTAAACCACCACCGATAGCGGCAATATCAGAGCCACTACCACCGCCAATTTTAGAACCCAGAATAGCACCCACAGCACCACCAGCAATGGTACCAATTGTACTTTCGCCGCCACCGCTCATCGTAACGGCATCTAATTTAGTAATGGTTCCTGTTAATACATTCTGAACTGTACGTGCCTCACCGACATCATAAGCATTGCCATATGGGTTTTGAGCACAACCAGACACACCCAGTGCCGCGACAAGACATAAAGATGCTACTGTAAACTTTTTCAATGGAACCTCCGTCAATAAAGCAATCAATCTGCTACAACGCTATAAGTTTGGACTTTAATTTAACATTTTGCTCACAAATCCTGTATCCACACTGAATAGACAAAGCAAAACAATGCATTACCCAATTTTAGTATAAAAAAAAGCCAGCACAAAATGCTGACTTCTTCTTCATGGTGCTTTTTTAACACTCAAATTAGTGGGATTTACCACGAATTTTGTTAATCACAGTAACCACGGCAACGACAACAGCACCAGCAATCACACCAACAATGCCGTTAAACACTGGCGGGATAATCGATGCAGAACCCGGGAAGCTCACTGCATGTGTAATTTGCTCTACGATTTCGTGTGAATGTGGCAAGGTATGAACCACAATACCGCCCCCCACAAGGAACATCGCAATGGTGCCAACGAAAGCAAGCGCCTTCATCAAGTAAGGGGCAAGGTTTACCAACATAGAACCAAAACGGTGTTTTAAACTTGCTTGCTCGCTGTGATTAACCAGATATAGACCTGCATCATCTAGCTTTACAATACCAGCAACAAGACCATAAACACCCGCTGTCATAACGGCTGCAATCACACTCACCACAATCGCTTGTGTTAAGAACGGATGCTCCTGAACGACCCCTAATGCAATCACAATGATTTCTGCTGAAAGAACAAAATCGGTACGCACCGCACCTTTTATCTTCTCTTTTTCAAATTCGGCAATATCAATATTACTATCGGCAAGCGCTGCTACTTGTTGTTGCTCTGATGTTTCCTCTTTTGAGTGGAAAAACTTCTCAACAATTTTTTCTACCCCTTCAAAACAAAGGAATAAACCACCTAGTAATAACATAGGTTGGATCAACCATGGTGCAATCACACTGATCAGCAATGCTGCTGGCACCAAAATCAACTTATTCTTAAACGAGCCTTTTGCTACGCCCCATACCACAGGGATCTCACGTTCAGCACGAACGCCTGTTACCTGCTGGGCATTCAATGCTAAATCATCGCCGAGTACACCCGCTGTTTTACGTGCTGCCACTTTGGTCATCAAAGCGACATCATCTAATACGGTCGCGATATCATCTAACAAGGTTAATAAACTTGCACCTGCCACAGGTTACTCCTTCCAATAAGAGTGCTTTACTCTTAAATACACAAACTGAATATAAAAATCACATCAAAGTCATCAGAGCCAATAAGCATTTCATCAATGAACTTTGCTATTTATTGTAGTCATCAATAGACAATCATGAGACTGCCTACTCATAACGAATGCTCTCAATGGCGGACACCACAAGAGATATTTTGCTGCATTATACTGCCTAGATCACAAAAATAAAAATCACCGTTTTTTATCGCTCTGCCATCTACTGACTATTTAAGCTGTTATAAATAAGAATGGCTAATCTTTCTTATGGTTACGATAAGTCTTTTTTGATTGCAGTTAAGGTCATTCAATTGTCTAATCGCCAAGCACCCTCTTTATGGTTTGAGGTGTAGACTGAGATGGGTTAACCATTCTTTACGTTATGTCATACCGTGCCTGTATCAGCACGACCTGTTCGGAAATGACAATGAAATTATTCGCAGCACTATACCTACAGGCTTTCTCTAGCCTGAATAAAGTATGCGACAACGCAGCCAACAAAATCAGACCACACCAATCTAGACGAACGACACGCATGTTCATTAGTAATAATGATGAAACGAACTCGGATAGTCCCAGTTACGCGTAATTAAACTTAGCTGTGCTTTTTTGCACCTCGCTATTTTTATTACCGTGCCTTTTATATCCTGGCATTAAAGCCAGTAGCCATAACCTTTTATTTTATTTGATATTTTCTGCAGTATTGTAGGGCTTTCGCTTGCCTTGAATACACGCAGTAATACCTCACAAGGATTAAGACTATGAGTGAGTGGACAATCAATAACGCACGTGACGTTTACAACACCCCTTACTGGAGCCAAAACTACTTCGATATCGCACAAGATGGTTCAGTTGTTGCGCGCCCTAACGTGAATGCACCAGAGAACACCATCGGTTTATCTCAGCTTGCAGATGAATTGATTGCGGCAGGCGCTTCGTTGCCTGTATTGGTTCGTTTCCCTGAAGTGATGCATCACCGTGTAGATAGCTTATGTAGCGTGTTTAACCAAGCTATCGAAAACTATGGTTACCAAGGTGATTACTTGGCGGTTTACCCAATTAAAGTAAACCAACAAGAAGAAGTAGTGAGTGAGATCCTAAAAAGCCAATACGCTAAACAACAGCGTCAATTAGGCTTGGAAGCTGGCAGTAAGCCAGAGCTAATGGCAGTGTTGGCAATGGCACAAGAAGCCAGCTCAGTGATTGTGTGTAATGGCTATAAAGATAAAGAATACATTCGCTTAGCGTTAATTGGTGAAAAGCTAGGTCATGAAGTTTACATCGTGCTTGAGAAGCTGTCTGAGCTGAAAATTATTCTAGAACAAGCACAAGAGTTAGGTGTAACGCCTCGCCTTGGTTTACGTGCTCGTCTTGCCTCTCAAGGTAAGGGCAAATGGCAAGCCAGTGGCGGTGAAAAGTCCAAGTTTGGATTATCGGCATCTCAGGTTTTAACTGTGGTAGATGAATTACGCCAGCGTAATATGCTAGCTTGTTTGCAATTACTGCATTTTCATCTGGGCTCACAAATTGCCAACATTCGTGACGTACGTAGCGGCGTCGGTGAAGCAGGTCGCGTTTACGCAGAATTGAAAAAACTCGGTGCAGGTATTACAACTGTAGACGTAGGTGGCGGTTTAGCTGTCGACTATGAAGGTACACGTTGCCAAAGCAGTTGTTCGATGAACTACAGTATCAATGAATACGCCAACAACATCGTCTATGTGCTTGGTGATATTTGTACTGAATACGAAATGCCAATGCCGCGTATTATTTCAGAATCAGGCCGTAACTTAACTGCTCACCACGCAGTGCTTATCACTGATGTGGTTGGTATTGAAAGCTATAAACCAGAAAGCATTAATGCACCTGCGGAAGATGCACCACAAGTGCTACAAAACATGTGGATGTCGTGGAAAGAGCTATCTGAGCATTCCGATCAACGCTCGTTAGTTGAGATCTATCACGACAACCAAAGTGATTTAGCCGAAGTGCATGCTCTATTTGGAGTTGGCATGATCAGCTTTATCGACCGCGCATGGGCAGAGCAAGTTAGCTTACGCCTATGTTACGAATTACAGAAAAAACTCTCAGATAAAAACCGAGCTCACCGCCCGATTTTAGATGAGTTGCATGAGCGTTTAGCAGATAAGTTCTTCGTCAACTTCTCGCTATTCCAATCCTTGCCGGATGCATGGGGTATTGATCAAATCTTCCCTATTTTGCCGCTGAGCAACTTGGATAAAGCCCCTGAGCGTCGTGCGATTATTTTAGATATCACTTGTGATTCTGACGGTGCTATCGACCAGTACGTAGAAAGCCAAGGTATTGAAACTACGCTGCCGGTTCCAACATGGTCAGCAGAAGAGCCTTACCGCATTGGTTTCTTTATGGTCGGTGCATACCAAGAGATCTTAGGTGATATGCATAACCTATTCGGTGATACCGATACCGCAGTAGTACGTACCCGTGCTGAAGGTGGTTATGAGATTGAAAAAATTGATCGTGGTGACAGTGTTGGTGATGTATTGCGCTATGTACACTTAGATTCAAAAGCGTTCTTACGTCAATACCAAGCAATGGCAGAGCAACACTTAGCAGATCACGAGCGTGATGCGATTTTACAAGAGTTGGCTGAAGGTCTAGAAGGTTACACTTACCTCGAAGATGTTCGTGCTATCTAACTTATTTATAGACTCAATAAGGTTCCTATCACGTCAGTATAGCGTGATAGGACGTCTTAACAGGGCTTTGCCCAAGATTGTTGTTGGAGAGAACCATGGCAACATTAGCTAACTACCCAGATTACTCACTATACGCAAATGCGTTTGGTTTTTTACGTCAACCACTTAACTTCGCCCCAATGGAGTCTGATGCTGATGTGGTGATCACTGGTGTTCCATTTGATATGGCAACCACTGGTCGTTCTGGGAGTCGCATGGGACCTGGCGCTATTCGCCAAATTTCAACCAACCTAGCATGGGAAGGTAAACGCTGGCCGTGGACGTTCAACCTATTCAAAACCATCAAAGTAACTGACTGTGGTGACTTGGTGTTTGATTGTGGTGATGCAGCACAAATGTGTGAGCGCCTAGAAGCGCATGCAACGGGCTTATTAGAGCAAGGTAAAGCAATGCTAACTTTTGGTGGCGATCACTTTGTGACGCTACCACTGCTACGTGCTCACGCTAAGCAATTCGGCAAAATGGCATTGATCCACTTTGATGCCCACACTGACACTTATGATCAAGGCAGTAAGTTTGATCACGGTACTATGTTCTACCATGCACCGAAAGAAGGTCTAATTGACCCTCACCACTCAGTACAAATTGGTATTCGTACCGATCACTGTGACAGCCTAGGCTTTAACGTGATTGATGCTGGCAAAGCCAATGATTGGTCAGTTGAGCAAATCGTTTCAACTATCAAAGAAAAAGTGGGCGATATGCCAGTGTACTTAACCTTTGATATTGATTGTTTAGATCCTGCATTTGCACCGGGTACAGGTACCCCTGTATGTGGTGGTATTACGTCAGATAAGGCACTGAAAATTATTCGTGCACTAGAAGGTATTAACCTTGTGGGTATGGATGTGGTTGAAGTAGCACCGTCTTACGATCACGCTGATATGACATCATTAGCGGCTGCAACAATTGCTACAGACATGCTACATCTATGGGCATTAACCCATAAGAAAGCAGATATTAAATAAACGATAAACGCACACCTAGAAAAAATGCCAGAGCTTTCACTCTGGCATTGTTTTAGGTGTTCTCTTTTATTATTGAGTATCGTCGCTAGCTAATTAAGATCCCGCCCCACACAACAACAACCAGTGCCATAGCAACAAATACCGCTGCCGAACCAATGTCTTTCGCTCGACCACTCAACTCATGATGCTCAGGACCGATACGATCAACCACCGCCTCAATGGCTGAGTTAATCAACTCAACAATCATGACTAACAACAATGAAGCGATCATGATAGCTCGCTCTACCCCTGTTACGGGTAAGAAAAAACTAATCACTGTCATTAGCACTAATAGTACTGATTCTTGGCGAAATGCTGCTTCGTTCTTCCATGCAGCTTTCAATCCTTGAACAGAATAGCCTGCGGCATTAATAATTCGAGTTATTCCCGTCGCACCCGGTTTCATTATTATTTTTCTCTCTATTTATCATCGATTAGCTAGCATTGCGTTAATGGGCGCTAATACTACGACATTGTGAAAATATATCTAGTTTAGGTTCATAAACCTTGGTTTTTACATCCATCATGCCAAGTAGCGAATGGAATAAGTAATCTTGTGAATACCCACCAGCTTGTGCTTCTTTTTCTAAACAAGCACGATCAATGTGCTGGCTTTTTTGATATTCAGGCGATAGCCATAAAATCAATGGTACTGTGGTTTGCTCTTTTGGTGCTATCGCATAAGGTAAGCCATGAAGGTAGACCCCATCTTCACCTAATGATTCACCGTGATCTGCCATATAGAACATGGCTGTATTGGCATGATGATCATCTTGTTTCAACATATCAATCACTTGGCTCAAGATATAGTCGGTATAGACAATAGTGTTATCGTAAGTATTCTTCACCTGTTGTTGAGTACAGTTTTGTAAATCGCTAGTATCACAGGTTGGTGAAAATACTTTAAATTTAGCAGGATAACGATCGTCATAAGTTGGACCATGACTACCAATAATATGCAGCACAATAAAGGTATCTTGCTTCGCATCATCAATGTATTGCTGCAGGCCTTTCAATAAGATTTGATCGTAACACGAGCCGTTATGACACAAGCTAGGATCAATTTCAGCATTCATTTCAACATGTTTAATGCGATCACATGCCCCTTTACAACCACCATCGTTATCTTTCCATAACACATCAATACCCGCATGATGCATCACATCTAAGACGCCATCTTGGTGACGTGCAGTGATTGGATTGTAGTTCGCTTTAGTCATATCAGAGAACATACAAGGCACTGAAGCCGCCGTTGCTGTACCGCAAGATTTAACATCTTTAAAGCTGATCACGTTTAGTTTTGCCAGCTCAGGGTTGGTATCACGATCATAGCCATTGAGTGAGTAGTTCATTGAGCGTGACGCTTCACCTAATACCATCACCACCACATTCGGTTTACCTGTTTTTTCAGTGATATCAGCATGTTCATTAACCGCATCAGTGCCAATGTGTTTAAACGGCATTTTCGCTTCAATTAACTGGTACTGCGCATAACGATAAGTTGCAGATAAATAGTTAGTTGGGTTAATTAGCGCCTTAATTTCAGAATGGTTACGCACCAATGAGGCGTAATCTTTGTAATAGCCAGCCGCAATTAAACCAATCACCAGCAATGAAATAACAATCGAGCCTAATTTTGACAGTAACTCTTTAAAAAACGGCTTAAATTGCACTTTCATCGCGGTAAAGATGATCGCAGGAATGATCCCTATAACCAGTAACCATATTCCACCACCTAACGACAGGTAACTGGTAGCCTCTCCGGTATTGGTCTCAAAGATATTAACGATCATACCGTAATCGAAAAATACGCCGTAACTGTACATACCATAAGTCGCTAGTGCCGACAGAATAATAAGTACAGGGATCAAAACACGATATACCTTAGGCCAAATAAGTAAGGTAAAAATAATATTTAATGCCGCACAAATAAAAATCGGAATAGATATAGCAAATATGAGGCTATTTGGCGGATTGGCTTCAAATAATTCAGTGATATGTTGCCATAACGCAATATTTTGTATCGCCGTAAAAAACAAGGCGATTAAAAGCGTATATAGCACACTCGTTAAGCGAAATTTCATGTATCTATTCCCAAGAGTATTTGTCATCGTTTGGTATGCCGTGAATACTTGTATTTCTATCCACGATAAACGTCATGCCAACCTTGGCGAATAGCTCCTTATTAGCCGCGAATTATATCTACAAATTCATATAATTAATCGATAACTATATAAATTGGTTTGTATTTTAAATGCAAACATAGATTCAACTAATGGACAGTAACGTCTTCATACCACCTTCGTTTTCATCTCTTAGTAAATATAGAAGGGTAACTGTACCTATGTCGAAAAAAGGTCAAAGCGATAAATTCACGCACCGCATTATGAATGACGAAGCTGTTTTTACCCTGACAGCAAATAGAACAAAATACAGATCTCACCAATTTGATATAAAAAAACGCCAATACTGATGATGTATTGGCGTTGGAGTTATCAGCATTAGGGGAATGAATGCTGAATCAAACTACATGTTCACGAAATAACTTATTTCAAAAAGTCGTTGTATAGCATGTAAAGGTGAGCAGAACTCCATGAGAAGTTATTTGCGCCCTGTACAGCCCCCGTTTCTGGGTTGTAATTTTCCTGAATCGGTAATTGTTTGGTTAGACCTTCCGCATTAGTAAAGAGTTTATTGACCATCTCGTTCGCTTCGGTAGTGTAGCCATAGTTCGCCATGCCTTTTACACCGAAGTAGAACTGATCCACCCATACACGGCCACGCCAGTAAATGTCAGCACCATACGCAGGGTTATCTGCTGATGCCGTACCCAGTGGCACTGTCGTATTAAACTTACTGGTATTCATCATATTTGCCACAACAGCTTTGGCTGTTGCATCCGTTGCTGCGCCATTAAACAGTGGCGACCAACCTTCAGCCCCCATTCCACGATCAACAATCGGTTTACCCGCACAACCGTTATTTAATTCTTTCGCTTCTGCGCTATCAATACTGATGTCGTAGTAGAAACCTGTGGCAGTATCAAACATACATTTATTGATATAATTCTTAGTCTCTGCTGCTTTTTCAGTAAAGGTTTCAGCAGCATTGCTATGACCTAAGACTTCGGCAATTTGAGCAAGGTACTTGTTATCACTGTACCAGTATGAAGCTTGATCAACCGATTCTTGGAGTAGTGAGTAACCAATCACTTCACCAGAGGCGTCTTTGTTCTCACTAAACTTCACCTGCCAATCTTTTTTCGCTTTATTCAATTCAGCCATGTTAGTTGGTGAATCATCACTGTAAGCAACCTTGCCATCATTAACCACATAGCGATTATCAAAGCCGTACTTGTCTTTCGCATAACGACCTAACTGATCAATGGTTTCAATTTCTTTTACATCGGTTAAGCCTTGCGCATCTGCGATGGTATCGATAAAGCCAAATACCGCAGCATCATCACGACCTGATTCCCAAGACGCTGCCGTTTGTGCTGGGCTGCTAATATCGACATAATCACCAGACTCTAGCAATGCATTATACTTATCGATGCCGTAATCCACACGCCATTCAGTATCGCCTTCTTTCTTATATTTGTAGATAAGCTGACCATCTTTCGTGTGCTCAGGATCCACTGCCGCACCGTATTCAGGAATGCCGTTGCTGTTAGTATCACGTGCCGCTAACCACCAGTCATGGTAAGCCACTAACTGCGGATACATTTCTTCAAGCCATGCTTTAGCATCACTTGGACGGTTATATTTATCTTTTAGCGCAGTGTAGACTTCCCATACCGCCCATGACGCCAGTGATGGTTTGGTATTACGCTCATTCCATGTTTGTGCATCATTAAATTCGGTTAAGCCCAATGCATCACCACGTTGCTGAGACATGTTCATACCCACCACATCAAGCAAATAGCCTTTATCATATGGACGTAGCACATCGTCAGCTTTCACTTGGTGTTCAAACACTGTGCGAATGTTTTCCATTGCCAAATCAGGATTGAAATGCGCCATTGCATACGCTTGTTTCCAAGTATCCCACGGCCACGTTAAGTTGCCAGAGAACCAACGTGCAGTGACCGATGGCGTTACCGTATCATGGCTCACCATACCTGCTGGGCTGCGCCAGTTACCGGTTAAAGTTTCAATCGCTTTTACTGCAACACGCTCTTGATCTGCTGTTGCATTATCATTAACTAAGCCATGGCTTAAGTAATTTTCCCAACGCGCCGTAGTCGCATTCATGTATTTAATTGGATTTTTCAGAATATCGGCAACAATAGGTTGCTCTTTTTTCCACTCATCTGCCGTTAAAGTGTGGCTAAATACAGTGTAAATCTTGGTTTCTTGCTCATCACCAATCTCTGATTCAGATTGATACTCTAAACCTTGTACCGTGGTTTTCGCAGCAACACTACGCTCGATATTAAACGCTGAATCACCACGGGTTCTTACCCACCATGAATCACGCTCTTTACCGAATGTTAACGTCACATCACCATGATCATCAGTACTTAAATTACGGGTTAAATTAGGTAATTCTTCTGCCACTGTTGCTGCGTAAGATTCAGGTTTTTCAACGCCATCTTTAGCGTAGAAACCTTCAACTAATTTACCGTCCCACAACAACGTCAGATCTTCACCACTGTTATTAGTGATCACGGTTTCAACTAATGATGAGCGAGAAGAGACAAACTGCAGTGTCATCTCAACACGAATATCATCAGCTGTTAGGGTTTGAATCAATGCGCCCGGAATGCTGTAAGCGACCGCTTTGAAATCAACAGGCTTGCCATCTTTTAGGATTGATAACTTATCAAAATACTCAGCTACTGAAGTGTTGTACTCTTCAGCAATCGCAGTCACACCAAAGCCACCTTTATTTTCAGGGTTCACTTTTAGATTTGGTAATAAGTGACCATGCCATGCACCATCATCATGTAATGGTGTGTAAGCCATGTGGTTACCCGCCCCTACTTCAGCCAAATGTTTTGGTGTACCGGTGCGATCAATAATGTCTTTAAACTGCTGGGCTAATTCTGGTTTCTTTTTCTCTTCAGACGATGAACTAGACGAATCATCACTATTACAGCCAGCGGTAAATAATAAAGAGCCGATCACTGCGGCAAGCAATGTTTTCTTGGTTACTATTGAATTATTCGTCATTGTTACACCCTCAATATTAAAGAGACATTCCACGTTGGAATTTAGATAGTTATTGTTTTTTTAGGCACAGAGTAAATTGGCTATTACTCTGTAAGCGGAGGGAATATTAAGGGCAAAATCCAAGAGTAAAATTGAAGTAAATCACAGTTATTATTTTACTAAAATTCAGCTTAAGCATACGATGTAACAATTAGATACAAAGATAAAAAATAACGTCATTTTTATTTTTGAAGTAATTTCACACTATTTAATCACCACTATTGCTTGTCTATTTATC
>NZ_SSMG01000268.1 GCF_009873615.1 Photobacterium lucens
ATCCTACTTGGTCGCCAGGTTGGTATCCCTTACATCATCGTGTTCATGAACAAGTGTGACATGGTTGATGACGAAGAACTACTAGAACTAGTAGAAATGGAAGTTCGTGAACTTCTATCTGAGTACGAATTCCCAGGCGACGACTGCCCAGTAATCATGGGTTCTGCACTTGGCGCACTAAACGGCGAAGAGCAGTGGGAAGCTAAGATCATCGAACTAGCTGAAGCTCTAGATTCTTACATCCCAGAGCCAGAGCGTGCGATCGATCGTCCGTTCATCCTTCCAATCGAAGACGTATTCTCAATCCAAGGCCGTGGTACAGTAGTAACTGGTCGTGTTGAGCAAGGTATCATCACTGTAGGTGACGAAGTAGAAATCGTTGGTATCAAGCCAACTACTAAGACTACTTGTACTGGTGTTGAGATGTTCCGTAAGCTTCTTGACGAAGGCCGTGCTGGTGAGAACGTTGGTGTTCTACTACGTGGTACTAAGCGTGACGAAGTTGAGCGTGGTCAAGTACTAGCTAAGCCTGGTTCAATCACTCCACACACAACTTTCACTTCAGAAATCTACGTTCTGTCTAAAGATGAAGGTGGTCGTCACACTCCATTCTTCAAAGGTTACCGTCCACAGTTCTACTTCCGTACAACTGACGTAACTGGTACTATCGAGCTACCAGAAGGCGTAGAAATGGTAATGCCTGGTGATAACATCTCTATGACTGTTACTCTAATCGCTCCTATCGCGATGGACGAAGGTCTACGTTTTGCTATCCGTGAAGGTGGCCGTACAGTTGGTGCTGGTGTTGTTGCAACTATCATTGCTTAAGTTGCTGCAAAGCCGTCGAATTTAATTTGACGACAGTACACAAAAAAGGGCATCATTTGATGCCCTTTTTCTACACTTTAATATAAAAACGTGTGTTTTTTGTTCAAGTGTTAGAAATGAAATTTCGTAAGATGAAGTTTTTTACTAATGTTATTAGAGGGTTACTCCTTTTTCTTCATCTAAGACCTCGCAATAGCGGGGTTATTTTCGTCTAAATTAAGACTAGTTACAGGTTGGTTGTATGAATGCGAATGCCGAAAACCAAGAAAGCGAAAGCAAAATGGATGGCCTGAAATGGGTCGTAGTTTTTGCTTTGCTAGCTGCTGCTGTGGTTGGTAATTACCTGTACAGTGATGTTTCTGTTGTGTTGCGCACATCTGCAGTAATTGCTCTTGTAGCCGTTGCTGGGATCACCGCTGCATTTACAGCAAAAGGTAAAGCCGCGATTCGTTTTGCAAGTGAGTCGCGCATGGAAGTCCGCAAGGTGGTATGGCCTACTCGTCAGGAAGCTACGCAGACAACCTTTATCGTTCTAGCAGTCACTGTAGTGATGGCGTTAGCCCTTTGGGGTATCGACGGCATTATGGTCCGTTTAGTGCGCCTAGTTACCGGCGTGTGAGGTAAGAATTCATGAGCGAAGCTCCAAAAAAACGATGGTATGTAGTACAGGCTTTTTCTGGTTTTGAAGGCCGAGTTGCACAGTCACTGCGCGAGCATATCAAAATGCACGGTATGGAAGAGCACTTTGATGAAGTTCTTGTACCTACTGAAGAAGTAGTTGAAGTACGTGCAGGCCAACGCCGCAAGAGCGAGCGTAAGTTCTTCCCAGGTTACGTGCTAGTAAACATGGTAATGAACGACGAGACATGGCACCTAGTACGCAGTATTCCACGTGTTATGGGCTTCATTGGCGGTACATCTGATCGTCCAGCTCCGATTTCTGATAAAGAAGCGGACGCGATCCTAAACCGTCTACAGCAAGCTAGTGAGTCTCCTGTTCATAAGACAGTATTTGAACCAGGTGAAGTGGTACGTGTGACTGATGGTCCATTTGCTGACTTCAATGGTACAATTGAATCAGTTGATTACGATAAGAGCCGTGTTAAGGTTTCTGTATCGATCTTTGGTCGTGCAACACCAGTAGAACTAGAGTTCGGTCAAGTCGAAAAGAACTGATCAAATTCTGTTCAAGTTGTATTGTCAGGGGCGTGGAATTAAGCTATAATTTCGCGCCCTTTCGTTAGACGGGGAGTCTGTTTGTTTAAAAATAGACGTTTGAACCCAAATTTAGGTAAATAGCAATGGCTAAAAAAGTAGAAGCTTACATCAAGCTGCAAGTTGCAGCTGGTATGGCAAACCCTAGTCCACCAGTTGGTCCAGCACTTGGTCAACACGGTGTTAACATCATGGAATTCTGTAAAGCGTTCAACGCTAAGACTGACTCTCTAGAGAAAGGTCTTCCAACTCCAGTTGTTATCACAGTATACAGCGACCGTTCTTTCACGTTCGTAACTAAGACTCCACCTGCAGCAGTTCTTCTGCTTAAAGCAGCTGGCCTTAAGTCTGGTTCAGGTCGTCCAAACACTGAGAAAGTAGGTACTGTAACTGACGCTCAGATCCAAGAGATCGCTGAGACTAAAGCTGCAGACATGACTGGTGCTGATATTGAAGCTATGAAGCGTTCAATTGCTGGTACTGCTCGCTCAATGGGCCTAGTGGTAGAGGGTTAATAAGATGGCTAAACTGACTAAGCGCATGCGCGTTATCCGTGAAAAAGTTGATGCTACTCGTGAGTACGAAATCAACGAAGCTGTTGCTCTTCTTAAAGAACTAGCTACTGCTAAATTCAATGAAAGCGTTGACGTTGCTGTTAACCTAGGCATTGACGCACGTAAATCTGACCAAAACGTACGTGGTGCAACTGTACTACCAAACGGTACTGGTCGTGATATCCGTGTTGCTGTGTTCACTCAAGGTGCTAACGCAGAAGCTGCTAAAGAAGCTGGTGCTGATCTAGTGGGTATGGAAGATCTTGCTGAGCAAGTTAAGAAAGGCGAAATGAACTTTGACGTAGTTATCGCATCTCCAGATGCAATGCGCGTTGTTGGTCAACTAGGTACTATCCTAGGTCCTCGCGGTCTTATGCCAAACCCTAAAGTTGGTACTGTAACTCCTAACGTTGCTGAAGCAGTTAAGAATGCTAAAGCTGGTCAGGTTCGTTACCGTAACGACAAAAACGGCATCATCCACACTACTATCGGTAAAGTGGACTTTGAAGCCGCTCAACTACAAGAGAACTTAGAAGCTCTTCTAGTTGCACTGAAGAAAGCTAAGCCTTCTTCAGCTAAAGGTACTTTCATTAAGAAAGTAAGCATCTCTACTACAATGGGTGCAGGCGTAGCGTTAGATCAGAACTCTCTGAAAACTAACGTAGCGTAATAATTTGCAGAAGCGATAAGTTAGTGTATAATTTGTCGCTTCCGAATTCGTGGCTGGGGCTAATTGCTTGCAGTTAGCCTCCGTCAAAGACCGTAGGTGTTCTTCGGAACTTAATAATTCACCTACGTAGACGGTGCCAGAACATGATTGATGTATGTCTTTCTTGGATCTGCGCCGTAAGACTCTCCTGCTATTTTGGCAGTGAGTGGTGTAAAACAATCCAGGAGCAAATCCAATGGCATTAAATCTTCAAGACAAAAAAGCAATTGTTGCTGAAGTCAACGAAGCTGCCAACGGTGCACTTTCTGCTGTTGTTGCTGACTCTCGCGGTGTTACTGTGGGTGCGATGACTACTTTACGTAAGCAAGCTCGTGAAGCTGGCGTATACGTGAAAGTTGTTCGTAACACACTAGCACGCCGTGCAGTTGAAGGTACTGATTTCGAATGTCTTAAAGACGTTTTCGTTGGTCCTTCACTAATCGGTTTCTCTAACGAGCACCCAGGTGCTGCAGCGCGTCTTTTCAAAGACTTCGCTAAAGAGAACAAAGATTTCGAGATCAAAGCAGCTGCATTTGAAGGCGCTGTTGCAAACGTTGAAGTACTAGCAACTCTACCAACTTACGACGAAGCTATCGCACGCCTAATGATGTGCATGAAAGAAGCGTCTGCTGGTAAACTTGTACGTACTATCGCTGCAGTACGTGATCAGAAAGAAGAAGCTGCTGCTTAATTGCAAAGTTTTATCTGATTACTATTTAAACTTATTGTTGACTTTTAAAGAGAATTGTTATGTCTATCACTAACGAGCAAATCCTAGACGCAGTTGCAGAAATGTCTGTAATGCAAGTTGTTGAACTAATCGAAGCTATGGAAGAGAAGTTCGGTGTTACTGCTGCAGCTGCAGTTGTAGCAGGCGGCGCAGCTGCAGAAGCAGCTGAAGAGCAAACTGAATTCGACGTAATCCTAACTGCTGCTGGCGCTAACAAAGTTGCTGTAATCAAAGCAGTACGTGGCGCAACTGGCCTAGGTCTTAAAGAAGCTAAAGCTGTAGTAGACGGCGCTCCAGCACCTCTAAAAGAAGGCGTTGAGAAAGCTGAAGCTGAAGCTCTTAAAGCTCAACTAGAAGAAGCTGGTGCTTCTGTTGAAATCAAATAATCATTATTTGATTTCCTAGCCTTTTAGGCTATTGGCTGGTGGCAAATTGCCACCGGCCTTTTTGCGCTGTAGGGTAGTGGTATTTTTCACCTTGTTTTGTATCCACTGTCTAGCAAAAAATGACTCTGATGTCACCGAGTCATTCCTACACATAAACAAAGTTTAGTCTCTACCCCCGTTTGTTTTGGGGTAGTTTGGATCACTTATCAGCGATCTGAGGAACCTATGGTTTACTCTTATACCGAGAAAAAGCGTATCCGTAAGGATTTTGGTAAGCGTCCGCAAGTTTTGGAAGCTCCATACTTGCTGTCGATCCAGCTTGATTCTTTCCAAAAATTTATCGAGCAGGATCCAGAAGGGCATTACGGTCTAGAAGCTGCCTTTCGCTCTGTTTTTCCAATCCAGAGCTATAACGGCAATTCCGAGCTGCAATACGTTAGCTATCGTCTCGGTGAGCCGGTCTTCGATGTTAAAGAATGTCAGATTCGTGGCGTAACTTATTCTGCTCCACTACGTGTGAAGCTACGTCTTGTCATGTACGATAAAGACGCGCCGGCTGGCACTGTAAAAGACATTAAAGAACAAGAAGTTTACATGGGCGAAATTCCGCTCATGACAGATAACGGTACATTCGTTATTAACGGTACCGAGAGGGTTATCGTATCCCAGCTACACCGTAGCCCGGGTGTCTTCTTCGACAGCGATAAGGGTAAGACCCACTCCTCAGGTAAAGTGTTATATAACGCTCGTGTAATCCCTTACCGTGGTTCATGGTTGGATTTCGAGTTCGATCCTAAGGATAGTGTATTCGTACGTATCGACCGTCGTCGTAAATTACCTGCGTCTATCATCCTTCGTGCACTTAACTACACAACAGATCAGATCCTTGACATGTTCTTCGAAAAGATTCATTTCGAAGTTCAGGGCAAGTCGCTTGTTATGGAGTTGGTACCGGATCGTCTACGTGGTGAAACTGCAAGCTTTGATATCGAAGCAAACGGCACTGTATACGTAGAGAAAGGTCGTCGCATCACTGCTCGTCACATTCGCCAATTAGGCAAAGACGGCGTTGATCACATCGAAGTACCTGTTGAATACATCGTTGGCAAGATCGCATCACGTGATTACATCGATGAAAATACTGGTGAACTGATTGTCGCGGCTAACCAGGAATTAAGCCTGGAAGCATTAGCACTTCTATCTCAGGCGGGTCACAAGTCTATCGACGTTCTATTTACGAACGATCTAGACCACGGTCCTTACATGTCAGATACACTACGTATCGACAATACAACTGACCGTTTAAGTGCATTAGTAGAAATCTACCGTATGATGCGCCCTGGCGAGCCACCAACACGTGAAGCAGCAGAGCAACTTTTCGAAAGCTTGTTCTTCTCTGAAGATCGTTACGATCTGTCTGCTGTTGGTCGTATGAAGTTCAACAGCTCTCTTCTTCGTGATGAGACAACTGGCCCAGGTACACTAGACCACGCTGACATCATTGATGTTATGCGTAAACTGATCGATATTCGTAACGGTAAAGGTGAAGTTGATGATATCGACCACCTAGGTAACCGTCGTATTCGTTCTGTTGGCGAAATGGCTGAAAACCAATTCCGCGTAGGTCTAGTACGTGTTGAGCGTGCTGTAAAAGAGCGTCTAAGCCTAGGCGATCTTGATGCAATCATGCCTCAAGACTTAATTAACGCTAAGCCTATTTCTGCGGCAGTAAAAGAGTTCTTTGGCTCTTCTCAGCTGTCTCAGTTTATGGACCAGAACAACCCACTGTCAGAAGTTACTCACAAACGTCGTATCTCGGCGCTTGGTCCAGGTGGTCTGACTCGTGAGCGTGCTGGCTTCGAAGTACGTGACGTACACGCGACTCACTACGGTCGCCTATGTCCTATCGAAACGCCTGAAGGTCCAAACATCGGTCTGATCAACTCGCTATCTGTATTTGCGCGTTGTAACCCTTACGGTTTCTTGGAAACACCTTACCGTAAAGTGGTAGACGGAAAAGTTTCAGAAGAAATCGAATACCTATCTGCAATTGAAGAAGGTCTATACGTTATTGCTCAGGCGAACGCCGCGCTTAACGAAGACGGTTCATTTGCTGACGAATTGATCACTGCTCGTCAGAAAGGTGATTCAGGTCTGCACCCACGTGACCATGTTCAGTACATGGACGTTGCAACTAACCAGGTTGTATCGGTGGCGGCATCTCTGATCCCGTTCCTAGAACATGATGATGCTAACCGTGCCCTAATGGGTGCGAACATGCAACGTCAGGCAGTTCCAACTATCCGTGCTGATAAGCCGCTAGTAGGTACTGGTATTGAGCGTCAAATCGGTGTCGATTCTGGTGTTACAGCTGTAGCTAAACGTGGTGGTACAGTTCAGTCTGTAGATGCTTCTCGTATCGTTATCAAAGTTAACGACGATGAGTTGATCCCTGGTGAAGCAGGTATCGACATCTACAACCTAACTAAGTACACGCGTTCTAACCAGAACACATGTATTAACCAGCGTCCAACCGTGCTACCTGGCGAGCCAGTATCACGTGGTGATGTACTTGCTGATGGTCCTTCAACAGACCTTGGTGAGCTTGCGCTTGGTCAAAACATGCGTATCGCGTTCATGCCTTGGAACGGTTACAACTTCGAGGACTCCATCTTAGTTTCTGAGCGTGTAGTTCAGGAAGATCGTTTCACTACTATCCACATCCAAGAGCTTTCTTGTGTGGCACGTGATACGAAGCTGGGTTCTGAAGAAATTACTGCCGATATCCCTAACGTGGGTGAAGCAGCACTTTCTAAGTTGGACGAGTCAGGTATCGTTTACATCGGTGCTGAAGTGAAGGGTGGCGACATCCTAGTTGGTAAAGTGACACCTAAGGGTGAAACACAACTAACACCTGAAGAGAAGCTACTACGTGCGATCTTCGGTGAGAAAGCATCTGATGTTAAAGATTCATCTTTACGTGTTCCTGGTAGTGTGACTGGTACGATCATTGACGTACAAGTATTCACTCGTGATGGCGTTGAGAAAGACAAGCGTGCTCTTGAAATTGAAGAGATGCAGCTGAAAGAAGCGAAGAAAGATATCACAGAAGAATTCCAGATCCTTGAGGGTGGTCTTCTTGCTCGTGTTCGTACGCTTCTGCTATCTGCGGGTTACAGCGAAGACAAGATTGCTTCAATGAACCGCGATACACTATTCGCTGTTACGCTTGACGACGAAGCACTACAAAACCAATTGGAACAGCTTGCAGAGCAGTATGATGAACTGAAAGCTGAGTTCGATAAGAAGTTTGAATCTAAGCGTCGTAAGATCACTCAAGGTGATGACCTAGCGCCTGGCGTACTTAAGATTGTTAAAGTATACCTAGCTGTTAAGCGTCGCATCCAACCGGGTGATAAGATGGCGGGTCGTCACGGTAACAAGGGTGTAATCTCTAAGATCAACCCTGTTGAAGACATGCCTTACGATGAGAAAGGTCAAACGGTTGATATCGTTCTGAACCCACTGGGTGTACCTTCTCGTATGAACATCGGTCAGATCCTTGAGACTCACTTAGGTCTTGCGGCGAAAGGTATCGGTGACAAACTTAACGACATGCTGAAAGAGCAGCAGGAGTTACACAAGTTCCGTAACTTCCTACAGAAAGTTTACGATCTAGGCGATACTCGTCAGAAAGTAGACGTTGCTGCACTAACAGATGACGAAGTACGTACACTTGTACAAAACCTTCGTAAAGGTCTACCTATTGCAACTCCTGTATTTGATGGTGCGCCAGAAGCATCAATCAAAGAGTTGCTAAAACTGGGTGATCTACCAACATCTGGTCAGTTGAAGTTGTTTGATGGCCGTACTGGTGATGCATTTGAGCGTCCTGTAACTGTTGGTTACATGTACATGCTTAAGCTGAACCACTTGGTTGATGACAAGATGCACGCCCGTTCTACCGGTTCTTACAGCCTAGTTACTCAGCAGCCGCTGGGTGGTAAAGCTCAGTTCGGTGGTCAGCGTTTCGGTGAGATGGAAGTGTGGGCGCTTGAAGCATACGGCGCAGCATACACCCTTCAAGAAATGCTAACCGTTAAGTCGGATGACGTTAACGGCCGTACGAAGATGTATAAGAACATCGTTGACGGTGATCATCGTATGGAACCAGGTATGCCGGAATCATTCAACGTATTGTTGAAAGAAATCCGCTCGTTGGGTATTAACATCGAGCTGGAAGACGAGTAAGCCTAGGTTAGTCACCTATACTTATTAGTTACTCCGGTATAAATATGAAGGCGCCAGTAGACTGGCGCCTTTATGGGTCAACTCCTCACAGGAGCCGAATGTGAAAGACTTACTTAAGTTTCTGAAAGCACAACATAAGACCGAAGAATTTGATGCAATCAAAATCGGTCTAGCTTCACCTGACATGATCCGTTCATGGTCTTTTGGTGAAGTTAAGAAGCCAGAAACAATCAACTATCGTACCTTCAAGCCTGAGCGTGACGGTCTTTTCTGTGCACGTATCTTTGGCCCGGTAAAAGACTACGAGTGTCTTTGTGGCAAGTACAAGCGCCTGAAGCACCGTGGTGTTATCTGTGAAAAATGTGGTGTTGAAGTTACTCAGACCAAAGTACGTCGTGAGCGTATGGGTCACATTGAGCTTGCTTCACCTGTTGCTCACATCTGGTTCTTAAAGTCACTGCCATCTCGTATCGGTCTGTTAATGGACATGCCACTACGTGATATCGAGCGTGTACTTTACTTCGAATCATATGTAGTAATCGAACCAGGTATGACCAACCTTGAGCGTAGCCAGCTGCTTTCTGAAGAGCAGTACTTGGATGCACTTGAAGAGTGGGGCGATGAGTTCGACGCTAAGATGGGCGCAGAAGCGGTTAAAGCACTTTTAGGTAACATGGACCTAAGCGCTGAAATCGAAAACATGCGTGAAGAGTTAGAAGAAACTAACTCTGAAACTAAGCGTAAGAAGCTAACTAAGCGTCTTAAGCTAGTTGAAGCTTTCCTACAGTCAGGTAACAACCCAGAGTGGATGATCCTGTCTGTACTGCCAGTTCTACCGCCGGATCTACGTCCGTTGGTACCACTAGACGGCGGCCGTTTCGCGACTTCAGATCTAAACGATCTTTACCGTCGTGTAATCAACCGTAACAACCGTCTGAAGCGTCTTTTAGACCTGGCTGCTCCTGATATTATCGTACGTAACGAAAAGCGTATGCTTCAGGAATCTGTTGATGCATTACTAGATAACGGTCGTCGTGGCCGCGCTATCACTGGCTCTAACAAGCGTCCTCTGAAATCTCTTGCTGATATGATCAAGGGTAAACAAGGTCGTTTCCGTCAGAACCTTCTTGGTAAGCGTGTAGACTACTCAGGTCGTTCTGTTATCACAGTAGGTCCATACCTACGTCTGCATCAGTGTGGTCTTCCTAAGAAGATGGCACTAGAGCTATTTAAGCCATTCATCTACGGTAAGCTAGAGACTCGTGGTCTTGCGACGACAATCAAAGCTGCTAAGAAGATGGTTGAGCGTGAAGAAGCAGTAGTTTGGGATATCCTAGACGAAGTTATTCGCGAACACCCAGTAATGCTTAACCGTGCACCAACACTGCACCGTCTAGGTATTCAGGCGTTTGAACCAATCCTAATCGAAGGTAAAGCGATTCAGCTTCACCCACTTGTGTGTGCGGCATACAACGCCGACTTCGATGGTGACCAGATGGCGGTTCACTTGCCGTTGACTCTTGAAGCACAGCTTGAAGCCCGTGCGCTTATGATGTCAACAAACAACATTCTTTCACCTGCATCAGGTGATCCGATCATCGTACCTTCTCAGGACGTTGTATTGGGTCTTTACTACATGACGCGTGAGAAAATCAACGCGAAAGGTGAAGGCATGTACCTTGCTGGACCAGCTGAAGCTGAGAAAGCATACCGTACTAAGATGGCAGAGCTTCACGCTCGCGTTAAAGTACGTATCACAGAATACGTGAAAGACGAGCAGGGTAACCTAGTTGAGAAAACTGAACTAGTTGATACTACTGTTGGTCGTGCAATGCTATGGCCTATCGTACCGAAAGGTCTGCCATACAGCCTTGTGAACACTGAAGCACTAGGTAAGAAGCAAATTTCTAAGCTTCTTAACACTTGTTACCGTGAATTGGGCATGAAAGATACTGTTATCTTCGCTGACCAAATCATGTACACAGGTTTTGCTTACGCTGCACTTTCTGGTGTATCTGTTGGTATCGACGATATGGTTGTACCTGCAGCTAAATACACTAAGATCGCAGAAGCTGAAGCAGAAGTTGCTGAAATTCAAGAGCAGTTCCAGTCAGGTCTTGTAACTGCTGGTGAACGTTACAACAAAGTTATCGATATCTGGGCGACAGCGAACGAACAAGTTGCTAAAGCGATGATGGATAACCTGTCTTTCGACACAGTTATTAACCGTGACGGTGAAGAAGAGCAGCAAAAATCGTTCAACAGCGTATACATGATGGCCGACTCTGGTGCTCGTGGTTCTGCAGCTCAGATTCGTCAGCTTGCTGGTATGCGTGGTCTGATGGCTAAGCCGGATGGCTCAATCATCGAAACACCGATCACAGCGAACTTCCGTGAAGGTCTAAACGTACTACAGTACTTTATCTCTACTCACGGTGCTCGTAAGGGTCTTGCGGATACCGCACTTAAGACAGCGAACTCAGGTTACCTGACTCGTCGTCTAGTAGACGTTGCTCAAGACGTTGTTGTTACAACTGATGACTGTGGCACTCACGCAGGTATCACTATGATGCCTCTAATCGAGGGTGGTGATGTTAAAGAGCAACTAGGTGACCGCGTACTTGGTCGTGTTGTTGCTGAAGACGTTCTAAAACCTGGTACTGAAGAAGTTCTAGCACCTCGTAACACGCTTCTTGATGAGAAGTGGTGTGAGATCCTAGAAGCGAATTCTGTAGACCAAGTTAAAGTACGTTCTGTTGTAACGTGTGAGAATGACTTCGGTTGTTGTAAGTTCTGTTACGGTCGTGACCTTGCTCGCGGTCACTTGGTTAACGCTGGTGAAGCAGTGGGTGTTGTTGCTGCTCAGTCAATCGGTGAACCAGGTACACAGCTTACAATGCGTACGTTCCACATCGGTGGTGCGGCATCAGCAGCGGCAGCAGATAATAGCGTTGTAGTGAAAACTACAGGTTCTATGAAGCTGCACAATGCTAAGTTCGTAACCAACAATGCAGGTAAGCTTGTAGTAACATCTCGTGCTGCTGAATTAACCATCATTGATGAGTTCGGCCGTACTAAAGAGAACTACAAACTAACTTACGGTACGATCCTGAACAAGGGTGACGGTGCAGAAGTTGTTGCTGGTGAAACAGTAGCAAACTGGGAAGCGCACACCATGCCAATCATCACTGAAGTGGCAGGTCGCATCCAGTTCGTTGACATGATCGACGGCGTAACAGTTTCTCGTCAAACAGATGATCTAACTGGTCTATCTTCAAGCGAAGTAACTGATGCAGCAGCACGTCCAGCAGCAGGTAAAGATATGCGTCCAGCTATCAAACTTGTTGATGAAGATGGTAACGATGTAATGATCCCTGGTACTGAAATGCCAGCTCAATACTTCCTACCAGGTAAGGCGATTGTTCAGCTTGACGACGGCGCTATGGTTGGTATCGGTGATACGCTTGCACGTATCCCGCAAAAATCTGGCGGTAACAAGGATATCACGGGTGGTCTACCACGCGTTGCTGACTTGTTCGAAGCTCGTAAGCCTAAAGAGCCTGCGATCCTTGCTGAAATTACAGGTACTGTATCTTTCGGTAAAGAGACTAAAGGTAAGCGTCGTTTGATCATCACTCCAGCTGAAGGTCAACCGTACGAAGAGATGATCCTGAAGCACCGTCAGCTTAACGTTTTCGAAGGCGAAAAAGTTGAGAAGGGCGATGTAATTGCAGATGGTCCAGAAACTCCGCACGATATTCTACGTCTACGTGGCGTACACGCAGTAGCTGAATACATCGTGAACGAGGTTCAGGAAGTTTACCGTCTACAAGGCGTTAAGATTAACGATAAGCACATTGAAACTATCGTTCGTCAGATGCTACGTAAGGTAACTATCACAGCAGCAGGTGATTCTGAGTTCCTAGAAGGCGAGCAAGTTGAATTCTCTCGCGTAACGATTGCTAACCGTCAGCTTGAAGCTGAAGGTAAGACACCTGCAAGTTACTCTCGTGACTTACTAGGTATCACTAAAGCATCGCTTGCGACTGAGTCATTCATCTCTGCTGCATCGTTCCAGGAAACAACGCGCGTACTAACAGAAGCTGCGGTTTCTGGTAAGCGTGATGACCTACGTGGTCTGAAAGAAAACGTAATCGTGGGTCGTCTGATCCCAGCGGGTACTGGTTTCTCTTACCACCAACGTCGTCAACAGCAGCGTGACGTTGAGCTTGAGCCTGTAGCACCACAAGTGGATGCAGAGCAAGCTTCTCAAGATCTTGCAGCGCTACTAAACGCAGGTCTTAACGACGAGAATTAATTCTCAGCGTAATTGATTTAAAAGGCATCCTTCGGGGTGCCTTTTTTATTGCCTGTAATAAAGCAATTATCAAATAAATAGCTGGTGGATGCTTAAGATAAGAAGAACAAGAGAAGAGTTTATAATGAAGTGGCAGCATGACGACGCTGCCACAATATTAAGGTTGGTGGTTTCTATGCGCCAGGCGGGCAGGATAGACTGTCGCTGATAAGCTCAATGAGTTTATCTTCTAACCCAAAGCGAAGTTCCATAAGCTCACCGACTTTTGATAAATCATCATCAAAATGAGAGAGCAGATCATCATCCTTTATTGAATGGTATCGGTCATGGAAATTGAGCAGTGGATCGGTGGTTAGGGTAATTTTGGCGTAGAGTGCAGAAATTTCTTCGGTAGGTGAATAACCTGTTTGATGCCAGCGTTCCATTACGCTATCGTAAATTTTGAAGTGACCTGCTGAAATGTAATCAACAAGGGCTTCATTAAATAACGTCAGTTGAGATGCGGTTGGAAGTTGGCGGTTTTTGGCCGCTTCAGTTGGGGAAAGACCTGCAAGTTTACAGTAATCGATAAGCAGTTGTTGACGCATCATCAGCCATTGATCAATGACGTCATTATGACCGCCCCATTCTTTTTTGACTTGTTCGAATTTACTAAGCATGAGCACGTCCTCATGATCTTGTCTGTATCGTGAAAGCGATAGACTTTGATCCTTCTCTTTATAAAGAGATCTCGTTATTCGGATAACTACTTCGTTTCAACTTTAGATTGCCAGTAATTAATAGCTCCTGCAAGGAAGAAAGTAATAAAAATGTTAAAAAATGAGAATTTGGCATATTGCTGCATTATTCAGAATGGAAAGATCTGGCTTGAAAATAATGCGTTACCGCTGCGTGATCCCGCTTGGTGTGATGAACATGCGTTATCATGTCGCGTTATTGGGGCTTTTAATGAGTATCCTGTTTATTGGTTAGAGGCGAAAGCGGATGTTCCAGCTGATAACTTTTATAGTTTACGGGAATTACTCAATGTTGATCCGATGCTTTTTAATCTGGCAGGTCGTGCGCTGCAGTTATCTTACATGTTAAGCCAACAAGGCTTTTGTGGGCGTTGTGGCAGTAAGGCAGAGTTACACTCAGATCAATTAGCCATGCAATGCCAAGGCTGTGGCGCAATTGACTATCCTCGTGTATCGCCTTGTATCATTGTCGCGGTACGTAAAAATAAGCAGATTTTATTAGCGCAGCATCCACGCCATAAAACCGGTATGTATACGGTGATTGCGGGTTTTGTTGAAACCGGTGAAACCCTAGAGCAGTGTGTTGCTCGCGAAGTGCAGGAAGAGACTGGCATTAGGGTTAAGAATATTCAGTATTTTGGCAGCCAGCCGTGGGCATTTCCTTCTAACCTTATGATAGGCTTTATTGCTGACTATGCGGGTGGCGAGATCAAACCTGATTATGAAGAGCTTACCGATGCAATATGGGCAGATGCGGCGCATTTACCTCCGCTTCCGCCACAAGGGACAATAGCACGTCGATTAATAGAGCATACATTGTCTGCTTCTACGACTAACCTGTAATTAATAACAATCAGACTTAACGTGTTATCGTATCGTTATTCCCTATTAATAGAATAAGATATGCTCTCTTTTGTTCTAAGTAATGAATGATACAATAAGCGCAGAATTTACCCATGGAGTCTCAAATGAGCGAATTAAAGAATGACCGCTACCTACGTGCGTTGTTAAAGCAGCCTGTTGATTACACACCGGTGTGGATGATGCGCCAAGCAGGTCGTTATCTACCAGAATACCGTGAAACACGTAGTGTTGCGGGTGACTTTATGTCGCTATGTAAGAATGCTGAGCTAGCAAGTGAAGTAACACTTCAGCCGCTTAAGCGTTTTCCGCTTGATGCTGCTATCTTGTTCTCAGATATCTTAACGATTCCTGATGCAATGGGTCTTGGCTTGTACTTTGAAGCGGGTGAAGGTCCTAAATTCCAACGTCCAATTAAGTGTAAAGCTGACGTTGAGAAGATCGGTTTACCGGATCCGGAAGGTGAACTGCAATACGTAATGAATGCTGTACGTCAAATCCGTCATGATCTACAAGGTGAAGTACCACTGATTGGTTTCTCTGGTAGCCCATGGACGCTGGCGACTTACATGGTTGAAGGTGGTAGCTCTAAAGCGTTCACTAAGATCAAAAAGATGATGTACGCAGAGCCGCAAACATTACACCTATTGCTAGATAAGTTAGCTGATAGCGTGACTGAGTACTTAAATGCGCAGATCAAAGCAGGTGCGCAAGCTGTCATGGTATTTGATACATGGGGCGGAGTATTAACGCCACGTGATTACAACGAGTTCTCGCTACGTTACATGCATAAGATTGTGGATGGCTTAATTCGTGAAAACGATGGTCGTCGTGTACCTGTGACGCTATTTACTAAAAATGGCGGTATGTGGCTTGAGCAAATCGCAGCAACAGGCTGTGATGGCGTAGGTCTAGACTGGACTATTGATATCGCAGAAGCGAAACGTCGTATCGGTGATAAAGTTGCTCTACAAGGTAACATGGATCCATCGATTCTTTACGCACAACCTGAGCGTATTCGCCAAGAAGTTGCCTCTATCCTTGAAGGCTTTGGTGATGCAGGTACAGGTCATGTCTTTAACTTAGGTCACGGTATTCACTTAGATGTGCCGCCAGAGAACGCGGGTGTGTTCGTTGAAGCAGTACATGAGCTGTCTAAGCCTTATCATAAGTAATATCGGTATATTTAGCTCGTAAAGCAACAAGATAGAAGCGCAGCCCATCATGGCTGCGTTTTTTTATATGTAAGTAATGGAATACTTGTGTGAGATTTGTTTGGGATCTTTAGCGTAATTATTATCAGCAAATACGAAAGCGTTATCTGATTAAAGTACATTAGCACTAGCGTGCAGCATAGGTGACTAGTACATCATGCTGTTGGTAAGTGGATCACTTTGGATGAAGTTTTGACACTGCTTTTGCCTAATGAAAGAAGATAATGAGCTCAATGAATAGAAAAGTAACTTACTTTTTAATCCTTACCTTCTTAATGTCGTTTACGGCGCAATCGAGTGTGGGCTTTCAACAAAAACTCGAACATTGCCCCGATCCGGAAGTGAAAAAGCGTCTTTTAGCATTTGAGAACGATGGCATTGAAAAGGCGTGTTTTACTTACGATCTTGAGAAAGTTATCACTTATGCTGAGTCCTTCAAAGGCACCAAACATAAGATGGGAGGAATTGATAAAACGGGCATTGATTGCTCCGGTTTAGTCTATTCTGCTCATGCTAAATACGGTGTTCAGCTACCTCACTCATCTCAACAACAAGCACGATTTGGTTTGGTGATTCCAACGTTTTCTGAATTGAAAAGAGGTGATTTGGTGTTCTATTACAATTCTTATAAAACCGCTAATTTTATTACTCATGTAGGTATTTATTTAGGTCATGGAAAAATGCTCCATACCTCATCCTCAAAAGGGGTGATTATTAGTGATGTAGATGATAAGTACTATTGGGGAGAGCGTTTTCTGTTCGGAACAAGGTTGAATAAATAGATTTTTATATACGTTCAATCGTTCTACGCGAAAAGAGGTGAAACCCACGTGATTGCGTGGGTTTTTATGTCTCAAGGTTAGTCTTTAGTGGCTAAATGCAGGTGGACGTATTGGCGAATATAAGGGATGACATCTGCCTCAAACCACGGATTCTTTTTCAGCCAAATCGCATTGCGAGGTGATGGGTGCGGCAACGGAATATAACGTGGTGCCCATTGCTGCCATTGCTTTACGGTTTCCGTTAGCGTTTTGGGTTTATCTGGTAAATAGTAGTTTTGTGCATATTGCCCGATCAGCAATGTCATTCCTATATTCGGCATAAGATCGAGCACAGACTGATGCCACTGCGGTGCGCACTCTGGGCGAGGCGGTAAATCCCCTGTTTTGCCTTTTCCTGGATAACACAATCCCATCGGCATGATGGCAATGCGCTCTGGGTTATAAAAGGTGTCTTTATCCAGCCCTAACCATTGCCGTAGACGATCACCGCTAGGATCATTAAATGGGATCCCTGTTTGATGAACTTTTAATCCTGGTGCTTGCCCGATAAGTAATAGCTTGGCATTTGGGCTAAATTGAATCACTGGGCGCGGCTCTAGGTGATCTTTACAGATCTCACAGCATTTAATGAGATCGCATAAGTTATCAACTTGTGTCATTTAAATATTACCATTCAAAAATAGTTGCATTTTTAATATCCATCTTTGAAATCAATAAGATAATCTAGCTTTTGTTGCTGGTGAAAGCGTAGGTAATTGGTTTTAAATATCTCAACGACCTGTTCTGGAAAGCTTTCTGCTGCAATATGTGGCGTGATGCTGATCTTTGGATGATGCCAAAACAGATGATCTTCAGGGAGTGGTTCTTGTTTAAAGACATCTAAATAGGCATGAGCTAGGTGATTAGTATCAAGCGCTTTGATGAGATCACTTTCAATTACCGTATTTCCGCGACCGACATTAAAAAAGAGTGCTTGATGGCATCCTGACCAGATAGTACTGCTGAAAAGATCGCAGGTTTGTGCGGTTGCAGGCAAGGTTGAAACGATGATATCGGTATTATTGAGCGCATCACTGAGCTGCGTTATTGGGTAAATGGCATCAAATGCATTAGCAGAGCTTTCACCGCTTCGATTAACCCCGATAATGCGGCAGTTAAAGGCACTAGCGATAGTTGCTAAGGTACAACCGATACTGCCTGTGCCGATGATCACCATGGTTTTTGCACTTAATGATTGGTATGGGATCGGTTGCCACAGTGCTTGCTGTTGTTGCTGTTGGTATTGTGGAAAATGACGGTAGTAGTTAAGACATTGGCTAATCACATATTCCCCGATCAAGTGACCAAAACAGCCTTTAATATTGGTGAGTAAATAATCTTGGCGTAAGTCTGGCTGGATTAAAGCGTCAATACCTGCAAATGTCGATTGTAACCATTTTAATTGGGTGAATTGATGGAGTTGGTTTGCGATCAAAGGAGGATCCGCTAGAATTACGCTAGCTTGCGAAGGATCCTCGGTTAAGCAAAGATCCGGTAACTGGGCTTGTGCCAATAATTCGGTATAACGTTGTTGTTGCTTAGATATTACTGAAACTTTGATCATGCTTTTCCTTTTGCCTTATCCGTTTATCAAGTAAACTTCACCCCAAATCACTACTGTAGATTATCCCATGCTAAAAAATCCGATCCAGTTACGTTTAGAAAAATTAGAACCATGGCAGCACCTGACTTTTATGGTGTCTTTATGTGAACGCATGTACCCAAACTACGTGTTTTTCTGTGCAGAAACGGAGTTTGCGGATTCACATAAATATCGAGTGATCCTAGACAGTATTTGGGAAATCCTGACGGTTAAAAATGCCAAGATCAACTTTGAGAACCAACTAGAGAAACTAGAAGACATGGTTCCAAGTGAAGATGATTTTGATATTTATGCGGTAAGCCCTGCGATTGATGCATGTGTGGCGTTGGCGGATCTTCTTCATGCTATGTTGGATCGTGATCTGATGATGGAAACCGTGATCAAGCTAAGTGCATTATCTGTAGAGACGGTAGCGAACTTAGAATACGCGCAAACGGGTATTGAAATCACTAACGATAATCAAAAAGAAAATGAAGCGGTATGTGCAGAGTGGGATACCCAGTGGGCTATCTTCCGCGCATTAAAAGCAGCTGAAACCCGTGATATTGAACTGATCAAAGACCTACGTGCAGAGCTACGTGATGAACCAGTGAGTAACATTGGTATCGAGCTGTAAGTGATGTTCTCTATTTATAAAAAAGAGCCTAAGGGCTCTTTTTTTGTATCTAGGGAAAATGATTTATTTATCACCGAAATATATTTCGATATATAAGCAAAATTACGTATAAAAGATTACTAAATCTACAAATGTTTACCATTTGTATTGTTATGTTTGGTTTTTGTAAAGTTTATTGTTCTGGATTTAATGTTTAAAAGCAGTTTATATGACTGCTTGTTGGTTTAGGTTTGCACCATTCCACTTATTTTATTTTGGCTATTGTAATCCAATCCCATAGACGTTTATAACAGTAGCACGTCAAAACACATTGTTTATGGCATTAACGGTTTATTCACGAGGAGGAACAATGCAGACATTATCAGCAATGACATACGTTACTTGTTCTTACGAGCGTAAAGTGGCTGCACAATATGCAATGTGTGCAGACAATACACGTCAACTCCTCATGCTCTCTCTAACACGTATTTAGAGCTGGCAGCCTACATTTAAACATTACTGTCAGCTTGCGAAGAAGCTGATAGGCCTTTGAAACATTTCCCGTCTCGCTTCCTCCAAGCTGAAAGTCACAATCAAAGGAATACTATGTTAAGTGCACGCAATATAGCCGCTTTAGGCTTTATGACCTTCGCCATGTATTTGGGCGCAGGTAACCTAATTTTCCCTCCCTTTTTGGGCTACCAAGCAGGTGATAATTTCCTAAGTGGCATGCTGGGCTTTTTGCTTACAGGTGTGGGTTTACCTGCCATTGCACTGGTGATTGTCGCTTGGGTACGTGGTTCTGATAATTTAACAGCAGCACTACCTAAACCATTAGCAACTAGCTTTTGGGTCATGTTGTTCATTGTGATTGGTCCTGCGTTTATTATTCCGCGAACCATTACCGTGGCATATCAGTTTAGCTTAGCTCCGTTTATGGGGGATGCTGGACTTATTCCTTTCTCTGCCGCTTTCTGTGTTATTGCTATTTTATTCTCACTTTACCCGGGTAAGCTGGTGGATACATTAGGTAAGTGGTTAACACCAGTGTTGCTAACGATCCTCGGTGTGATGGCTATCACTGCGCTGTTATACCCATCAGGTTATGTGACAGATGCGACTGGTGCTTATGCGACAGGCGCGATGGCTGAAGGCTTAACCCAAGGTTATATGACTATGGATGCGTTAGGCTCGATTGGTTTTGGTTGGGTGATCTTCCGTGCCATTGAGGGAATGGGGGTTAAAGAGCCTAAAGCGATAGCTAAATACACCTTTATTGCAGCTTTAATGTATTCAAGTGCGATGGCGTTAGTGTATTTATCCTTGGCCTATATCGGTGTGACAAGTGAAGATCTTGGTTTGAACTTCACGAATGGTGGTGAGATCTTAACTGCGTTTACAAATGCTCACTTTGGTATGTTTGGTACGCTATTGCTAGGTATTGTGTTGGTACTGGCGTGTTTAACGACGGCGATTGGTGTGACAACAGCGGGCAGTGAGTTCTATAGTCGTACTTTTAAGCCTGTGACTTACCGTAAAAGTGTGATTGTGATTTTGGTGTTATCTGGGATCATTGCCAATGTAGGCTTATCACAGTTATTGAAAGTGACCTTGCCTGTAGTTGTGGCATTACATCCAATTGCGATTGCATTATTAATGATTGCACCGCTACGCCATCAGTTATCACAAAATATGGTTTTGGCAACGCTAGCGGTAGCATTGGTGTTTGGCTGTATTGATGCCGCACATATTCTTGAAGCGATGCCTGCGCATATTGATCAAGTATTAGAAGCGAATTTGCCGTTATATCATTATTACGCAGGCTGGATTTTACCAACAATGTTGACGCTGGTGGCTGGATTGGTGATGCATCGTGCTAGAGCGGGACGTCGAACGCTTGCCAAAGAGTGTTAACCACATTTTAGCGATAACAAAAAAGGGACCCGGAGGTCCCTTTTTTATGCTTAATGATTACTTGTCATCTTCATCATTATTTTCAATAACGCCGTGCTTTTTCTTCCACTTTTCCCAACGTTGGAAAGCCAGTTGCTGCATATCGGTGTTCTTATCAGCTTCATCGACAATCTCTTCGCCAACGAGGCTTTCAAAGATGTCTTCTAGGGTTACCAGACCTTGAACAGTACCGTATTCATCAACGATTAAGATCAGCTGGGAGCGTTCTTGCATCAGACGTTCAAAGGCTTTTGGTACACTGACGGTATTCATGATCACTGGCAGTGGACGCATTAGCGCTCCCAGTTCTTGACCGCCTTTACCTGCTTGGCTTTCAGCGAATAGCTCTAAGCGGTGTACGAAACCAACGATATTGTCGCTTTGCTCACTGTAAACCAGTGGGCGAGAGAACGGGCTGTCTTTATGCTTAGAGAGAAACTCATTAATGGTTTGCTCTGCATCGACACGGAACAATACCGGACGTGGTGTCATGATTTTTGTCACGCTGACATCACGGAATTGCAGCAGGTTGGTTAGGATTTTTGATTCACCTTCGCCTAATTCACCTGATTCGTGTGCAAGCAGTGCCATTGCCGAGATCTCGTCACGCAGTTTTGGTTGTTCATGACCGCGAGATAGACGACGAGTAATTTGCTCTGAAACCCATACCAGTGGGATCAGCAGTAGTACCATCCAACGCAGCATGCTTGCCGTTAGTGGTGCAAGCTGACGCCAGTACGTTGCACCAATGGTTTTTGGCACAATTTCAGACAGTAATAAGATACCAATGGTTAAGACACCAGAGAATACACCTAGCCATTCACTACCGAAAACGATAGTGGCTTGTGCACCTGCTGTTGCTGCACCAATGGTGTGAGCGATGGTGTTTAGCGTCAGAATAGAGGCTAATGGCCTGTCTATATTGTCTTTTAATGCCGTCAGTTTTGCCGCAGCAGGGTGGTTTTGCTGACGTAATGTGGCGATATAGCTTGGTGAAATACTAAGCAATACCGCTTCTAATACGGAACAAATAAACGAAACACCAATCGCAACGGTGATGTAAATCGTAAGGAGTACCATGTCAACCTATCAGTAAATTAGCGAATATTCGCTATATTAATCGGGGCTGGGCAGAATAAATACAACTGTTTTCATGTGGTTTTTAGTAACATTTTGTGAACTTGCGCTCAGATTGTGGTTAAAGAGTCCGCACCTGAGTCGATTAAAGCAGACAAACCTTTGCCACACGGGCTTCTTTTGAATTAGAGTTGTCCCGTCTTACGAAAAAACCTTAGAAGGGAAACCTAATGAACAAGACCCAACTGATTGACCTGATCGCAGAAAAAGCGGATCTATCTAAAGCACAAGCTAAAGCAGCTTTGGAATCAACTCTTGACGGCATTACTGATGCGCTAAAAGAAGGCGACCAGGTTCAACTAATTGGCTTTGGTACATTTAAAGTAAACCACCGTGCAGCACGCACTGGCCGTAACCCACAAACAGGTGCTGAAATTCAAATTGCTGCAGCTAACGTTCCTGCGTTCGTTGCTGGTAAAGCACTTAAAGATGCATTGAAGTAATTGTGATTCCGCCAGAATGAGTATCTCGTCTGGCGGTTTTTTTATGTCCCGAGTTTCATTACTTCTTATATCTCTTCTTCCTTTTGCTCTCTCTGGGTGTATCGCTGGTAACCTCGCTGACACTACTGCGCTACCTATCACTACCATCAATGTGGCTGAGCATCATGCTGACAGTACGGCTGTCTATTGGTATTCATCTCGTCAGGCGCAGCCTGAACGGCTTGGTGAGCGTGTTTACACTGACAAGCAAGGTGATTATCAAAGTGACTATCAATGGCAGTCAGGTAAGCTGATAACGCTGTTACAGCGGGGAACAAAGCGAGTGGATGGTCAGTTAGTGCCATTTTCATTGCAACTGCGTTTTGATAGCCAAGGTTTAGCTGTTTTTCAGCGTTATAAAGAAGCCGAGCATATTTTGCCTGTTACCATGAGTGAGATTGCGCTATTAAAGCAACGTAGTGATTTATTACGCCAGCGAATAGCAAGATTAGACAGAAAGCAGCAACGCTTTGTACAAGGCTATTGGCAACAGCAGCAGTTAATGTCTTGTGCAACACATCAGCCGTTACGTGTCTCCGATCCTGCATTGTTAGCGTCTTCTGCGCCAAATGGTTATTGGGCGGCAATAGGCAAAGAGAGTCAGGGGCGATTCACTGTCCAGCAAGTATTGCCACAGATAGATAGTCATAGCTGTTTATATGCGCCCAAGCTGATTGAGCTAGCTGATTAATTCTCTGATAGAAAAGAAAAACGCGCTTAAGACAGCGCGTTTTGTACTCTGGGGGAAAGAGCGAGTTTATTGTTGCTCACGGGCAATAGCACGGTAGCCAATATCATCACGATGGAACATGCCATCCCATGAGATTTGTTTTGCCAATGCATAAGCGCGTTGTTGAGCCTCTAGTACCGAGTCACCCATTGCGGTTGCACACAGCACACGACCACCGTTAGTGACGATATCGCCTTCATTGTTCGTTGTGCCAGCGTGGAAGACTTTCTCGCCTGCCACTTCTTGTTGTGGCAACCCTGAAATGACATCACCTTTGTTGTAGCTTGCAGGGTAGCCGCCCGCAGCCAATACAACACCGATAGCCGCACGTGGATCCCACTTTGATTCAACGGTATCGAGTTTTTCATCAATCGCCGCTAAACATAGCTCAACCAAATCAGACTGCATACGTAGCATGATTGGTTGGGTCTCAGGATCGCCAAAACGACAGTTATATTCGATCACTTTTGGCGTACCATCGCTCATGATCATCAGGCCGGCATAAAGGAAACCTGTGTAAGGTGCGCCTTCTGCAGCCATACCTTCAACGGTTGGGTAGATCACTTCTTTCATCACACGATCGTGGATTTCTTGTGTCACGACAGGGGCTGGAGAGTACGCACCCATACCGCCAGTGTTAGGGCCAGTATCGCCATTACCGACACGTTTATGATCTTGGCTGGTGGCCATAGGTAGAACGTTTTTACCGTCTACCATTACGATGAAACTGGCTTCTTCACCATCTAAGAATTCTTCGATAACCACAAGGTGACCAGCTTCGCCAAAGGCATTGCCAGCTAACATGTCTCGTACTGCATCTTCCGCTTCTTGCTCGGTCATCGCAACGATAACGCCTTTACCTGCCGCTAAGCCGTCTGCTTTTACTACAATCGGTGCGCCTTTTTGCTTTAAGTAAGCAAGGGCAGGTTCGATTTCAGTAAAGTTTTGGTATTCCGCCGTTGGAATGTTGTGGCGTGCAAGAAAGTCTTTCGTAAATGCTTTAGAGCCTTCAAGTTGAGCTGCTGCTTCTGTTGGGCCAAAAATAGGCAGCTTTGCTGCACGGAAGGCATCAACCACACCAATAACCAGTGGGGCTTCTGGGCCAACAATCGTCAGCTCAATCTGGTTGTTTTGCGCAAACTCAACTAACGCTGCAATATCTTCAATGCCAATTGCCACATTTTCTAGCTTTGGCTCTAATGCCGTACCTGCATTGCCTGGTGCAATAAATACAGTTTCTACTTGCGGGTTTTGCGCAACTTTCCAGCCTAGTGCGTGCTCACGACCGCCATTACCAATGATCAGTACTTTCATCATGTTCCCTTTGCGTACAGTAATAATTTTAACGCCCTAAGCATAGACGATATCACAGTACACTTTGATTGATTCAATAGAAGACTAAGGCGCTAACCGACGTTAACGCCTTGCTGAATTAGTGACGGAAATGACGCATGCCCGTAAACACCATTGCCATGCCGTGCTCATCGGCTGCGGCAATCACTTCGTCATCACGCATTGAGCCACCCGGTTGGATAACACAGGTGATGCCTGCTTCTGCTGCGGCATCAATACCGTCGCGGAATGGGAAGAAGGCATCAGATGCCATCACGCTGCCTGCGACTTCTAGGTTTTCGTCCGCAGCTTTAATGCCCGCAATTTTCGCAGAATACACGCGGCTCATTTGGCCTGCGCCGACACCAATGGTCATGTTACCTTTGGCGTAAACAATCGCATTTGATTTCACGTATTTCGCCACTTTCCAGCAAAATAGTGCATCACGTAGCTCTTCTTCTGTTGGTTGACGCTTGGTGACGACGGTTAAATCGCTTAGTGATACCATGCCTTGATCACGGTCTTGCACCAGTAAACCACCGTTTACTCGTTTAACGTCAAAGCCAGTTGTCTTGGTTGACCATTCGCCACACTCAAGTAGGCGTAGGTTTTTCTTGGTTGCAACAACCGCTGCTGCTTCTGCTGATACTTTCGGTGCGATGATCACTTCAACGAATTGACGATCAACAATTGCTTGAGCCGTTGCTGCATCAAGCTCACCGTTAAATGCGATGATGCCGCCAAAAGCAGAGGTTGGGTCTGTTTTGTAAGCGCGATCGTACGCTTCAAGCAAGTTAGCACCGAGTGCAACACCACAAGGGTTAGCGTGTTTTACAATCACACATGCTGGTAGGTCGAACTCTTTCACACACTCAAGTGCCGCATCAGTATCTGCGATGTTGTTGTATGACAGTGCTTTACCTTGAAGTTGCGTCGCTGTTGCCACAGATGCTTCTTGTGGGTTGGCTTCAACATAGAATGCGGCTGCTTGGTGACTGTTTTCACCGTAGCGCATGTCTTGTTTTTTCTCGAACTGTTGGTTGAAAGTGCGTGGGAATTTAGACTCCTCGTCACCTTCTTTATTGTCACCGTATGATGGCACCATAGTACCGAAGTAGTTAGCAATCATACCGTCGTAAGCGGCAGTGTGTTCAAATGCAGAAATCGCTAAATCGAAACGGGTTGCGTGCGTTAGCGAACCATCGTTTGCGCTCATTTCAGTCAGTACGCGATCGTAATCATGTGCATTAACCACGATAGTCACATCTTTGTGGTTTTTCGCTGCAGAACGTACCATTGTTGGCCCACCAATATCGATGTTCTCAACGGCGTCTTCTAAAGTACAGCCAGCTTTAGCCACTGTTTCAGCGAATGGGTAAAGGTTAACGACTACCATATCGATAGGGTTGATACCGTGTGTTTCCATCACTTCGTCATCGGTGCCACGACGACCTAATACGCCACCATGTACTTTCGGGTGAAGGGTTTTAACACGGCCATCCATCATTTCAGGGAAACCGGTGTAATCAGAAACTTCAGTGACTTGAATGTTTTTCTCGGCAAGTAAACGAGCGGTACCGCCAGTAGATAAGATTTCTACGCCGCGGTTGGCAAGAGCCTGTGCGAATTCCACAATACCTGTTTTGTCTGATACGCTGATCAGCGCACGGCGAATAGGACGAGCGTTTTCCATTGCTACTATCTCTTTTAATTACACGGTGAATAGAATATTTCCCAAGGCCAAGCTGAGGTTTACCAAATTGGGTTTGGGAAATATCCTGAGTTTCATCACATCTATGAAGAGGTGGTGACGGCAACAGCGATTTATCAATAATGGTCATTATGTGCGTAATGTGACCGTTATTTTACATGAATAGGAATATTACGCAAACGTTTGCTTTTGTGGTTGGTGGCAGGAGATAGCAGCAAGATGGCGATGTATTTAATTGGGCAATTAGCGAAGTTGTGCCAAGTCAGCAGTGACACATTACGGTTTTATGAGAAGAATAATTTGCTGCAACCGGCTGGACGTAGCGAGAGTGGTTATCGTTTATATAGTGAGGATAATCTATCGCGGGTGAAATTTATTTTGCGTGCGAAATCAATTGGTTTGAGCTTGGATGAAATTCGTGAATTGCTCGATATTCGCTTGGAAGCCAGTCAACATAGTTGCGCTGAAGTGAAAGCGATCACTCAGGCCAAGCTTGATGAAGTTGATATGAAGATAAAAGAGTTAACTCGTATTCGCACCGCATTAAAGAAGATCAATGATGCGTGTTGTGGTCATGTGGATGACAATGCGAGCCACTGTTCGATTTTAGGTGCCCTGAATGATAGTAGTGAGATCAATGAGCCAGCTATCGATGAACCTAAAGCATGCTGTTCAAGGCACGAGAAATCAGAGCATTAATTATTTGGTCGCTTCTTTTGCATTATGGATAGCATCTTTGGTGGTATCACGGAAGAAGTGACCAGTAGCACGGGTTGCATCACGGGTCGCATGGCCAATATCTCTGAAACCATCTTTAATATTTTGCTTGTCGCTGCTGGTACAACCTACTAATGGCAATGAAGCTATCAGCAGGATTGTTAAAACGCGTTTATTTAACATCTGAGATCCCTCAATAAAATTCTGATGCTTAGTGTAGCGTTTTTTTATCATGAACCAAGTTAAATTCATGTCATGAATATCTCGGCTCAGGGCATTATTTTTCATTAGGGCATTGCGAAATTTTGTGATAATTTCCAATCAATAACACGAATTAGAGATAAGGAAAGTCGATGTTAAAAGTGAATGAATATTTTGATGGCCAAGTAAAATCTGTGGGTTTTGAGTCTGCTGGCGATCATGCAAGTGTGGGTGTCATGGTACCGGGTGAATACACTTTTGGTACAGCTGCACCGGAGCGTATGACTGTGGTTAAAGGTGCGCTGATTGTTAAGCTTCCAGGTCATGTTGATTGGGAAACTTACAATGCAGGTGATGACTTTGAAGTCCCTGGCGACAGTTCATTTAACGTGAAAGTTTTAGAAACAACAGCTTATCTTTGTGATTACCTATAATCGCAAGTAAGAAACAAAAAGCTTCGCTACGGCGGAGCTTTTTTGTTTTTGAGTATGTTCATTTCATTAGGCCGATCCACGCTCGATCAGCTGTGGCATTAAGATCAAACGCTGAACATCATCGTTATGATTGGTCATTTTTGCCAGTAATCGCTGTGCCGCTTTTTCGCCAATGAGCCTTGTTGGTGAGCTGATCATGGTCAATGTCGGTTGAGTTAAGGTTGCCTCTGGCGTGTCATCGAAGCCAATTACTCCTACTTGTTGACCGATATAGTTATCTTTTCCGACGCTTTTACCAACTCGTTGAATACCATATATCGCACCGAGTGCAATCGCAGGGCGGTGGCATAACAGCGCTGTAATTTTAGGGTGCTGAGTCAGCAGTTGTTGAACACTATCTGCCGCTTGGCTTTGGTTGTTGCCTGTCTCGACAACCCATTCATTTTTAAATGGTAATCCGTACTGCATTAATGTGGTGCAATAGCCGCCAATGCGCTCGGCACGGGTTAATGAATCACAAAATCCTCCCACATAGGCAATATGACGATGACCTTGCTCGATCAAATGTTGGGTTGCTATGACCGCTGCTTGGCTATTATCGGGGCCAATGTAATCGACCTCATTATTAACCGCTGCCCGAGCTAAACATACCGCAGGAATGCCGGCTTGCTTTGTCATTTCAAGCACTTGGCTGGTGGCTTCTCGCACAGGACTAAATGCGATACCCGCAACACCTTGTTGGATCATCGATTGCACACATTGGATCAACTTATCGGCTTGATGATTGGATTGAGCAAGAAACAACATATGATCGTGCTTTTCCAGTTCAGCACTTAATCCAGCGGTGACTTCGTTATAAAACGGATCGGTAATATCCGCTAAGATCAAACCGATCAAATTAGAGTGATGGGATCGTAAGTTGGCTGCAGCGTTATTTCGCACATAACCCAGTGCTTCAACCGCTTTATTGACTTTATTGATAGTCGATTCTGATATTCGCCCTTTATTGCTGAGCACCAGAGAGACGGTTGAAACAGAAACCCCCGCATATTCAGCGACATCGGTGATTTTTACTTTGGTTAACTTCGCCATTCGTTAGTTAATTACCCTGTTTTTATTTATTAATATAAAACGTTATCTCTGTGGTTTAGATATTAACAGGATCACATTTTTGAAAATGGCTTTTCATTCGAAATATGTTCCGTGATCTGTATACAGATAAAACTTGGTAAAACGTTTTATCATTTATTTCGTGATTCAGCAAAAGCGTTGGCAGAAGTTTAGAGCTCATCTTCGTCGACGTTTTTTTTCAGCAAAGTGATAAAACGTTTTACCACTTTGTTTTTGACGAAGATAAATCTGTGATTAGGTGACGATAATGTCAAAATCTGCAAATAAAACAACGCTGTGGGAATTCTTCCAAAGTCTAGGAAAAACCTTCATGCTGCCTGTAGCACTACTGGCGTTCTCAGGTATTTTACTCGGTATTGGTAGCTCGTTATCAAGTGCGGCGGTGAAAGAAAGTATGCCGTTCCTTGATAATACCGTGTTGCAATTGCTGTTTATGTGGATGACCAAAATTGGTTTAGTCGCGTTCATTTACTTGCCTATTATGTTCGCGGTGGCGATCCCATTAGGCTTAGCCCGTGAAGAGAAAGGCGTGGCGGCTTTTGCCGGTTTCGTTGGTTATGCAGCCTTAAACTTATCAATTAACTTCTACTTAACGGTCGCTGGGGTATTGGGCAATGCGACAGAAGAAAAAGCCTACGGTGTAAAATCGATCCTCGGTATAGAGTCGATTGATACTGGTATTTTAGGGGCGGTGATCGTCGGTATTATCGTGGCGAAATTACATGCTCGCTTCTACACCTACAAAATGCCAGATGCATTAGCTTTCTTCGGTGGTGCTCGTTTTGTGCCTATTATCTCAACCCTAACGTTAGGTGTCGTGGGTCTATTAGTACCACTGATTTGGCCGTACTTTGCGATGGGGATTAATGGGATCGGTAGCTTGATCTCTCACTCAGGCCCATTTGGTCCATTCCTATTCGGTACTGGTGAGCGTCTGTTACTGCCATTTGGTCTGCATCACATTCTAGTGGCATTAGTTCGCTTTACTGAAGCGGGCGGTACGATGGATGTGTGTGGTAACACGGTAAGTGGTGCACTGAATATTTTCTACGCTGAGCTTTCTTGTTCGACAACTAATGGTTTCTCTTACTCAGCAACATCATTCTTATCACAAGGTAAAATGCCAGCATTTCTTGGTGGCTTACCGGGTGCAGCATTGGCAATGTACCACTGTGCACGTGTTGAAAATCGTAGCAAAGTAAAAGCGTTATTATTATCCGGTGTTGTGGCATGTATCGTCGGTGGTATCACTGAGCCGCTAGAGTTCTTGTTCTTATTCGTTGCGCCTGCGCTGTACTTTATCCATGCGATCCTCACCGGTATTGGTTTTATGGTGATGCACTTACTGGGTGTGACCATTGGTAATACAGACGGCAACATTATTGATTTCTTGATCTTCGGTGTACTGCAAGGCACTGCAACTAAGTGGTATTTAGTACCTGTCGTTGCTGCGGTATGGTTTGTGATGTACTACAGCGTGTTCCGCTTTGCGATCACTCGCTTTAATCTAAAAACACCGGGTCGAGAAGTGGCGGATGTGAAAGAAGAATTAGCGTTTGCTGAAGGTGGTGAGAAAACGACGGGTTATAAAGGTGACATTATTCTTAATGCACTCGGTGGTGCTGCGAATATCACCTCGCTTGATAACTGTATTACACGCTTACGTTTATCGGTTAATGATATGAGTTTGGTGAACGATGCGGTGTTAAAAGCGAACGGTGCTTTAGGTGTCGTCAAGCTCGATGAGCATAACCTGCAAGTCGTTATTGGGCCTCAGGTTCACATGGTGAAAAATGAAATGCAGAGTTTAATGCCAGCAACGGCATAAGGTTATGGCGGAGCCTAGTGCTCCGCTTTTCTGCTTTTGTATCTCTGTTTTAATTAGTTTCGAGAGGTTGTTATGTTTGATTTTTCGACCCCAGTCAACCGTTATGGCACTTACTGCACGCAGTGGGATTATGTCGAAGATCGCTTTGGTGAGGCTGACTTATTACCCTTTACCATTTCAGACATGGATTTCGCCATTGCCCCTTGTATTGAGCAAGCCTTATCTGAGCGTTTAGCACATGGTGTATTTGGCTATAGCCGTTGGAACCATGATGATTTTAAATCAGCGATCACTGGCTGGTTTGCTCGTCGTTATCATAGCCAAATCAATCCTGATCATATTGTCTATGGTCCCTCGGTGATTTACATCATTGCGCAATTAGTGATGCAGTGGACCAAACAAGGTGAAGGCGTGCTTATTCACACTCCAGCTTATGATGCATTTGGCAATATGTTAGCGGCTAATGATCGTTTAATGCTAACTAGCCCGTTATTAAAAACGGCGGGTGGCAGTTATGAGATTGACTGGGCACAGTTTGAAGCACAAGCAGCTAAAGTTGAATGTAAGGTTTTGCTGCTGTGTAGCCCCCAAAACCCAACAGGGCGAGTATGGACTCGTGATGAGCTCAAGCGTATGGCGCAGATCTGTCAGCAGCATCACGTGAAAGTGATCTCAGATGATATCCACATGGACATGGCATTTAACGATTATATTCCGTGGTCTGAAGTGGCTGTTGATGATAACTGGGCACTCGTCTCGTCTGGCTCTAAATCATTTAATATTCCAGCCCTAACTGGGGCGTATGGGTTTATCGCCAATGCCGAGGTGCGTGATCGTTACCTGACACAATTAAAAGCAGCCCATGGTTTATCATCTCCCTCGATCCTTGGCGTGATTGGGCATATTGCCGCTTATAACCACGGTGAAGCATGGCTAGTGAGTTTAAAAGACTACCTGCAAGCAAACCTTTGTTATGTGGCAGAGCAGCTTAATCAGGCGTTTCCAGAGCTTAATTATCAAGTGCCAGAAGGGACGTATTTAGCGTGGATCGACCTAACACCACTGAATATCGATATGGATGCGTTACAGCAACGTTTAATTCGTCATTACAAAGTAGCGATCATGCGTGGTGATACTTATGGCAAAGAAGGACAAGGCTATGTACGACTGAATGTCGGATCTCCTCGCAGTAAAGTTGAAACGGGTTTACAAGCACTGATCAGCGCATTGCATGACGTAGCAAAATAACTATCTATTTGTGGTTGATAACGATAAGAAAGCTTCGCTACGGCGGAGCTTTTTTGTGTCTACTGCGTGGTTAGTTTAAGTGATTGAGTGTTATATCAGTTACCTATAATTATGACACTTTACGCATATATTAAAATTTAACAATTTATCTAATGAGAAAGCATTATAGTAAAGCTATTTAGCAAGGTTGATATCTAGTTAATCACACCTAACGTGTTGATTTATGCTGTTTAGAACCTAATTGATCTTGTGCGTTATAGAGAAAGTATTCACGACTAAACGTCATAAGTAGAATTAGGGAGGTTCTATGAATCTATCACTCACTCATGCTTCTATTAGTGCTAAAGCTTGGATCATTTGGCTGCTTTTTGCTATTGGCCTCATTACCATTTCGGTTTTAAATATTTCTTCGACCAATCAGCACATGCGTGCCAATTATGAGCGTGGTATTAAGCAGATCGTTGAAGGGGCGGTTGGCGTGGTGAAGCATTATCATACCCTTAGTGCCAATGGCACGTTAAGCGAAGAAGAAGCACAAAAGCAGGCGTTAGCTGCAATTAATGCTATGCGCTTTGACGGTGGTAATTATATTTTCGGTGGGAACCGAGAAGGCTATCAAATCGCTACACGTTTTGATGAGATGATGGGAACAGACATTCTTTCATTAGAAGATGGCAATGGACGGCGCTTTGTGGAAGAGCTTTACAGTGTTGGTAAGCAGGGGGGCGGCTTTGTTGATTACATGTGGAAGTCATCTTCTGATCCTAATCAGCTGATTTTAAAAACCAGTTATGCCGATTACTTTCACCCTTGGGGCTGGATGATTGGCGCAGGGATCAACATCAAAGCATTAAATAAAGACATTCAAGAAACCCAGTGGTTATCGTTTATCAATGTTGCTGTGATCTTGGTGATACTGTCATTGTTTATGGTGTTCTTTATTCGCAGTATTACCCAGCCAATAAACAAAACCGTGGCGGCGATGCGTGATCTCTCTGTCGGTGAAGGCGATTTAACCCAACGCTTAAAAGAAGAAGGCAGTCCCGAGTTAATTGCATTAGCTAAACACTTTAACCGTTTTGTTAGCTCCATTCAGACCATCATGCATAGCATCAGTGATGCTGGCTCTCAGCTTACCCAATCTTCCCGTTGTCTTTCCCAATCTGTGTTATCTGTTGATGCTAATCTCAATCAGCAAAAAGAAGATACTGATCAGCTGGTGGGCTCAATGAGTGAAATGCTCACTGCGGTTGAAGAAATTGCAGGAAGAACGGTAGATGCCAGTGATTTTAGTGTTGAAGCGGCAAAACAAACCGAAGCGAGTAAAGCGATCATTCAACGTAATATTGAAGAGTCACAATTGTTGGCGTTAGATATTGGCGAAGCCAGCGAAGTGATTACCCAACTTGCCACAGATAGTCGTAATGTTGATACGGTCTTGGAAGTGATCCGAGGCATTGCAGAGCAAACCAATCTATTGGCACTTAATGCTGCAATAGAAGCGGCGAGGGCGGGTGAAGCAGGTCGAGGCTTTGCTGTGGTTGCAGATGAGGTAAGAACGCTGTCACAGCGCACACAGGAGTCTACTGTTGAAATTCAAACCATCATTGAGAAACTGCAAGAAGGGGCTGAGAAAGCTGTCGGCGTGATGAATAAAGGGGCTGAAAAAGCGAAAAATGCTTCTACCATTTCGGCATCAGCTGGTGAAGCGTTGAATTTGATTGTGGAAGAGGTTCATGCCATTCAGGGAATGAACGAGCAGATCTCAGCGGCGACAGAGCAACAGTCATTAACCGTAAATTGTATTAATCAAAATGTGTCGAGTTTAAATGACAGCTCAATCTCGCTCTCTTCAGAGTCGAGCCAGTTATCATCATCAAGCGAGGAACTAAATCAAATCTCAGAAGATCTGATGGTAACGATTCAGCGCTTTAAGCTGCATTAAAAACACCTAACGTTAAGATAATAAAAAAGCCATACCTTGATGTGACCCCATAAAGTTGGACATTTCGGTTAAGCGGCTTGTAAGGCCTGATTTCGATATTCAATCGGAGTCAGG
>NZ_SSMG01000269.1 GCF_009873615.1 Photobacterium lucens
AATAAGAACAATATAAAAACTAAAAAAACAAAAAATCGAATACTCATGAGGTATTTTTCAGTTTTTTTTACTAACATAAACCGACAGACACAAGTAAAAAGAACAGCATGCATTTGGCATAGAAATGCAACACATAAAAATTTTAAAAAGGATTCGGCAATGAACAAGCACCTTATTGCTTTAGCAGTAGCAGCAGCAACTCTATCTGGCGCAGCATCAGCAGCACAAGTTTACTCAGATGACTCATCTTCTCTTGCTATCGGCGGTCGTGTAGAAGCGCGTGCTCTTCTTTCAGAACAAGCTGATAACGAAAATGTACCAGCTAAACTACAAACAACTGATAACGAAGTAACTGACATTTCACGTGTACGTGTAAACATCGATGCGAAAACACAAATCGCTGATGGCGTTCAAGGTATTGGTTTCTTCGAGCGCGAGTTCAAAGACGACAACTCTAACGACGAAAACCGTTACATGTACGCTGGTGTAAACAGCGACCAATACGGCCAAATTGTTTACGGTAAAGCTGACGGCTCTCTAGGTATGCTAACTGATTTCACTGATATCATGGCATACGCAGGTTCTGTTGTTGGTGGTACTAAGCTAGCAGTAGCTGACCGCACAACTAACAACCTAGCATACGCAGGTACTTTCGGTGATCTAACATTCAAAGCTAACTACGTATTCGCTGGTGCTGACTACGATAAAAATGGCAATAAGACAGACGTTCACGGCTTCTCAACAGCAGCTAAGTACAACGTTGCTGACACAGGTCTAGCTCTAGGTCTTGGTTACGGCGAACAACGCGATCAAAACGGTGTTAACACTCACAAAGCACGTTCTGAGCAGACTTTCGCAGTAGCATCTTACACAGTTGGTGACCTATACTTCGGTGGTCTATACAAGTACGGTCGTCGCGATGGTCAAAACCTTGTAACTGACAAAGTAACAGATACTCAAGGTTACGAATTCGCTGCAGCGTACACAGCTGGTAAAGCAGTATTCACAACTACTTACGGCTTCATGAAAGATGAAAAAGCTCACAACGTATATGATGAGCTAGCAAACGCTGTATCTGTTGACGGTACTTACTACTTCAACAGCAACTTCCGTACTTACGCTTCTTACACATTCAACATGCTTGATAAGAACGAAGTAGGTAAAGTTGCAGCATCTGACCAATTCGTTCTAGGTGCACGTTACGACTTCTAATCCTTGCGATTAAAGTAGAACAGATGAAGCGTCGACTTAGGTCGGCGCTTTTTTTATTAGTTTTGTGTCATTTTTTAATCTTTATTCTTTATCTTTTTTACCCTCTCTCATATAAACGTTATGATTAAGGTCTATCTCTTAACCAAGACTATGCCTTGATATGTTTAAAAAACTGCTTTGCTCTGCATTAATGGCAACGAGCTTTTCCTCTTTTGCTGCGTTTTCTCCTCAGCAAGCAATCAACCAACTGCCCAAAGGTAGTGATGTCGCGCTTCTCATCGTTAACCCTGCCACCAACAAAGTTATATACGATAAACGCGCAAACGAATTACAAGCACCAGCAAGTACACAGAAAACAATCACTGCGCTTGCTGCAAAGCTATATCTTGGTAATAACTTCCGTTTTGATACTTACCTTGAGACCAAAGGTAATGACGTCATTTTAAAATTTAATGGTGACCCAACACTTAAGCGCAGCGATATTGCGAATTTGCTTCGCCAGCTAAAACAGCAAGGCATAACGACAATTAAAGGTAATCTGTACTTAAATGGCGGACATTTTACTGGCTATGAACGTGCTATTGGTTGGCCTTGGGATATTTTAGGATCTTGTTACAGTGCACCATCAAGTAGTATCAGCTTAGAGCACAATTGTGTTCAAGGTGCGCTATACAGTAATAAATCTTTTGGTGATGTCACACGTGTAAATGTGCCTAGCCACCAGCCAATTAAGGCACAAACCTCAGCCATTGTGGTTTCCAAAGCGCAGCAAAAAGAACAACACTGTCAGCTATCAATGACCTCCAATGATCGCAACATGTACCAAATTAGTGGGTGTATACAGCCTCGTAAAGAGCCTCTACCACTTAAATTTGCAGTACAAAACACCACCTTGTATTCAACCGCGATTATTCAGCAAGAGCTTAAGCGCGCAGGTATTAAGTTAAACGGTAAGTTACTTCGTAACGATAAAATTAGTGGAAAAATCATCGCAACACACCGATCAGCACCACTATCAACGCTACTTGATATTATGTTGAAGCGCTCTGATAACTTATTTGCCGATAATATTGCCAAAACGATTGGTGCAAAGTATTACAACCAAGCAGGTAGTTACAGTAACGGCATTGAAGCAATCAAAGCGATACTCAAAGATAAAGCAGGAATCGATCTTTCTGATACCGTAATGGTGGATGGCTCAGGCTTATCGCGTAATAACCGCTTAACAGCAAATGACTTAATGAAAGTGGTGACTTACATTTATCGTCATCCACAGCTTGGTTTAATGAATGATCTACCTGTATCAGGGAAAAGTGGCACATTACAGTACCGTCGCAGTATTCGTGATGTTCCGCTAAAAGGTAAGATTATTGCTAAAAGTGGCTCTTTATTTGGTACCTATAACTTGGCGGGTGTGATTAATACCCAAAATGGTAAACCACTCCTCTTTGTACAGTTAGTGACTAATTACTATCCACACATGCATGACGGTGAAAAAGCAGCATTGCCACCGATTTACCAATTTGAAAAACAGCTTTATAACTCTCTTTATAAAAGCTACTAAATAGTGCGTTCTATAAAAAAAGCCACTATAGCTAACCTATAGTGGCTTTTTTAATAACAATGTTTATCAATGCCCTAATCCAAGCATCCAATTAACAGTCGTGAAATAAATCATCATCCCAGTAATATCAACCATAGAAGCTAAAACAGGACTCACAAGTACCGCAGGATCCAAATTAAAAGCCCTTGCGATCATAGGTAATACTCCCCCAATGGTAGTTGAGATGACAACTTGGATCGAAATCGCAATACCTATCGCAAGAGCAATAGAATCAAGTGTCATTCCTACAGGTAACACTACATCACCACTAAAGAAAATGACTCGCCCGATGATCACCGCAGCAAGGCAGATAGCAATAACAATCGCAACACGAAACTCTTTCCACAAAACGGCTAACCAGTCCCGTGATTTTATTTCTTCCATTGCCAAAGCTCGCACTACCAAAGTCGCAGCTTGTGAACCTGTATTCCCTCCAGCTGCTGCAATGACAGGCATATAGATAGCAAGTAACACTAATTGACTTAACGTATCTTCATAATGGGAAATAATTAAGCCTGAGACGATTCCCATTAGTGCCAAACCGACAATCCAACCTATGCGCTCTTTCACATGATTAAAGACACTATTTTCTAAGTAATCTCCAGTAGGCTCGACTTCCGAGCTAATGAGTCCTAATCCACTGGCTAGCTGACGGGATCTGACTTCCTGTTTTAATTCATCTAGTCTATCTAATAATATTTGTACATGCCGTAATGGGCATTCATGAAGCATAGCTAACGCATCTGTCACTGGCATTTTTGCCAATAATTGTGCTTGCTCATCCAAATCATATTTTAGAAATGCGTTACGTACTGCAAGTGCATCTTTGTGTGCAATTTGTGTTGTTGCAGCGAAAACTGCATCGTTCATTACCGCCATGGCGAATCTCCCGATTGGCTGACTCTCTAAGAGAGGTGGTAACGATCACCGACATAACATTACGTATTCTCAGCAACAACTGGCGCCAATGCTGAATAAGTAACTAATGCTATTAATTAAGATAGGAAATGGAAAACCAAAGGAAAGCTGTCGTGAAAGTGCATCACTAAAAAGGAAGGTTAGACATACTATTCCGCACTCAGTCGTACGGAGAAAACAATTGATACCGTAAACTAAGCGAGATTTTCCTGCTTCATACTTGGGGGATAGTCGGTATCGTTCATTATTGTCTCCAAAAACATGTATCGCTTACTGCGACGCCTGCATTCTAAATAAACCAACCTGTATAGAAACTGATTATCAACGTTTATTTATTTCAATTGATAATAAAATAAAAAGCCGAGCAACATAATTGCTCGACTTTTCCATTTCAAGATTAGTTACACTTACTTGATGCGTGCGTGTAGCTCTTGAATTGAGGTCACTGTATTACGGTCATCTGCGGTATGCGCCATACAAGTTGCAAATGCAGCATTTAGCGTTGTGGTGTAGTTCACCTTCTCAGCTAGTGCACCACGACGAAGTACTTTTGAATCTTCAATCGCTTGACGACCTGCAGCAGTGTTAACAATGTAGGTGTATTCATTGTTCTTGATACGGTCAAGAATATGAGGGCGACCTTCATGTACTTTATTAACTAGGCGAGGGTTAATACCCGCTTCACCAAGAATCACAGCTGTACCGTGAGTTGCATCTAACTGGTAACCCAACTTAGTTAGCTTAGAAGCAAGATCAACCACACGTTGCTTATCACCTTCACGAACAGATAGTAGTGCACGACCACCTTCTGGGTATTCTTTACCACAACCTAATTCCGCTTTTGCGAATGCTTCAGCAAACGTATTACCGATACCCATTACCTCACCTGTTGAGCGCATTTCAGGGCCTAACAGTGGGTCAACGCCTGGGAACTTGTTAAACGGTAGCACCACTTCTTTCACAGAGTAATACGGTGGAATGATTTCCTTAGTAAAACCTTGTGATTCAAGTGATTGACCAGCCATAACACGCGCTGCAATCTTAGCTAGTGATGCACCTGTCGCTTTAGAAACAAACGGTACGGTACGTGCTGCACGAGGGTTAACTTCGATTAGGTACACTTGACCATCTTTGACAGCGAACTGAGTATTCATTAGGCCACGAACACCTAATTCAAATGCAAGGTTCTTCACTTGCTCACGCATCACATCTTGGATTTCTTGGCTTAGAGTGTACGCAGGCAGAGAACATGCTGAGTCACCTGAGTGAACACCCGCTTGCTCGATATGCTCCATAATACCGCCAATCACCACTTGCTCACCATCACAAATCGCATCAACGTCAACTTCAACCGCATCATCAAGGAAACGGTCTAGCAGTACTGGTGATTCATTTGAAACGCTAACTGCTTCATTGAAGTAGCGACGCAAGTCTTGCTCATCGTAAACAATTTCCATTGCACGACCACCAAGCACGTAAGAAGGACGTACAACCAGTGGGTAACCGATGTCACGCGACTTCTCAACCGCTTGCTCCATCGTCGTCACTGTTGCGTTTTCAGGTTGTAGTAAACCTAAACGGTCAACCGCTTGTTGGAAACGCTCACGGTCTTCTGCACGGTCAATCGCATCAGGGCTTGTACCGATGATTGGCACGCCTGCTGCTTCTAGTGCACGTGCTAGTTTCAGTGGTGTTTGACCACCGTACTGAACAATAACGCCTTTTGGTTTTTCAACGCGTGCGATAGCTAATACATCTTCAAGTGTTACAGGTTCAAAGTACAGGCGATCTGATGTGTCGTAATCCGTTGATACTGTCTCAGGGTTACAGTTAACCATGATAGTTTCGTAACCGTCTTCACGCAGTGCTAATGATGCATGTACACAGCAGTAGTCAAATTCGATACCTTGACCGATACGGTTTGGACCTCCGCCCAATACCATGATCTTGTCTTTGTCGGTTGGATTTGCTTCACACTCTTCATCGTATGATGAGTACATGTAAGCAGTATCAGATGAGAACTCAGCCGCACAGGTATCTACACGCTTGTAGACTGGGTGAATGTCGAACTGATCGCGTAGTTTGCGAATTTCACCTTCACCAATGCCAAGTAGTTTAGCAAGACGCGCATCAGCAAAACCTTTACGCTTTAGTTTGCGTAATACTTCTGCATTTAGGCCAGCAAAGCCTGCCGCTTTCACTTGCTCTTCAAGCTTGATGATTTCTTCAATTTGAACCAAGAACCAACGGTCGATGTTAGTAAGGTTAAAGATACCGTCAACCGACATACCTGCACGGAACGCATCACCAATGTACCAAATACGCTCTGCGCCTGCTTCTTTCAGCTCGTGGCGGATCTTGCTCATCGCATTTGGATCGTCAAGGTCAACCATTTCATCAAAGCCCGTCGCGCCAACTTCTAGGCCTCGTAGTGCTTTGTGTAGTGATTCTTGTTGGTTACGACCAATCGCCATAACCTCACCAACCGACTTCATCTGTGTCGTTAGACGATCGTTAGCGCCAGCAAATTTCTCGAAGTTAAAGCGAGGGATCTTCGTTACTACGTAATCGATAGTAGGTTCAAATGACGCAGGGGTTGCGCCACCTGTGATGTCATTCATCAGTTCATCAAGGGTGAAACCAATTGCCAGTTTTGCCGCGATTTTTGCAATCGGGAATCCTGTCGCTTTTGATGCCAGTGCTGATGAGCGAGATACACGTGGGTTCATCTCGATGATAACCATACGGCCATCTTTCGGGTTGATACCAAACTGTACGTTTGAACCACCTGTTTCAACACCAATTTCACGCAGTACTGCAAGCGATGCATTACGCATTAATTGGTATTCTTTGTCTGTTAGGGTTTGCGCAGGTGCAACAGTGATTGAGTCACCGGTGTGGATACCCATTGGGTCAAAGTTTTCAATCGCACACACAATGATACAGTTGTCGTTCTTATCGCGAACCACTTCCATTTCATATTCTTTCCAACCAATTAATGACTCATCAATCAGAAGCTCATTAGTTGGTGAAAGATCAAGACCGCGAGAACAGATCTCTTCGAATTCTTCTTTGTTGTAAGCAATACCGCCACCCGTACCACCCATAGTAAATGATGGGCGAATGATACATGGGAAACCAACCATATCGAGCACTTTGTAAGCTTCTTCCATGGTTTTCGCAGTATCGGCACGAGGACACTCTAAGCCAATAGATTTCATTGCTTTATCGAAGCGAGAACGGTCTTCTGCTTTATCGATAGCATCAGCTGTTGCACCGATCATCTCAACGCCGAACTCTTCTAGTACGCCGTGACGCTCAAGATCAAGTGCACAGTTTAGTGCTGTTTGACCACCCATGGTTGGTAGTACCGCATCAGGGCGCTCTTTAGCAATGATATTACGTACCACTTCCCAGTGAATTGGCTCGATGTAAGTTGCATCCGCCATTTCTGGATCAGTCATGATAGTGGCAGGGTTAGAGTTTACCAGAATAACGCGGTAACCCTCTTCACGAAGTGCTTTACAAGCTTGTGCACCAGAGTAATCGAACTCACAGGCCTGACCGATAACGATCGGTCCAGCACCTAGAATTAGTACACTTTTTATGTCAGTACGTTTTGGCATTTCTTACTACTCCCGGCTTAGGCGCTGTGTTTCTTAATTAATTCGATAAAATGATCAAATAATGGTGCTGCATCGTGTGGACCAGGGCTCGCTTCTGGGTGGCCTTGGAAACTGAATGCAGGCTTGTCGGTACGATGGATACCTTGTAGCGAGCCATCAAACAGGGATTTGTGTGTCGCACGTAAGTTTTCAGGTAACGTTGCTTCGTCAGCAGCAAAACCGTGGTTCTGGCTGGTGATCATCACAACATCACGATCTAAATCTTTAACTGGGTGGTTAGCACCGTGGTGACCAAACTTCATTTTTACTGTTTTCGCACCGCTTGCTAGGGCAAGAATTTGGTGACCTAAACAGATACCGAAGATTGGAATGTTTTTATCAAGGAATGTTTTGGTTGCTTCAATGGCGTAAGTACATGGTTCTGGATCACCAGGGCCATTTGATAGGAAAACACCATCAGGGTTTAACGCAAGTACGTCTTCTGCTGAAGTTTGTGCTGGAACAACCGTTAAACGACAACCGCGGTCAACCAGCATACGCAAGATGTTACGTTTAGCGCCAAAGTCATAAGCGACTACGTGGTATGCCAGCTCGTTATCTTCCTGTGCTTCTGGTAAGCCGTTCTCTAGTGTCCAAGAACCTTGCTTCCAGCTGTATGTTTCGCTTGTTGTCACTTCTTTTGCTAAATCCATGCCTTTAAGACCTGGGAAAGCTTTCGCTTGCTCTAAGGCAAACGCCTCATCGATGTTATTACCCGCAATGATACAACCGTTTTGCGCACCCTTTTCACGAAGAAGTCGAGTTAACTTACGAGTATCAATATCTGCGATACCAACAACGTTTTGTGATTTTAAATAATCAGAAAGGGATTGTTCAGAGCGGAAGTTTGAAGCGATAAGAGGAAGATCACGAATAACCAGACCTTGTGCATGAATAGCGGTAGATTCTTCGTCTTCGGTATTAGTACCGGTATTGCCAATGTGGGGATAAGTAAGAGTAACGATCTGTTGTGAATAAGAAGGGTCGGTGAGAATTTCCTGATACCCCGTCATCGAGGTGTTAAAAACGACTTCACCAACGGCCGAACCATCTGCCCCAATGGACACACCGCGGAACACTGTCCCATCTTCCAGGACTAACAGCGCAGATTTGCTCAAGACAACCTCCAATTAAATAAAAATGCAATTAAAACAGATAAAGTATAAATAACCAATTCC
>NZ_SSMG01000028.1 GCF_009873615.1 Photobacterium lucens
ATAACTATATTTCATATCAGCATAAAAAATTAATGACTATTGATAGGGTTAATTCTATTGCGTTCTCAAACAAAAACAGCCACCTTTCGGTAGCTGTTAAGTAAGAGTATCCAACTGAATTAGCCTTGTCGGAAACAACGTGGCGGTGGGATCAAGTCATGTTTATTCAAGAGTCGATACATGGTTGCTCTTGATACCCCCAACTCTCTAGCGGCCGCTGAGATCTGCCCTTTATTGTTTTCTAACACAGTAAGTAGTGCCGTACGCTCCGACTCTTCTCGGATTTTTTTCAGGCTTTGTTTATCTTCGGTGATTCGTGGGATATCGAGTTGTTCAGCTTCAATACATTTGTTTTCAGCCAAGAGTACCGCTCGTTTAATTTGGCTAATTAACTCTCGTATATTCCCCGGCCATTGATATTGCAGCAACATTGCTTGTGCTTGTTCTGAAAATGACTTAGCCACACTATTATATTGTCTGGCGTACTTAAGCAGTAAAAACTCGGCAAGTAACACAATATCACTGCCACGCTCTCGCAATGCAGGTACCGATAATGAAATCACGTTAAGTCTAAAGTACAAATCACGGGTTAGAGTATCGAGCTCCGACAGATCATCAAAATTATGGCTACTGGTAGCAATAATACGAATATCAACAGTAAGAATGCTGCCATCAGGACGGTAATAGGTTCCATCACTGAGGATTTTTAAGATCTCTTTTTTTCTTTCATCGGCTAACAGCGTGAACTCATCTAATAAAAGCACACCATTATTGGCATAATCAAGATAAGACTGTTGCTCAACATCATCGATCCACCCAGCTTGAACCGTTTCACAATTCACTCGCGAAAATGGCTTTTTAGCGCGAATCGATGCCTGATGTAAGGCTTCCGCGACAACTAATTTACCAGTACCAATCTCACCATTGATCAACACAGGCACGTCACTTAACGCAACACGCTTTACCTGATCACGTAGCTTTTTCATGATCGGCGTATTACCTTGTAATCCTTGCTGACCAAACTGTCCTAATTGTGGCCACACTTGTCGTTCAAGTGCTAACATCCCACTTTGGTGACCAATGGTCTGTTTTAAACGCTCACAGGGCACTGGCGTCGAAAAATAGTCTAAACAGAAATTCACAATAAATTGGCTGATCGCTTCATTATTTAATTGCTCATCACGAACAATGGCGATCCAACGTACTTGCTTATTGCGGTTAACCAACGCAGCTAAGCTATGTAAACTAAAATCATCGTTACTTAAATCAACAACCCCGATACAGGGACCCATTTCTAACAACAGTGACTCTGCTGCTCGCAAATCATAACAACGATGACACGACCATCCCGCCGATTCCATTGACGGTAACCACTTTTGATTGACTCCACCAAAGACAACGATGGAATTAGCTGCCCCAATCTTATTTCGTTTATCCATTCCCTAATCGCCCTTGATCACGTTATCACGTAGCACGACTGTCGTTGTAATGTGTATCAATAATAACCGCACCAAAATTGTTACAATCATATATGGATGAGATACAAATGCGCAACACGTTTACTATTAATTTAAAACTGAACTATTTATTTTCATAACAAAAATCATAGATTATCGGAAGAAGTCACAATCCAGATAAGCAACAAAAAAATTAACATTCATTTTTGATACAACAATGAATCATATGACAACTATCACACAACTAACTGCATATTGCTTTTCAGCTCAGACAAAAAAGCCACCGATAAACGGTGGCTTTTATATCATCACATCAAACAAGTATTAGTTGTTAGATTGAGGACGCATTGCTGGGAATAGGATAACGTCACGAATAGTATGTGTGTTAGTTAACAGCATAACTAGACGGTCGATACCAATACCTTGACCCGCTGTTGGCGGTAAGCCGTGCTCTAGTGCAGTGATGTAGTCTGCATCGTAGTACATTGCTTCGTCATCACCTGCATCTTTCGCGTCAACCTGCGCTTTGAAGCGTTGGTCTTGATCTTGTGCATCGTTAAGCTCAGAGAAACCATTCGCAACTTCACGACCACCGATGAAGAATTCAAAACGGTCAGTGATGAATGGGTTTTCATCGTTACGACGAGCAAGCGGAGAAATATCTGCTGGGTACTCAGTGATGAACGTTGGTTGCATTAGTTGAGGTTCAGCAGTTTCACCGAAGATCTCTTCAAGTAGCTGACCACAAGTCCAGAAGTCTTCAACATCAACGTGTACAGATTTCGCAATCTTAACCATAAGCTCACGATCAGCAACGCCTTCGTAAGTTAGCGCTTGGATTTCTGCGTGATCTGGGTTGTACTTCTTAATTGCATCTAGCATGCTCATGCGAGCGTAAGGGCCTGCAAATTCAACTTCGTATTCACCGTATGGCATCTTAGAAGAACCTAAAACATCCATTGCGATGCTGCTTAGCATTTCTTCTGTTAGATCCATTAGATCGTTGTAATCTGCGTACGCCATGTAGAATTCCATCATAGTGAATTCTGGGTTGTGACGTGGCGATAGACCTTCGTTACGGAAGTTACGGTTGATTTCGAATACACGCTCAAAACCACCAACCACTAGACGCTTAAGGTATAGCTCAGGCGCAACACGTAGGTACATGTCGATATCTAGTGCGTTGTGGTGAGTGATGAATGGACGTGCTGTTGCACCACCAGGGATCACGTGCATCATTGGCGTTTCCACTTCCATGAAGCCTTTGCTTACCATGAAGTTACGGATAGCCGATACCACTTTTGAACGAACAACGAATGCGTGACGTGAATCGTCATTTACGATTAGGTCAACGTAACGCTGACGGTAACGCATTTCTTGGTCAGTTAGACCGTGGAATTTTTCTGGTAGAGGACGTAGTGCTTTGGTTAGCAGCTCGTACTCATCCATGTTCACGTAAAGATCACCTTTACCTGACTTATGAAGCGCACCTTTAATACCGATGATGTCACCGATATCTAGACCTGAATATTTCTCTTTCAGCTCTTTTTGAACATCTTTTGATGCGTAAGCTTGGATACGACCAGATACATCTTGAATAGCAAGGAAAGGACCACGCTTCGCCATAATACGACCAGCGATAGCAAATACGTGACCCGCTTCTTCAAGCTCTTCTTTGGTCATTTCACCGTATTTTGCTTCTAGATCTGCCGCTAAACTATCGCGACGAAAATCATTTGGGTGGCCATTTGCTTTGCAGTTTTCGCGGATCATATCTAATTTAGCGCGACGCTCAGCAATCAGCTTATTCTCATCTTGTAATTGATCAGTCATGGGGTAACCCTTAAATTTTTACCGAAATTCGGTTAAAGACCTGATTTCAGGCTTGCTTCAATAAAACGGTCTAAATCGCCGTCCAGTACTGCTTGGGTGTTACGATTTTCCACCCCAGTACGTAAATCTTTAATGCGAGAATCATCCAGAACGTAAGAACGGATCTGGCTGCCCCAGCCAATGTCAGACTTAGAGTCTTCATTCGCTTGTTTCTCGGCATTTTGTTTTTGCAGTTCAAATTCAAACAATTTTGCTTTTAACTGCTTCATTGCCTGATCTTTGTTCTTATGCTGAGAACGGTCGTTCTGACACTGCACCACAATGTTAGTTGGAATGTGGGTAATACGTACCGCAGATTCCGTGGTGTTTACGTGCTGACCACCCGCACCTGATGCACGGTATACGTCGATACGTAAATCAGATGGGTTAATATCGATCGCGATATTGTCATCAATTTCAGGGTAAACAAACGCCGAAGCAAAAGAGGTATGACGACGACCGCCTGAATCGAATGGCGACTTACGAACTAAACGGTGAACACCGGTTTCTGTACGTAACCAGCCATAAGCATACTCACCGCTTACACGGATCGTTGCTGATTTAAGCCCGGCAACATCACCTTCTGACACTTCAATTACTTCAGTTTTGAAGCCTTTCGCATCAGCCCAACGCAAGTACATGCGTAGCATCATGGATGTCCAGTCTTGTGCTTCTGTACCACCAGAGCCTGCTTGCAGGTCAACGTAACAGTCAGAAGGATCGTGATCGCCTGCGAACATACGACGGAACTCAAGTTTTGCTAGCTTTTCTTCAAGCTCTGCTAACTCAGGTTCGATCTCGTCAAACGTTTCCTGATCTTCTTCTTCTACCGCAAGCTCAAGTAGACCTTCAACGTCTTCAACGCCTTGATCTAACAGGTCGATAGTCTCTACAACCGCTTCTAGTGATGCACGCTCTTTACCTAACGCTTGTGCGCGCTCAGGTTCGTTCCATACATCAGGTTGCTCTAATTCTGCATTGACTTCTTCTAGACGCTCTTTCTTAGCATCATAGTCAAAGGTACCCCCTAAGGACATCAGTACGATCTGATACGTCCGCTAGGCGGTTTTTAATTGGATTAATCTCGAACATTGCCACTCTTCATAGCCGAAATGGACATAACCGATGGATTCTATCGAATTGTAGATAGAATATACAGAGGGAGAGAAAGGTTATAAGAAAATTTAATAGAAAATGGCGAGATTCTGGACGTAAACAACCGCCAAAACCTCGCCATCCATAAAATCACTGCACAAATCGCGATAACACTATTTTGCGTTTAGGTGCTCAACCATCAATTGTACACTGCGATTACCACGGTATTCATTCACATCTAAACGATAAACAAGTTCGATTTGTTGTACTGATGCATCTGGCCAACGTTTCACATCAACGTTAAAGGCAATCGCATCTATCACACTGCCGCCATTAAGGGGTTCAACCATCATCTTAAGATGTTTTCCTCCCACTAACTTTTGATGTAATAAGCGGAAAGTACCGTCAAAACTTGGCTCTGGAAATTGCTGTCCCCAAGGGCCACCAGCACGAAGAATTTCAGCTACTTCAAGGTTTAACTCGTGACTACCAAGTTCGCCATCTGTCAGCAATACACCTTTTAAGGCATCTTCATCCAGTACACTGCGTACCACGGCATCAAAGGCTTTACTAAATGCATCCAGTTTATCTTCTGGAATAGTTAAACCAGCAGCCATTGCGTGACCGCCAAACTTTAAGATCATACCCGGATTTTGAGTATCAACGAGATCTAATGCATCACGCATGTGCAAGCCTGCAATAGAGCGACAAGAGCCTTTAATTTCACCGTTACCAGCATCGGCAAACGCAATCACAGGGCGGTGATATTTATCTTTAATGCGTGAGGCTAAAATACCAATCACACCTTGGTGCCAATCACGTTGGAACAACACTAAACCGTAAGGCATATTTTGCTGATTGAACTTTAAACGCTCACAAATCGCCAAGGCTTCATCTTTCATACCTTGCTCAATTTCCTTGCGGGTTTGGTTTAACCCATCTAGCTCAGATGCCATGCGGCGTGCAGCTTGAATATTATCGCACAGCAACAACTCAACCCCGAATGACATATCATCTAAACGCCCAGCAGCATTAATACGCGGCCCTAACGCAAAACCCAAATCACTGGTGACTAAACGAGAAGGATCACGGTTAGCCACTTCAATTAACGCTTGAATACCCGGGCGACATTTACCCGCACGAATACGCTGTAAACCTTGGTGAACCAAAATACGATTATTACCATCAAGGGCAACCACATCGGCAACTGTACCTAGTGCCACTAAATCCAGTAACTCAGCAAGGTTTGGCATCGCTATACCTTGTTGCTCAAACCAGCCGTTATTACGCAGCTCTGCACGCAATGCCAACATCAAATAGAAAGCAACACCAACCCCACATAAGGCTTTTGAAGGGAAACCACATTCATTAAGGTTTGGATTAACAATGGCATCAGCGATAGGCAGCGTATCACCCGGCAAGTGATGGTCAGTAACAAGTACTTTAATGCCTTTTTCTTTTGCTGCAGCAACACCAGAGATTGAAGAAACGCCGTTATCAACCGTCATGATAAGCTCTGCGCCACGGGCTTGTGCTTGCTCAACCACTTCAGGGCTTAAGCCATAACCATCATCAAAACGGTTAGGTACAAGGTAATCAACGTTTTGACATCCCAGCATGCGCAGCGCTAAAACCGATAACGCAGAGCTGGTTGCACCATCGGCATCAAAGTCACCGACAATGATAATGCGAGTATTATTAGCCAGCGCATCACAGAGCAATTGCACTGCCGCTTCCATACCGTAGAGCTGATTATAATTAAGTAACCCTTTTGCTCCGCGCTCTAATTCAGCATCATTTTTGATCCCACGGCTGGCATAAATCCGCTGTAAAATAGGTGGGATTGCATCGGAAAAATCATCCGTATTCGCTAGAGGTCGACGTTTAATTTCAATCATAATCAGGCTTCTTATCAGTATTATTATTTTTTCATAGTAACCAAATCGCAGATAACAAAAAAGCCTGAACATCATGCTCAGGCTTTTCATCATTTAATCATTCACAAAGCTAAATTAGCTTTTTGGTTGGCTATCAAGTAGCTGACGTAGTGCTGCTGGCGGCTGGTAGCCTGGGATCATAGTGCCATCAGCCAATACGATTGCTGGCGTACCGTTTACACCCATTGCGACACCTAGCTCGTATTGCGCACGAACTAGATCTGGGCGTGGCGTGATCTTACTTTCATCAAAGTTACCGCTCTTAGCGTCATCCATCGCTTTAGCACGATCTTTAGCCCCCCAAATCGCACTCATTTGGTTAAAGTTACCAGAACGCTCACCACCACGAGGGAACGCTAGGTAGCGCACAGTGATACCTTCATCGTTGTAGCCTTTGATCTCGTTATGCAGTTTACGACAGTAACCACAGCTGGTGTCGGTGAACACGGTAACAACGTATTTTTCGTTCTTTGCAGGATAGACAATCATGTCTTTTTCCATCGCTGCAATTTTGTCCTTGTTCATTTTAGCCATTTTTTGCTCTGTTAAATTAACAGGCTGCGCACCGCTATTTTCATATAAATGACCAACAACGAAATATTTACCATCATCAGTTGTATAAATAACACCACGCTCAGTCACAACTTCATTCAATCCTGGGATAGGTGATGACGCAATCGATGATGGTGTTAAACCAACTTTTTCCAATTGCTGACTGATCGCCGCTTCATTTGGCTTCGCTACCGCAGAAAAAGCCGTTAACGCAACAGCGGTTGCAACAAGAGTTCGACTGATAAAGTGCATTTAATTTATCCTTAATTAATGATGAAGATCTCAATGCTTGATAAGACCTGATTCACCGTAAAATAGTTTCACATTTCACTACGTGCTTGTTAGGCAAGCATAAGTAAACTTAAACATAACGCAAACTCGATACGTTAATTTGCCTAGTACTCTCTCATAATTATGCGCGAGGATGGTGAGTTTGGTGTAATTGTTTTAGTCTTTCTGTCGCAACATGAGTATAAATTTGTGTTGTCGACAAGTCACTATGTCCAAGCAACATCTGTACCACACGTAGATCGGCACCGTAATTAAGCAAGTGTGTCGCAAACGCATGGCGCATCACATGGGGTGATAAGGTTTCCGCATCAATACCCGCTAATACCGCATAATGTTTAATGCGATGCCAAAACGTTTGGCGCGTCATTTGCCTTGCGCGACGACTGGGGAATAACACATCAGAGCTTTTTTCACCTAGCAGTTGTGGTCGTCCGGTTTCAATGAACTGTTCAATCCAATCAATGGCGTTTTCCCCCATCGGCACTAAACGCTCTTTGTCGCCTTTACCGGTAATACGCACCACACCTTGACGCAAGCTGATGTTTTCCATTGTCAACGTCACTAATTCAGTAACACGTAAACCTGTCGCATAAAGTAGCTCAAGCATAGCTTTATCACGCAGTTCAATCGGATCGTTAACATCTGGCGCATCAAGCAAGGCATCCACTTGTGCTTCGCTTAAATCTTTCGGTAAACGCTTAGGTAATTTTGGCGTTACCAACATTGCGCTCGGATCATCATCACGCATCTTTTCTCGATGTAAATATTGGAAAAGACGACGGATCGCAGACACCATACGCGCACGTGATGTTTGCTTATAGTCTTTATCAAATAGCCACTGCTGATAACGTTGTAGATCATCAACCGACACATTAATCACATTGCGTGATTCTTGTTTCAGCCAATTTAATAATTTCATTAGATCATTACGATAAGAAGCCAAGGTGTTTTCAGACAAACCTCGCTCCATCCACATAGCATCTAGAAAACGTTCGATAATAACGTCATCGTTTTCCATTTTTCACTCCACTACCTGTGCTAGCACAAGCCAAACACATGGATAAATACACAGTACTTTGTTCATCATAGGGTATTTTTAGCAAAAAGTAACGAGCCTTATGACAAGGGATCATCAAGTTAAATTTTTCAGCTTGTTTTGCTCACTTTATTGAGCTTGTCAGCGGATAACGGGTACACTGAGCAAATAAGTAAAATAACTAGGATACTCAGCATGAAAATCGGTTTGTTTTATGGCTCAACCACCTGTTATACCGAAATGGCGGCAGAAAAAATCCGCGATTGTATTGGTGCTGAATTAATTGAGCTGCGTAACATTAAAGAAGCAGATATCAGTGAAATGAACCAATTTGATATGTTGATTTTAGGTATTTCAACATGGGATTTTGGTGAGCTACAAGAAGATTGGGAAGCTGTTTGGCAACAACTTGATGGTTTAACTCTCACCAATAAAACCGTTGCATTATTTGGCCTCGGCGATCAAGAAGGCTATACCGAATGGTTCCTTGATGCGATGGGGATGCTGCATGACAAATTACTCGAAGCTGGCGTGCAATTTATCGGTTACTGGCCTAACGATGACAGCTACCAATTTGAAGCATCAAAGGCGCTTACTGAAGACAAGCAATTCTTTGTTGGCTTAGCCCTTGATGAAGACTCGCAATACGAGCACTCCGATCAACGTATCACCCAGTGGTGCGAACAGATCATGCTTGAGTATGCAGAAACGCTATAACCGCAATACAAATACCAAATAAAAAAGGGATGCACATGGCATCCCTTTTCTCTATCTATCACATATTACGCAAGTTTATCTTGGTGTGAGCCCATCGCTTTACCACCAATAAAGCGTGTGATCACCAATGCAACCAATGTTGGTAGTACCCAAGCCATGCCGTAGTTAAATAACGGTAGGCTGCTAAACATCGACACATCGAATTTTAAGTACTTAGCCACATCAATCATACTAAAGATGAAAGAAACCAAAAGTACTACACGGTAAGCCAAACGAGGATTTGGTAACCATTTGCGAACCAATGTGAGTGCAACCAACGCAATCGCCACAGGATATAGTGCAAATAATACTGGCACCGATAGCGCAATCAGCTGATTTAGACCAACGTTCGCCACAACAGCACAGATCACCGCTAACACCACCGCCCACTTTTTGTAAGACATCGGAGTTAATGAGCTAAAGTAATCGGCACATGCACTGATCAAGCCAATAGCCGTGGTTAAACATGCAAGTAGCACGATAGCAGATAAGATCACCTGACCTGGCGCACCAAACAGTGCCATTACGTAACCCGTTAGGATCACACCACCATTGCCCGCATTCGGAGCAATCGTTGAACTAGTTGCCCCCAAGTAGAACAGTGAAATATAAACAAATGCTAAACCTGCAGCAGCAATCAAACCTGCGCAGATCAGGTAAGTACACGTTGTTTTCTCATCGCTGATCCCTTTACTGCGGATCACATCAACAATCAACATACCAAACATCAGTGCCGCAAAAGTATCCATGGTGTTATAACCTTCAAGGAAACCTTTGGTAAACGCTTGTGTTGCGTATTCACCTTGTGCCGCTACGATACTTGCTTGCGGATTGATAAATACCGCAACCGCTAATACTGCAAGCACGATAAATAAAGCAGGAGTTAAAAACTTACCAATCATGTCGATAAGCTTACCGCGAGACCAAGCAAAAAAGAGAGCAATCGCGAAAAAGATCACTGAAAAAGTCGTTAAGCTTGCTTGACCAGCATCAGCTGATAAAAACGGTTTTACTGCCATTTCATAAGCCACTAACCCAGTACGGGGTGCAGCGAATGCAGGACCGATAATAATAAAGATCAACACTGCCATTAATGTGGCAACTTTTGACGGTAAATCGCGGGTTAAGCCCTGCCAACCACCACCAGCCATGGCTACAGCAATAATACCAACTAGAGGTAAACCAACCGCTGTTACCAAAAATCCTGACATGGCAGAAAGCATATTTTCACCGGCTAGCTGCCCTGCTAGTGGTGGAAAGATAATATTACCTGCGCCTAGAAAGAACGCGAAAGTCATAAAGCCTAACGCTATAATGTCTGTTACTTTGAGTGTCTTTTTCAAACTGCACCTTCCACTCGTTTATGGGTTATGTATTGTGTCTGCTTTTTTTATAATTCTCTGTATTGGTTACACACAGCAAAAGATATAACCAACAAAAGCATAATGGATAAAAACTACACCCTTGGCAATAGCGTAGAAATAAACACCATATAATCCATAAACAGAGCGTAAAATGTAGAATATAAAACCAATTAAATAAAAATAATTAGAATATAAAATCAATCCATTACCAAAGATTAAAATATAAACCAAAAACCAAACAAATAGAACAACATTTTAGCAACAATAAAAACACTGTAATGAAACATCACTTGCAATTATGGTTATATAGAAATCGCTCAATCATTCAATCTGCTTATAATGCTTTGTTTGGTAAAGAAAAAGGATCGGGAATGTCTCGCGGCTTTAGCTTTAAACAATTTCACGTTAATGATCATGGCTGCGGTATGCCTGTTAGCACCGACGGCGTATTACTCGGCGCATGGGCTGCGCTACCACAACAAGGAAGATTGCTTGATATCGGAACAGGGAGCGGCTTACTAGCATTAATTGCAGCACAAAGAGCACCCATGCTATCTATTGAAGCGATTGAAATTGATCCACAAGCTGCCAATGCTGCTCGACAGAACTTTGCCGCCTCGCCTTGGCATGAACGCTTACATTGTATTGAACAAGACATCACTTTATGGCTGCAAGACCAACCAAGTAACAGTGTCGATGGGATCATTTGTAACCCACCCTATTTCAACTTTGGTCAACAAGCAGAATCGCAACATCGTGCTACCGCGCGTCATACTGATACCTTTACCCATCAACAGTTATTACACACCCTTGAATATCTATTAACCGAGCAAGGGGTTGCAAATATTATTCTGCCAACTTACGAAGGCGAATGCTTAATTGAAGCGGCGAAAGCGTTTAACCTTCATTGTATTGCAAGGTGTGATGTGCAAACGACAGAGAAGAAAGCCCCGATCCGATTACTTCTACAATTAAGTAAAAAGCAGCAAACATGCCTTTCGCAGCATATTTGCATCCATAAAGATGGTGATTACTCAAAAGAATTCAAAGTGTTAACGAAAGACTTCTACCTTAAAATGTAAGCGACTAAGGTATTTTTACAGATTAAGAACGCAGGAATAATCATCAAGTTTTGAAGTTTTTATGTTTTAATCGGTGTCACTTACGGCAAGAGTGGCTATAATGCCGCCCCTTAAATATTTAATACCCTTGTTGTTATCCTTTGCATTAGCATAGTGATAACCACATACATAGCATTTGTCTTGGGAGAGATAACTGGTGAAAGACTTTTCCGAATTAGAGTTAGATAGCGAACTGTTACAAGCGATTGAAGAAATCGGCTACAGCCGCCCAACCGTGGTGCAGGCGCAAGCTATCCCTCATGCCCTAGACGGTAAAGATGTAATGGCTTCTGCGCCAACAGGGACCGGAAAAACAGCAGCCTTTCTTCTACCGATGATCCAACACTTGCTGGACTTCCCGCGTAAAAAGCCGGGACCTGCACGTGTATTAGTATTAACACCAACCCGTGAGCTTGCGATCCAAGTTGCCGATCAAGCACGTGCTTTAGCAAAACACACTATGCTAAAAGTATTCACTATCACGGGCGGTATTTCATACGACGAACACGCTGAGCTATTGGGTAAGACCCAAGATATCGTAGTTGCGACACCTGGCCGTTTAATGGAATACATCGAAGCTGAGAAATTCGACTGTCGTGCGATTGAATGTCTGATCCTTGATGAAGCCGACCGCATGCTAGACATGGGCTTTGGTAAAGTGGTTGAGCGTCTAAACCATGAGTGTCGCTGGCGTAGCCAAAGCTTACTATTCTCTGCAACCCTTGAAGGTAAAGGTGTTCGTGAGTTCTCTGAAAAGATCCTAAACGAGCCTGTAGAAGTAGAAGCGGAGCCTTCACGTCGTGAACGTAAGAAGATCCACCAGCTTTACCACCGTTGTGACAACATGGAGCACAAGCTAGCACTATTAGAAAACATTCTAAAAGAGCAAGCAGAGCGCACCATCATCTTCGTTAAAACTCGTGAGCGCCTAGCTGTGCTTCGTGGTCAACTAGAGACAATGGGGATCCCTTGTAACTGGATCCAAGGTGAGATGGCACAGTCGGCACGTAATAACATGATCACCCGTTTTCGTGATGGCGTGATCAACGTATTAATTGCAACCGACGTTGCTGCTCGTGGTATCGACTTACCGGATGTTAGCCATGTTGTTAACTTCGACATGCCACGTACTGCGGATGTTTACCTACACCGTATCGGTCGTACAGCCCGTGCAGGTAAGAAAGGTACAGCTATTTCATTAATTGAAGCACACGATCAAGCAATGATTGAACGTGTTAGCCGTTACATGAAAGAAGAAGTGCCAGAGCGCTTTATCGATGGTCTACGTCCAACAACGAAAAAACCATCAACGGTGAAGAAAAAGAAAAAAGTCGATAAAAAGACGAAAGTTGCGAAGCAGAAGAAAAAGCTTAAGAAAGCGAAAAAAGCATAATCGCAATAACGCTTTAAAAATCTCACAAAAAAGGGCTGATGATTCAGCCCTTTTCTTTTATCTGTTTTCGTGTTGGCAATGTGTTCTTATTGCTCTTCTCGCTTAAACACGAACTCTTTCTCTGTCGATTCAGCTTCAACAAAATAATAACCTGCGGTATCAAATTGCTTTAGTGCTTCAATCGATGAGATCTGATTATCTAAAATGTAACGTGCCATCATGCCACGTGCTTTCTTTGCGTAGAAACTGATCACCTTGTATTGACCATTTTTACAGTCTTTAAATACTGGAGTAATTAGCTGCGCATTGAGCTTCTTCGGTTTTACTGATTTGAAGTATTCGTTTGAAGCTAAGTTGATCAGAATATCATCGCCTTGCTCAGCTAATGCTTGATTCAGTTTATCTGTAATAATATCGCCCCAGAACTGATACAAGTTAATACCACGAGGGTTCGACAGCTTAGTACCCATTTCTAAACGGTAAGGTTGCATTAAATCCAATGGACGCAATAAACCGTACAAGCCAGAAAGCATACGCAAATGCTGCTGAGCATAGGCAAACTGCGCTTCCGTCATACTCTCTGCATCAAGACCAGTATAAACATCGCCTTTAAACGCTAAAATAGCCTGACGTGCGTTATCTTGAGTAAATTGTGGCTGCCACTCAGCAAAACGTGCCGCATTTAAGCCAGCAATTTTATCGCTCACTTTCATTAAGCTCGCAATGTCCATTGGCGTTAACTCACGACATACATCGATAAGCTCTGCAGAGTGCTCCGTTAGCTCTGGCAAAGTATAGGTTGATGTTGCCAATGGCGATTCATAATCAAGGGTTTTAGCGGGGGAAACCACAATTAACATAAGGCTTTTTCCTTTAAAGTCTGACTAGAAAAGACTATCACTAAACAACAAAAAAGCCACTTAGAAACTAAGTGGCTTTAGTTATTTCAGCAATAGGAGCACGCTATGATTTGCTCTTATCCCAAATACCTTCTTCTAGCTGGGCATGAAGCTCTGGGTAATCATTACTATCAAACGTTGGCACTTTCCCCTGTGATAACTGCTTATTGTAATCCGTCGCCAGTTTCACCACGGTGCCAGACAACAAGACAATCGCTACAAGGTTGATCAATGCCATCATTCCCATCGATACATCCGCCATCGCCCACACTGTTGGTAGATCCGCTAATGCGCCAAACATCACCATGAACAGTACCACGACACGGAAAATGTTCAGTCCCGCTTTATGATTATGCTCAAGGAAGATCAAATTGGTTTCTGCGTATGAATAATTCGCCACTAATGAAGTAAAGGCAAAGAAGAAGATTGCCACGGCTATAAATACTGAGCCCCAATCACCCACTTGTGAACTTAACGCTCGTTGTGTTAATTCAATCCCCGTGACTTCACTGTGTGGTACGTACTCCCCTGACATCAAAATAATCGCAACCGTCGCAGAACAGATCACAATGGTATCCATAAACACCCCTAGCATCTGTACATAACCTTGCGAAGCGGGATGTGGCGGATAAGGGGTTGCTGATGCTGCCGCATTCGGTGCCGAACCCATCCCCGCTTCATTGGAGAACAAGCCTCGTTTCAAACCATTGATCATCCCTTGGGCAATGGTATAACCCAATGCGCCTGATGCCGCCTCTTCTAGACCAAATGCACTGCGGAAAATCATCATGATAATATCTGGCAGCTTTTCAATGTTAACCACCATGATAAACAGCGCTAACAGCAGATAACATAACGCCATTGCTGGTACTAAAATTTCTGCGGTACGGGCAATTGCTCGCAGACCACCAAAAATGATCACCCCAGTCATAATAACCAGCGCAATACCGACATACACAGGTGACCAACCAAATGCCACATGTGCCGCTTGGCTAATCGAATTTGCCTGTACCGAATTAAACACTAAACCAAAAGCAACGATCAAAAAGACAGAGAACATCACGCCCATCCAGCGCATGCCTAAGCCCTTCTCCATATAATAAGCAGGACCACCACGGTAATTACCGTCATCATCACGGGTTTTATAAAGCTGTGCGAGTGCACTTTCAGCAAACGCCGTTGCCATTCCCAACATGGCAATTAACCACATCCAGAAGATCGCCCCAGGACCACCTAAAGTCAGTGCGACCGCAACCCCAGCCATATTGCCAGTACCGACCCTTGCCGCCAGACTGGTACACAAGGCTTGAAACGATGAGATCCCCGCACTGTCTGATTTACGACTATTTTTCATCACTTTGAACATATGACCAAAGTGACGGAACTGAATAAAACTCAAACGATAGGTGAAATAGATCCCAACACCGATCAGTAAATAAATGAGTACTGAGCCCCAAAGTAAGTCATTTAAAAAGTTTATTTGACTGGACAAGTGAGTACCTTCTAAAACGTAGTACGTATTTGATAAAAATATAAACCGCTAAATTATTAACAATTTAGCAATAAATTCACGCTGTTTTTCTAATCGTTATTCTTGATTAACAAGCGTACCCTGCTCTTTATAGTGTGGCTTAAAAAACCGAGCTTTATTACCACATCACATGTACTAAGGGTATATATTTACAGTAAATAATGAAAAATAGTTAAGCGAATCCAAACATAAATTCTGCACCACTGCGAGTTATTTACTCCAAATTTCGGTCATAAACAGGATATATTTGACCTTTTTCACATAAAAATTTCATCTTTGAGCAACAAATGAGAAACACTTCAATTTTACTCTACCCCATATTGTGATACTTAATGACCTTGTAGCTTATAGTTAGCTAGATCATAGGAAGAGGTGCTTTATGGATAGCTTTGCATTTGATGATATGTTCGCAACAGATACGGTTTCTCGTCGCACACGTGCTAAACCAGAAAAACGTAAATGGCGCGAAATTGAAGCCTTAAAAGATCGTCAACGACTTCGCCGCGAGCTTCAGGACATGGATATGTGCGGCAGTTATGATGCGGATGAATTCGACTTTTAACCTAATTGACCTAAACAAAAATAAAACGCCAGCATCTCGCTGGCGTTTTATTATCTGCGCTATCTCTCAGTTTATACTTGCCAATCGATCGGCGTTTTCCCCATCTCCGCTAATAACTGATTTGTTTTAGAGAAATGCTGACAGCCAAAGAAGCCTCGATACGCTGATAACGGTGACGGATGCGCTGAATGCAATACGTGGTGACGTGTTTTATCTATCTTCTTACCTTTCTTTTGCGCATGTGCACCCCACAACAAGAAAATCACGCCTTCAGTATTATCATTGATATATTCAATCGCGCGATCTGTAAATGTTTCCCAACCAATCTTCGCATGTGAGTGAGCATTACCTTGCTCGACAGTTAATACCGTATTTAATAGCAACACACCTTGCTCAGCCCATGGCTGTAAATAGCCATGCTCGGGAATAGTAAAACCGTCGATATCAGTCGCTAACTCTTTATACATATTTGCCAGTGACGGTGGTGTTTTCACACCCGGTAATACCGAGAAGCTAAGACCATGCGCTTGCTTAGGTCCATGATACGGATCTTGACCTAAGATCACGACTTTGGTTTTCTCTAGTGGCGTACTGGTAAACGCATTAAAGACATCTTCTTGAGGAGGATAAACCACTTTACCAGCATTGCGAGCAGCATCGACAGCCTGCTCAATATCGGTGAAATACGCTTGCGTTTGTTGCTGCGCTATAAAAGTAGACCAACTGGCGGTCATAAATCGCTCCTCATTTATAATCTGTACGGCGTAAGGGTATCAAAAAACGATAAATCATAAGAGGAAGATCACCGCTTCCTCTATATATAGTTACTTTTCTGCCGCAAACGCACGCAGAGTGGCAATTTCTTGATGCCAGATATCAGGATTAATCGTCTCTAGAATAAGTGGGATATTATTAAAACGATCATCTTGCATTAAATAGCGGAAACAATCCCAGCCGATCTCCCCTTCACCTAAACTATGGTGACGGTCTAGGTGACTACCCAAGCCACCTTTTGAATCATTTAAGTGCATACCACGTAAATAATGCATGCCAACCACATTATCAAATTCAGCGAATGTACGATCAGTTGCGACCTCACTGCTTAAATCATAACCAGCAGCAAAGGTATGACAGGTATCAATGCACACCCCAACACGGCTTTTATCTTCTACTTGATCGATAATTTCCGCTAAATGCTCGAAGCGCCAACCTAAATTTGACCCTTGTCCTGCGGTATTTTCGATCACTGCAACCACATCACTGACTTCTTGATGAGCCAAATTAATCGACTCTGCGATAAGTTTTAAACAATCTTTTTCAGAAATTTTTTTCAAATGACTGCCTGGATGGAAGTTCAAAAGGTGTAATCCAAGCTGGTTACAACGGGACATTTCATCAATAAAAGCCGCACGTGACTTTTCTAACTTTTCCGTCTCTGGGGCGCCTAGGTTAATTAAGTAAGAATCATGGGGAAGAATCGCATCAGCGTTATACCCCAATTGCGCACAGCGAGCTTTAAAAGCAGCGATAGCATCCGCTTCTAGTGGCTTAGCGACCCATTGGCGTTGGTTCTTAGTAAATAGTGCAAACGCATTTGCATTAATCTTTTCAGCGTTAGTCGGTGCATTAAATACACCACCGGCAGCAGAAACATGAGCACCAATCAACTTCATAATAAAATACCTTACAAACAGCACTTGGCATTACTAGCCAAACACACACAAAAAAGAAACATCTGATACATAACTAACCATTAATTATGTAGTAAAATTACAACATATTGATATTAAAATATTTTTTGTTATTTCATTTTTTTTGTTG
>NZ_SSMG01000270.1 GCF_009873615.1 Photobacterium lucens
GAAATAGAAGCTTGAAAAGTCGAGGAATTTAAAGATGAGAGGTTGGGCGGTAAAAAAACGCTTTTATATTTCAGAAATGTTACCTTGATACCGTTATTGAAGGTGGAAAGTTGAAGACAAAAAATAGCCCGAAACGACTCCTGTCTCGGGCCTAGGGGAATGGCTCTCGTAAGAGCCTTGCGCTAACTGGTTAGTAAATGGAGTTTGATTACACTTTCAATGTTAGTTGAATAATGGTCTTTTTCCAGTTTGGTAGATAATTAAACTATCAATTAACGCAAGATCGACGATGATGAACGCTTTTTGTGTTAGATATCAAAAAGGTTGGTATCACGCACTAATTCACGGGGTAATCCATTTTTAATACGGTTACTTACCCATTTACCAATACCGATTGGGTAATCACGGTAAGTCACAATAACTTCGCCTTTACCAGCTGGTATTTCAGGGCGAATGTCACGTCCCATGAACCATTCTTTAGCTTGCTCTGCATTAAGCTCTACAGCGGTAGATTCGTTGCCAGAAGCCAGTGTCATCACTGCTTCATGCTGCCAGCGGTAACCTTTTTTGTGTTGCTCTGCCAATTTGATACCGATACGTTGGAAGCGGATTTCACCAATTAAGCTTTGCAGCTCGGAAGGGAATAACCAAACTTCTTTGTCACGTATCCATACATCGTGTTGTGCAGGTAGGGTGATATCTAAATCTTGCTTTAGTTGCTTAGCAATATCTTGCTGATCTTTATCTTTTAGCTGGCTAAATGGGAATTTACCCATGCGCTTTTTCACTTTATCCGTTTCTACTGGTGCCAGTTTGCGAATACGAGCAACAAAGAAACCTTCGCTATCAAAGATCTGTGGGTAAACGTGAAGGAAGCCATCTTCTGTGAGTGATTTTTCTGCACCCTCAAACAGATCATTTAGTGGCTCAAATTGAACAGCATCACCAAATTTCTCTTTTAGGAAATGACAAACCTCTTGGTTTTCACTTTGGTTTAACGTACAGGTTGAGTACACCATAACGCCGCCAGTTTTTAGGGCTTGGAATGCACTCACAATCAGGTTGCGTTGGACTTCTGCGATCTCCTCAATAGAGGCTAAGCTCCAGTTTGCCATTGCATCTTCGTCTTTACGAATAGCACCTTCACCAGAACATGGCGCATCTAATAAGATTGAATCAAACGCTTCTGGTGCCCATGTGCCAAATACACAACCATCAAAATGGGTAAGTGCCGCATTGTAAACACCACAACGTTGTAGGTTTGAGTGCAGTACTTTAATACGACTTGCAGCCAGCTCGTTTGCCACCAGCGCCCCTTGATTTTGCATGGCACAGGCAATTTGAGTGGTTTTAGAGCCCGGTGCAGATGCCATATCTAGCACGCAATCTAACGCATCGTTATCTTTTAATAATGCAGTAACTGGCATCATTGAGCTGGCTTCTTGAATGTAGAATAGACCCGCCATGTGTTCAGCAGTATTACCTAGCGAAACACTGTCTTCATCTTCTCGTTCGATCCAAAAGCCAGTATCACACCAAGGTACTGGCGTTAATGTCCATCCACGGTTTGCAACACGAGCAAGGAAATCCTCTACACTGATTTTTAGTGTGTTGACACGAATGCTGCGACGAAGAGGTGTTTTACAACATGCAATAAACTCATCGATGTCTAAGTGCTCAGGCATGGTTTGCTTGATTAAATCGATGAATGCGTCTGGGATATAGATATTCGGATGCAAGGGAAGGATCTCTATTAACTAGCTAATGGCGCTGAGTTTATAACAGATTGGTATGAATTGCAGTTTTTGCTAATACAAAGCGTAATAAACCCAGATTACGGATTAAAAAAAGAGCACCGAAGTGCTCTTTGTTAATGTGTTTATTGTCGAAGAATGCTTATCGCTCTGGGATAGCGGTTCTCCATGCCAACCATTTCGGATTCACTTCTTTGTGCAATAGGAAGTGGGTTCCCGCTCTGGCTTGTGGTTCAAGTGGTTGCTGCTCTGGCGTTGCAAACGCAATACCACCACGAAGTAAGCTATCAAATGTGCCTGCTTTGACGTTTGCACCGGTAATGCCGATATCGACATTCACACCTGATTTATTCCAAAATACCGAGTTCTTGCGAACAAGATGGCTATATTGTTTCTCTAGCTGTGCTTTGATGATCACACGATCGGCTAAGTCACCCAGTGATACATTAACCACTTGTCCAACTTGGATATCACGGTAAAGCAGTGGTGTTCCTTCGCTAACAGAGCCACGGTCTTCACTTTCTAATACGATAGTTAAGCGAGAATCAAACAGCTCGGCAGAGCCCAATTTAAACTTATCGGCAAAGCTGCCTTTACCCGGTTGAACTGCAATGTATGAGCTAAGTAGCGAATCTAGGTTCTCACTACCACTTAGGCTGATCTTCGGCTTAACGACCCAGAAGTAGCTATCAGATTTAGCAATTTTCTTAGCGTATTTCGGGTATAAACGCGCTTGAATTTTTACGTTGTTTTTGTAGAAATCAGGCTCTATGTTGATGATTTTACCTATGGTCACGCCTTGGAATTTGATTTCGGTATTATTAGAAACCGAACGAGCATCGTTAGCGGTAAGAGTGATCAACTGTCCGAAGTGTTGTGCATCACTCAGACTTGGGTAGAGCTTGTATTTTGAACCAATACGGTTGCTAACTTGATCCATATTATCAAAAGCAATACCGCCTTTGATTAATGTTGATAATGGATCAGTTACCAATTTCACACCATTTAAACCAGCTTCTACCTCAATGCCTGAACGATTCCAGAATACGGTGTGAGAAGTGATTAGGTGACGGTATTGTTTTTCAATGTTTAGCTTGATGTTTACACCATTATCTTTCAGTGCAAAGTCGATAACTTCACCGACCTGAAGATTGCGGTATAACACTGGGCTGCCTTCAGAAACAGGCGGTAGCTTTTCGGCAAACAGGTTAATAGTGCTATAGCCTTTAAGCTTTTCATCTGCAAGATCAGCAAGGCTACGGTTTTTAAATAGGGTGTAGCTCTTGTTAATTTTGCTGTTACCTACAGAGGTAAAGCTGATTGCACTGCTGATCAGTTGATCGGCTGGCGGAATAGAAACATCTACACCTCGGCTGGTGATACTTGCATCCACACCACCATCAACGAAGAAGCGACTGCTGCTACGAATTAAGTTGGTGTATTCAGGCTGAACTAATACATCGAAACCAACACGATCACCTGATAGCTCAACATTGGTAATACGACCCACCGTTAAGCCTTTGTAGCGTAGTTTAGTACCACGTTTAATACCGAAGCTTTGATCGGCATACAGCTTAAAGGTTGCAACACCCGGTTGTTGTTCTTCTAATGCATCACGAGTGATGGCGGTGAAGTCACGGGTTGTTTCACCTTTACCAGGAATAAGGCGTAGGAAGTTGCCACGAACAAGATTACCAATGTTCTTCACGCCATTAAGTGAAACTTCCGCTTCTTCTAATAACAAACGCGAACCGCTGTTTAAGTATTCTCGCATACTCGGTTCAATCGCAGCATGAGCAACAATCTTGTTTGTTTTATCATCTAAGCCAACATCGGTGATTTTACCGATCTGTAAACCGCGATACATGATAGGTGAGCCAGAATCGCTGATATTGTTGTTATCAGGCAGGGTGATTGTGATTGCAATACCACGACCTGCGGTGTTGATATCTGGGTAGAGTTTAAACAGGTGGTTAGGCTCAATCATAGTGCCTTTATCCGGTGAATCAAATGCAATCGCACCTGCAATTAATGCTGATAGGCTTTCAAACTGTACATCAACGCCGTTAAAGCCAATGTCGGCACGCATACCGCTAACATTCCAGAAACGGCTTTTATCGGTAACTAGATTGGCGTAACGTGGTTTGATTAATGCATCAATCACCACTTCTTTTTTGTTATCGCTTAATGTGTAATTAAAAACTTCACCTACAGGGATCTTCTTATAGAAAATTTGCGAACCAATACTGATCGATCCAAGATTTGGCGCTTTTAATTGCAGCTTTAAGCCATCTTCCAATGGGGTATCTGCTGGTTGGCTTTCAAGTGCTGTAAATTTGGTTGCTTCAGGACCGTCACCCGGTAATAAGGCAATGTAGTTACCTGAAACCAAAGTATCTAAACCTGAAATGCCAGTAATAGATGCTTTCGGTTTAACTAACCAAAAACGAGTATTTTTACGCAAGACTTTGACAGCTTCGGGATAGATGTCTGCGGTAACATAAATGCTTTTTAAATCTTTCGATAAGCTCACATCACGCACAATACCTACTTCAAGACCTTGATAGCGGATAGTGGTTCGTCCAGCAACGAGACCTACAGCATCGTTAAAGTGAATTTGAATACGTTCGCCCGCTTCATTAACCGCTTTAAATAGCAGCCAGCCTGCTAGTATTAATGCAAGTAGCGGCAATAGCCATAGTGGTGATAGCCCCCGATCACGGCGAATATTCACCTTGTGGGGTTGTTCGTTATTTGGATCGTTGTTCATAGTTATCCCATATCAGGCGAGAATCTAAACTTTCTGCTGCTAACATTGTTAATACTACCACGACGGCGAAGGCAATTGCCCCTGGACCTGGCGTGAAATCAAGAACTTGACCACGGTCTATCAATGTAACCATGATCGCAATAACAAAAAGATCCATCACGGACCATTTACCAATCCAGTGGACGGCACGAAAAACACGCATTCTAAATAGATGGCGAGTATCTCGCTTAAATTGCACTGCTAATAAGATGTAAGCCAAGCTGATGATCTTGGCTATAGGAACAATAATACTGGCGATAAAGATGATGGCAGCAATGCCTGTCATCCCCGTTTTTACCAGCTCAGCAACGCCTGAAAAGATAGTATCTTCAATACGTTTACCGTTATTCATGAAAATGGAAATAGGGTATAAGTTTGCGGGTAAAATGAAGATGCTAGCTGAGATCAAGTATGCCCATGTTTTTTGAATTGAATGGGGAATACGATCATGCAGCACACTATTACAGCGTCGGCAATGAGTAAGGTGCTCTTGAGTGAGATGACAAGTGGTGCAAAGGGTATCTAAATCATCACTAATATGTTCATTTTCAGGCTGCCATGCGTCCCAATATCGTCGAACGCTGATACGTGTTAACAGCACTAAGAACAATATTTGCATGGTGATGAGGCAATATAAGCCTAATCCAACATTGATATCCGCCACTTCTTGGACTTTAAAGCAAGCGATAGCAAGGCTGACTAAGAATACATCAAGCATGACCCATTGTTTTAAATGGTGCAGTACCCATGTTGATAGCTTAAATAGACGAAACTTACGAAATTTCAGTGAAAATTGTGCGCTGAAGACAGCACTCATTACTAACAGTGGTGCAATAACACTACAAAACAGAATTAACGTTGCGACACCGGGAAAAGATGCGGAAAGTGTGATAGCCCCTGATGGAAGTGTTGCTGGGATCATCTGACCAAATAATCGAATGGTGATTAAAGGCAAGGTAACTGTCGGTATAAAAAGGATCAACCCGGCTGCTGCAATGGCAAGCTCGGCATTAAATCTTGCTGTTCCCCCACGATATAAACGTGTTTGACAACGGGGACAGTAAGCACTTTGTCCGTGATGAGCCACTTCAGGAAGCACGAGTAAATTGCAACCTGGGCAGCGTCTGGCCGTCGACATAGTACGTTGTTTCCTTCGTAAAAAGAGCGGGATATAAAAACGCCCATGAAATATTAATTCACAAGTGTATAAAAACAGAGTGAATGATAGCTCATGAGCGTCAAGAAGGGGATACTATATTATTTTGTGCCGAGTCTTGCCACCGCTAGTTGTGGATCTCTTTGCTCTACATCATCATTAGGTGATTGAATTGAACCATAAAGTGTTTGATATAACCCATGTTGGCTAACTAATTCATTATGTGTACCAGATTGGCTTACTAATCCATCTTCTAATACATAGATTAAATCAGCTTGTTTAACCGCTGAAAGACGGTGGGCAACAATCAATGTGGTTTTCTCAGCTAAAAATTCATTCAAGGCTTTATGAAGTGCTGCTTCTGTTGACGTATCTAACGCTGATGTCGCTTCATCTAAAATTACAAAATCTGGGTTCGATAAAATCATTCGAGCAATCGCTAAACGTTGACGTTGGCCGCCTGATAAACGAATACCTTGGCGACCAATCTCTGTTTCTAAGCCGTTGGTCAGGCGTTCTGTCATATCTGACAACTGTGCGATTTCTAATGCATTCCACAATTGATCATCAGTGTAGTCACCACCTAAGGTTAAGTTATGACGTAACGTATCGTTAAATAACACAGGGTGTTGCAGTACAACCGCCATTCGTTCACGTAACGATTCATAACTGACATCTTCAATGGTATGACCGTTAATATAAATATCGCCAGACTGCTTTTGGTAAATACCAAGTAACAGTTGGATCAAAGTCGATTTACCACCACCAGATGCACCCACTAAAGCAACACGTTTACCTGCTGGAATATCAAGATTTAAACCACGTAGTACTTCTTTATCGTCGTCATATGAAAAGTGAACATCTCTCACTTTAATATCAATCGCTTCATTATGATTGAAAGGGTATACGGTTGCGGTAGGACGTACTTCTTCTTCGAGAGATAACAAAGTATTTAAGCGCTGCATTGCAGCAGATGCGCTATACCAAGAAAATTGGATACCCAGTAGCTCTTGTACAGGACCAAGCATAAACCACAGGTAACTAAAGACTGCCAGCATTTCACCAATGGTTAAGTTACTAAATAACACCATTAACATCGCGGCAGCGCGGAAGACTTCAAAGCCGGCCAAGAATAATAGGAAAGATATTCGACCTGCGGCCTCTGATTGCCAAGCAAATTTATCGGCACTGTGACGGATATCGTTGGCTTGAGATTTCAATTGCCCTAGGAATTCACGTTCACGATTGGATGCTCGAAGTTGGTAAATCCCGTCTAACACTTCAACTAAACGTTGTTGGAACTTTTCATAAGACTGATTTTCTTGGCGTTTTAAGTTCTTAACGCGATTACCCATTAGTTTTGAGGCATACACCACAATTGGGTTGATCACTAAAATGAACAATCCTAGCTTCCAATCAAGCCATAACAAGACACCAGCTGTACCTACTACGGTTAGCAAGCCAATAATAAAGCGACTTAAGGTATCACCAACAAACTTATCAATGGTCTCGACATCAGTAACAAGGTGAGAGGTGATACCACCACTGCCTTTTTCTTCGTACTGACGCATGCTGATACGTCCTAACTTGTCTAATAAATGCTGACGAAGGTGAAAGGTGATGTCTTTAGATACTAATGTGAATTGTCGGCTTTGCAGAATATTTAACGCTTGGCTCACCGTGCGCATGAATACGACAAGAAAAAGCACTAATAGAATATAGCCAGTCGCAGTTTGCCATGATTGAGGTAAAAGGTGATTTAAAAATTGAATACCTTCAGCAGGCTTATGTAGAAGTACTTCATCAACCATTAAAGGCATTAATAAAGGAATAGGAACACTAATAAGAGTTGCGACAATAGCAATGATATTTGCCGTGATCAGCCGAGGACGATGTTTTTTGGCTTGCATAAATAGCCAAGACCAATTAATCATGGTTGGGAGGGAATGCTTCACAATGATAATGATTCCTATTATTGATGAGTAATTTCATTTTAACGATTATGTAAGGCGTATGCTATGGAAAATACACGTTCTTTTTATGACCGACTCACACGTCAGGCTGTGGCATTGATTGAAGGTGAAACGGATTTAATTGCTAATATGTCTAATATTAGTGCGTTATTGAACATGGAGTTGGAACGAATTAACTGGGTTGGTTTCTATTTGTTAAAGGATAATGAACTGGTGCTTGGTCCGTTCCAAGGTAAACCTGCTTGTGTTCGAATTCCGGTTGGAAAGGGCGTATGTGGAACTGCGGTTAAAGACAACAAAGTTCAGCGTGTTGATGATGTTCATGCCTTTCCTGGGCACATTGCATGTGATGCTGTTAGCCAGTCAGAAATCGTTATCCCATTAAATGTTAGAGGAAAATGCATCGGTGTGTTGGATATTGATAGTCCAGATTTGTCAAGATTTGACCAAAATGATGAACAAGGTCTAGTTTCTTTAGTTGAAGAACTACAAAAAGTACTCTAATTTCATGCTTTCGGTGGTTTTTCCTTTATAGGTAATTATAATAGCCACACTATTTCTTTTTGAACAAAGCACAACAAGCGAGCAAATCTCGTTTATGTCAGGAAAGTCCATGGAAAACTCTGAAAAGTTAACGAACAGTAAAGAAGTTATTGCATATATTGCTGAGCGTTTCCCAAAATGTTTTACTATTGAAGGTGAAGCTAAACCACTTAAGATCGGTATTTTTCAAGATCTTGCTGAGCGCTTAAGTGATGATCCAAAGGTAAGCAAAACTCAATTACGTACAGCATTACGTCAATACACATCTTCCTGGCGTTACCTTCACGGCGTTAAAGCTGGTGTAAGCCGTGTTGATTTAGACGGTAATGAGTGTGATGTACTTGAGCAAGAGCACGTTGATCACGCACTAAAAGCACTTGAAGAAAGTAAAGCAAAAGTACGTACTCGTCGTAAAGAGCAAGCAATGGCTAAAGCTGCTAAAGAAGGCGAAGCTAAAAAAACTCGTACAAAATCAGCTAAACCAAAGAACATTAAGCAAAAAACAGCTAAAGTTAATAAGAAGCCAGTAGAGACTACACGTGTACTAAACGCTGACGAAGTGATTGTTGGTAAAGACGTACAAGTGAATATGGGCTCTGGTAACATGCCGGCAACTATTGTTGAAATTAACAAGGACGATGTGCGTGTTCGCTTAACTAACGGTTTAGTTATGGCTGTTAAAGCGGAGCACCTGCGTTCATAAAGGGAGAATGCGCGACGCATGAATTGTCGATTCCGTTTCTCACTGATAGCTGCTGGCATGATGCTAGCAGCTTCAGCACAAGCCTCTGAGGCTAAGTATTCATTAAGTGATTTGCCGCAACTTGCACCTGAAAAGCAACATGCAACGGCGAGTAAAAGGGTTGCGTCACGTTTTACCCGTTCACATTACAAGCACTTTTCACTTGATGATAAATTCTCTGGTCAGGTATTCGATCGCTATATCGAAATGCTCGACTACAACAAAAGCTTTCTAACAGCTTCAGATGTGAAGCAATTTGAACGTTGGCGTAATCAGTTTGATGATCAGTTGCAATCTGGTGATACATCAGGTGCTTTTGATATTTTTAATAAAGTACTTCAACGTCGTTTTGAACGTTATCAATTTGCGCTTTCGCAATTAAATAACGAAATCAAATTCGATAAAAATGAAGACTTTGTTATTGACCGCTCTGAACTTGAGTGGCCAAAAGATCAAGCTGAATTAGATGAAATTTGGCGTAAACGTGTTAAATACGATGCGTTAAATCTTAAGCTAGCGGGCAAAAACTGGAAAGAAATCCAAGAGACGTTAGGCAAGCGTTATAACAACGCAGTAAAACGCCTGACTCAAACTCATAGCGAAGATGTATTTCAGTTATATATGAATGCTTTCTCGCGTGAAGTTGATCCTCATACGAGTTATTTATCTCCACGTAATGCTGAACAATTCCAATCAGAAATGAACCTTTCTTTGGAAGGGATTGGTGCTGTGCTGCAAGTGAAAGATGATTATACGACGATTCAATCCCTTGTTGCTGGTGGCCCAGCGGCTGGTTCTAAGAAATTAGCAGCAGGTGATCGCATCATTGGTGTTGGTCAAGAAGGCGAAAAGATTGTTGATATTATTGGTTGGCGTTTAGACGACGTTGTCCAATTAATCAAAGGTCCTAAAGGGTCGAAAGTGATCCTTGATATTCTACCTGAAGGTAAGAATAGTAAGAGTTACACTGTCACAATTGTACGTGACAAAATTCGCCTTGAAGATCGTGCTGTTAAATCTGAAGTGAAGACTGTTGAAGGCAAGAAAATTGGTGTTATTGAAGTACCAAGTTTCTATGTTGGTCTATCTGAAGATACTAAGAAAGAATTAGCAAAACTTAACAAAGATAAAGTCGACGGTATCGTAATAGACCTGCGTAACAATGGCGGTGGTGCGTTAACAGAAGCAACAGCGTTAAGTGGTTTGTTTATTTCGAGTGGTCCGATTGTCCAAGTTCGTGATAGTTACGGTAGAGTAAAAGTAAACAGTGATTCAGATGATCAGGTTTTCTTTGATGGTCCGTTAACTGTGCTTATTAATCGCTATAGTGCATCAGCATCAGAAATCTTTGCTGCAGCAATGCAAGATTATGGTCGTGCTGTTGTACTAGGCGAACAATCCTTTGGTAAGGGTACTGTGCAGCAGCACCGTTCGCTAAACCACTTGTATGATTTGTTTGATAAGCCGCTTGGTCATGTTCAGTACACGATTCAAAAATTCTACCGTATTAATGGCGGTAGTACTCAGAATCTAGGTGTTGTACCTGATATCTCTTTCCCTACAGCGGTTGAACCGTCTGAAACCGGTGAGAGTGTTGAAGACAATGCATTACCTTGGGATAGCATTAAGCCAGCTAAATACCAACAACTTCATAATTATTCGTCTGTTCTTCCTAAATTAAGTGAAGAGCATTTAGCACGAATTAAGAAGGATATGGAATTTGGTTTCATTGACGAAGATATCCAAACCTATAAAAAGGAAAAAGATATCAACACCATTTCGTTAAATGAAAAAGTGCGTATTGCTGAGCAAGATAAAGAAGATGCTGAACGGTTAGCTCGATTAAATCAACGTCAAAAAGCGATGGGTAAAAAGCCATTTGCTGATCTTGATGCAGTGCCAAAAGACTATGAAGCACCAGATGCTTATCTTAATGAGGCTGTAGGAATCACAGCAGATTTGACGAAGATTAAGTCATCGTAATTGTGTGCTCACTCATTACAAGGTTATGATTATAAAGCGCTCTTAGGGGCGCTTTTTTTATACCTCTCAATTACAGTAACATTCTCACCTCTAAGACATGTTGTATATTATAATGTGATCTTGCGCATATTTTTCATCGCAAAATAGCTTTCCCAACTAGTTTTAAAGTACATGCACTTTGTTCTGGTAACAGGGGAAGCCTATGAAAAAGCTATTCTTTATTGCTCTATTGTTTGTATTGAGTACATTCAGTCGTCCAACCTTTGCCGATGATATAACAGAATTTGATTACCCATTTTTACTTGGCAATTGGTATTGGTTTAGTTCAACTGAAGCTGGCGTAGAAAGCGAAGGTGAAAGTTATCGCGCAATGCATGTACAATTTAAATCAAATTATCAGTTTGCTATGCGTCTATTGCGTGTTGATGGAAAAATTGAACAATGGGCTGGCGAGTATAATATAGATGAAACCAATATTACCTTCATGACGGATAATGAAGATGATCAAATGCATACTTATATGTTGAGTTATAACCAGTTCGTTTTAGATGGAGCCAGATTTACTAAACTCGCACCTGAGAACTTACCGGGTAACTGGAAAACATCAGTAATTTCAGGTGTGGATGTTGATAAGAGTATTTCAGAATTATCGTTAACACTTCGCCCTGACTTTTTGTTCTCTGCGGAGGTCTCGAACGACAAAGGTAAATCAAAAGAGCATCGCGGTATTTACTACATAGAAGACAATCAGTTAGTTCTGCTTTATGAAGATGGCCAACATGATTCAGAATTTGAGTTAACCAGTAATGATACGTTAATGTTAACCAACACCCATTTTGGTATGGAAGCTATTCTACAACGAGAGTAATCGAAAAATGCTAAAGGATTAGGGTAGGTTACGATAGGAAATATTGGCTAGCGATTTTATTATAGCTAACGCTAAATACCAAAAAGAAAGGCGAGCACTGCTATCAGTTGTTCGCCTTTTTTATCTATATATTAGATTATTATTGATTTGCGAGATTGAACGCAGATCGTAACTGATCTAAATAATCTTCATCACGGCAGATACTTTTACCTGGTTCGTCCGAGATTTTTGCAACAGGTCGACCTTCACATTCAGTCAGTTTTAAAACAACATTGAGTGTTTTAACATTGGGTAGGTCGCACGTTAGTTGCGTACCAATACCAAAACTCACGTTAATTTGATGGTTGAAGTGTTTGAAGATGGCAAGTGCTTTATCAAGCGTTAGGCTATCAGAGAACACTAATGATTTGGTTTTAGGATCAATTCCCAATGACTTGTAATGGGCGATAGCTTTTTCACCCCAAGAAATTGGATCACCACTATCGTGACGAAGACCAACAAAACGCTCTGATAAACGTTTATCAAAATCACGAAGGAATGCATCCATATTGATACAGTCGGTCAGGGCAATGCCTAAATCATTCGGGTATTCTTGTAACCAACGATTCAATGCAAGTTGCTGAGAATCGGCAAGCTCACCTGATAATTGTTGGTGAGCTTGGAACCATTCATGGGCTTGAGTACCAACAGGTTTTAGGTTACGTGTAAATGCAAGGTAGTAGTTAGACGTACCTTTAAACTCAGGCATGTTGTCTTTTAAATAATCAACAACTTCATGATGAACGGCTTTAGAGAAACGACGTCGTGTACCGAAATCCACCAGCGCAAATTCACTTAAATCGGTGTCTTCTGCATTACGGTAAAAACGTGCAATTTTCTGTTTTAATTGTTCGATCGCATCTGCAGGTGTTGCATCAGGGTATAGATGCGCACAACGGATTTCGCAAATAATGGCAAGAAGCGGCACTTCCCATAAGATCACATCAAGCCATTTACCACGAATAGTAATAGCTAGTTGTTCGCCAGAATCATCAATAGTTACATCGTCTGCATTTAGCTGAAAGTGGCGTAAGTACTCAAGATAATCAGCACTGAAAAAAGACAGTGTAGAGAGGTAGTTGATCTCATCTTCAGTAAAAGAAAGTGCTGCGATTTTTGCGATTTGATCTTTGATCTCTTGAGAGTATGGGCGTAGATCTTCTTCGCTTCGGCAGTGGAATTCAGCCACAGCTTCAACGTCTGGGTATTGATGGAAAATAGCCTGCTGCATATGCAGTTTATAAGCATCGGTATCAAGCAGGGAGTCGATAACCCTAATGTTGTGTCTGTTATTAATCATATCTGGTAGTAGATACTTATTAGAAGTGATAATAAATCTATGAGGATAATGCTAATTCATTAATATTCAATGAGTTAAACTTAGGATGATTAATGAAAATCATAGTTTATTAAAGCCTTAAGTTAGTTGGGATTGTGAACTAAGATGTGATGTTCGTCAAGTATAACCATTCTCATTGCGACTAAGCCCAAGTGTTAACTTTGCTTTTTAAATCTACAGCTTATGCATAAATTGCCAGTTTAAATTTCACCGTATTTGTATGAGTAATCAAGAGGTGGTTTTTCATGATTTTTGTGACCGCTATTTAGGTTT